>DATLPO010000016.1:0-7526 GCA_035535675.1 Candidatus Limnocylindria bacterium
CGGTGGCAGCTGGCTCTGTCTGGACTGCTGATCCTCATCCGCTCAGCCGCCTACCTGTCGATTCCTTACCTGGTGGGCCTGGGCATCGACAGAGGCATACGCCCGGGCAGGACGGGCGACCTGACGGCTCTCGCTGAGGTCGGTGCTGCGCTGGTCGGGGTCCTCGTCATCAACGCTGCTGCGAACTTTGCGTTCCTTCGGCTGTCAGGGCGCATCGGCCAGGACGCCCTGCTCGACCTGAAGAAGCTTCTTTTTGCCCACATCCAGGAGCTGTCGCTCTCGTTCTACGAGCGCTACACGTCGGGGCGAATCATCTCGCGCCTCACATCAGACATCGAGGCGCTCAACGAGCTGCTGGCCACCGGCTTGACCTCGGCGATCACCTCGGTGCTGTCGGTGGTGGCGATCACCGCGATCCTCCTGCACCTGGATACGCGCCTCGGAATCGTGACGCTCGTCGCGATGCCGCTGGTGCTGGGGCTGACCGCGTGGTTCAGGCACAACTCCGCTCTTTCCTATCGGGCGGTTCGCCGAGCGATTGTCCTGGTGATCGTGCATTACGTGGAGTCATTGGGTGGGATCCGGGCGGTGCACGCTTTCCGGCGCGAGCCGCGCAACCAGGAGATCTTCGAGGACGTCAACGGGCGCTACCGCGACGCCAACATCTGGTCCAACCGGCTCGCTTCGACGTTCAGCCCGGGGATCATCCTGCTGGGACGTCTGACGACCACATTAGTCCTCGTTTACGGAGGCTCTCTCGTCGTGCAGGGGGACTTGACTCTGGGAGTGCTGACCGCCTTCATCCTTTATCTGCGGCAGTTCTTCGAGCCGATGCAGGACCTCGCGCAGTTTTACAACACGTTCCAGGCTGCAGGCGCCGCGCTCGAGAAGCTAGCCGGCGTGATTGAGGAGTCGCCCACCGTGCCCGAGCCGGCTTCGCCGGTAAGGCTGGACGAGGTCAGGGGTTCGGTGGCCTTCGAGCACGTCACGTTTGCGTATCGGGACAAGGCTGTCCTGCACGACATCGACCTGCAGATCCCTGCCGGCCAGATCATCGCGCTGGTTGGGGAGACCGGCGCCGGCAAGACCACGATGGCGCGCTTGATCGCGCGGTTTTACGACCCGACGGCAGGCCGGCTCACCCTCGATGGGGTCGACCTTCGGTCGATCTCGGTGGCTGACCTCCGACGGGCGATAGTGGTGGTGACGCAGGAGAGCTTTCTGTTCTCAGGCACGGTGGGTGACAACCTGCTGTTCGGGCGGCCCGACGCAACGCGTGAGGAGATGATCGCGGCCGCGCGCGCGATAGGGGCGCACGACTTCATCACTGCGCTCCCCAACGGGTATGAGACCGACGTCAGGCGCCGCGGCGTGCGGCTGTCCTCCGGCCAGCGCCAGCTGGTTGCCTTCGCGCGGGCATTCCTGGCCGACCCGAAGGTACTGATCCTTGACGAGGCGACGTCATCGCTCGACCTCCCGTCGGAGCGGCTGGTTCAGCACGCGCTCCGCACCCTGCTGCGTGGGCGCACCGCGTTGATCATCGCCCACCGCCTGTCCACCGTCGACATCGCGGACCGGGTGCTGGTGATCGATGCGGGCCGCGTCGTCGAGGACGGCGCTCCGTCCGACCTTCGCGAGGAGAGTGGGCGGTATGGGTCGTTGCACAGGGCTTGGCTCAAGTCGCTCGCGTGACCATCGCTCAGACGTAGTAGCGGCGCCAGCTCACTGGCTCGAAGCCCAGGCGCGACAGGATTGGCTCCGACATCGCGCCCGCTTGCACGACGAGGCCTGCCGCGCCGACCTCGCGAGCGATCTCAAGCCTGGCCGCAACCAATGCGCGGTACACGCCGAGGCCGCGGAACTTTGGCCGCACGGAGCCGCCGTTGATGTACGCGCCTCGGGGCGGAAAGAGGGTGAGCGAGCCCGATCCCGCCGGCTCGCCGTTCACGCTCGCCAGCAGCAGTCGCCGGTTGCCTGAGGAGATAGCGTCCTTGCGGCGACGCTCGTTCATCGCCAAGAGCTTGGGGTCGTCGCCCCGGAGATCTGACCCGAACGCTTCCGCGGCTGCGTCGTTCGCTGCCTTGAAGGCGGCCGGGTCGGCCAGCGCGTCGTGGATCTCGAGCCCAGGGACGATCGGGGCCTCGATCGGTGCATCGGCAGGCAGCACCATGACCTTGGCCTCACCACCGTGAGGGTCAGGGCGGAACCCTCGGGCCTCGAGGCGGGCCGCTAGATCTGGGGGCTGGGTGTCGGGGTCGAGCACCCACATGAGCGGGAGGTTCCGAGCCGCGACAGTGGCCTGCGCTTCGCTGATGACGCCGTCAATCTCGTTCGGCTTGCAGCGGATCCACCCGACGCTGTTGGGTCCCGGGAGTGGGAAGTCGGGCATCAGCGTGATTCGGTAGTGCGGCGTGATGATCACCTCGACGCCGGGGGACGCTTCCTGGCGGTGGTTTTTGGCGAAGTCGATAAGCGATACTGCCGCCATGGCTCAATTCTGGCGAGGTTATCGGCGTTGGGACGCGCTCAGCGTCGCGGCGGTGGCGTTGGAATTGGCCCTTGTGCTGATGGTGGCTGCCTACGTGTTCGCCGCGATCGAGGCGGGGACGACGGCGGATGGCGTGGTGGCGGTGGTGGTTGCAGTCGCGATTGCAGGAACCGGGCTCCTGTATGCTTTCCGGCTTGGAGCCGGCGGCATCGTCGATTAGCCGGTAAGAGACCACTCTCACCAACCACGGAGTACCGATGGACTCCCTCCACGCGATCGGCTTCTTCCTGTCCGCCGCAGTGTCTGTGGCCGGCGGGCTCTCTGTAGCATTCCTGGCCAACCGCTCGATGCGTGGCCTTGCGCTGGGAGCCGTCGCGCTCGGTGTGGCCGGCATGTACGTCTCGCTGTCGGCCGGTTTTGCAGCTATGGTCGCGCTTGTCTGCTACGGGGCATGCGCGCTGGTCCTGGCGGGCTCCGCCTACCGGGCGGTCGAGCCTGTGGTCGGCGCGCGCTGGCACCAGCTGGGCGCGGTCGGCGCTGCGGCATTGATGGTGGTGCTGGCTTACGCCGCATACCGCGGCGACTTCGCATTCAACCTGTATTTCGGAGGTCTGTTCGGTAGCGCCGCGTTGGGCAGGCTTTTCTTCGTTCACGATGTGCTTGCCGTCGAGGCGGTGGCCGCGCTGGTGCTTGTCGCGCTGGTCGGAGCGACATTGGCGTGGCGCGCAAGGGACCGGAGCAGATGAGTTCCCACCTGGCCTTCGTCGCAGTCCTTTTTGTCGCCTCCGGATTGGTCGGGATCGGGGCGTTTGTAGCGAGCTGGAGACGGGACTTGACGCACGCTCTGGCCGGGATTCCCCTGATGTTCGCCGGAGCCGGAACTGCCTTTGTGGGCGCCTCGCTTTTTACAGCGGTCCCATCCGGCGGCACTCAGCTTCTCGGCCAGGAGATCGCGGTGCTGCTTTCCGTCGCGGCGCTGGGCGCAGTGGCGCTGGGAGTTGGGCTGGCCGGCCGGGTGGGTCCTCGCTGAGCCTCGTCGTCGCCGCGAGCGACATCCTCACGCAGGCATCGGGCGCCGCCTCCGGCGCTCGGGGCGGATTCACGTTCGATCCTTTCAACACCCTAGGTTGGGCGGTGCCGGTGATGGTGGTCGTGCCACTTGTCACTTTCGTGATGGCTGTCTCAGGTGTACGTACCCGGCGCTCGGCCTCCAACCTGGCGCTGTTCGGCGCGGTCGTGTCGCTGCTCCTGACGTTGCTCGTCGGCTGGGGGTTGGCGAAGAAGGCAGCACCCTTCGTCACCAGCTACCAGTACCTCAACCTGCCTGTCGCCTTCAACGGCCCCACCAACTTTCAGGCTTTCGGCATCGACATCATCTTGCGTGTCGATCACCTCACAGTGGTTGCGCTAGTAGTTGTCGAGCTGTGCGTGATCGGCGTGCTGGGCTGGCACAGGGTCATGGGCCGGGTCGAGGCCGGCGCTGCGCGCTTCCACGCGCTGATCAGCCTGTTCCTGTTCGGATGCACAGGCACGCTCGTGAGCAACGACCTCGCCGAGCTGTTTGCCTTCTGGGGGCTGACAGGCGCTGCCACCTATCTGCTTCTGGCGCATCGCTGGGGCGCGGAAGGACCTGCGCGGAGCTCGCGCGTCGCCCTTATCCTGCCGTTCCTCACCGACCTATTCCTGTTGTGCGGCATCGCGGTGCTGTACTCGCGTTACGGCGTCCAGGACCTCAACGCCCTCGTCCCGGTCCTCCACACAACTCTCGGAGCCGGAGCCAAGACCCTGGTCGTGGCCTCCGTCCTTCTATTTGTTGGCGTCGCCGGCCGGCTTGCGTTGTGGCCGCTCAATTCCTGGGTGACACGGACGGCGGTCGACGCGCCGCCCGCAGCGTCAGCGCTGGCCCAGGCCGCATGGTCGGTGGTGGCGATCGTCGTGCTCTACCGCCTCATGCCGATCGCGGGTGCATCCAACGCCCAGACCTTGCAAGCGATGCTCTACGTTTGTGGCGCTGCCGCCCTCATCGCTCCGCTGGTCGCGCTGATCACCAATGAGCCGCGCAGGGCCATCGCACTCCTCGGCTCCAGCATCGCCGCCTTGAGCGCGGCAGTCGTGGTTCACGGCTATCAGAAGCCGGGCCTCACCTTCACCTTTGCCGTTGCGGGCGTCGCCTGCATCTTCGCTGCGGCGCTTGCGCGCGTCGCCGGTACCCTGGCTGCGTCGTCGTTGGCGGCGGCGATGCGGACCGATGACCTTGCCGAGATGGGCGATGCGTGGCGGCGTATGCGCGCGAGCGCGATCGTGCTGCTTGCCGCCGGGCTGATATTGGGGCTCAGCGCATCGGGCGCGCTTGCGTACTCGGTGGCCTCCGGCTCTCGCCTCGGTTTGGTGCTCGGCGAGGCTGTTCTGCTCGTCTCGCTAGGCTCGCTGAGAATCTTCCTGGCAATCGCGACCGGACCGCTTCGCCGCCGGCGCGCATTCGAACCCGACCGTGTGCGCGAGGCGCCTGCCAGCTCACTCGCCTGGCCTTACTGGCTCGCCTTGACTGCCGCCGCTCTCGTGGTGGCCTCTGTCGTGACGAGGTGGCTGGACTTCCTCGACGTCGGACACAAGCACCCAGCACCGAGCACAGCAGCTCTGGCTTTGTGGGTCGCAGTGGCATTGGCCGGCTTTGTGGCGGCGGTTGTCGCGTTCCGCGCCAACAAGGACGGCGCGGTGCGCGCGTCGGCCGGTATCGGAGCGTGGTCTGATCGGCTGCTCGCCGTCGCCGCGGGGACTGTCAATCGCTTTGTGGTGGAGCCGGCCGTGAGCATCGCGGGCGGGACGAGCGACTGGATACCGACGCGCGATGACGCGCTCGGGCGCTCTGCCGTGTTCACAGGACGTATGGCCGCGGCGGCTTCGAGGGTGCCGGTGCTGCCGGCGGTGATCCTCCTCGCCGTCCTGCTGGCAGCTGTGCTGGCGATCGTGTCGCCGGGAGTGTTCCGGTGATCGCTGTGAGCATCGCGTTGGCGGCGGTCCAGGCCGCCAGCCCGACCCCTGCGCCGGTCACTGTCGGCGGCGCCGGGATCTTCACCTCGTCCCTGCTGCTCAGCATTCTTGTCTGGACGCCTGTCCTCGTCGCGGCCGTCATCGCAGTCCTGCCCAATCCCCGCGGCAGGTACGACGGACTGATGAAGCAGATCGCGTTCTTCACCAACGTCGGCCTTCTCTTCGTTCTCTGGGTCGCGTACAACCAGTTCGAGAACTTCCTGTCGGACCCGCAGTTCCAAGAGAACCTGCCCTGGCTTCGCAGCATCGGGGCGGTCTACCACCTGGGCGTCGATGGGCCGGGGATGTTGATGCTCATCCTGTCCGGCCTTGTCGGGATCGCCTCGGTCCTCGCATCGTTCGGCGTGCGCGAGCGCGTGCGCTCCTACTTCTGCCTGCTGCTGGTTTCCGAAGCTTGCGTCAACGGCGCGGTCGTGGCCCACGACATGTTCGTGCTGCTGCTCTTCTGGGGCGCGGCCACGGTTCCGCTTGCGCTGCTGGTGCTTGGTTGGGGCGGCCCCCGGCGCGAGGCTGCCGCATGGAGGCTCGTCGGTTACTGGGGTCTCGGCACCATCGCGTTGCTCGTCGCCGTCATGGCTCTCTATGCCGCGACAGGCAGCACCAGCTTCGACATGGACGTGCTCCTCAAGACCACTCTCAGCCCGCGCATGCAGCTCGCGGTGGGCGCGGCAGTGCTGGTGGCTGCGGCGACGCGCCTCCCGCTGTTCCCGTTCCACGGCTGGGTGCGCGACGTTTACTCGGAGGCGCCTGTCGGGGTCTGTGTCATCGTCGCCGGCAGCGCCACGCGGCTTGGGGCCCTTGTCTTGATTCGCGTCCTCGTCGGCGCGGAGCCCATCGCAGCGCAGCTGCTTTCCCCGCTGGTCGCGGGAATGGCGGCCGTCACTGTCATATACGCCGGCCTTGTTGTGCTGCGGTCGGTCGATCTGCGCGATGCCGCCGCGCACCTGGCGCTGGTTCCCGGAGGGGTCACCGTGCTCGGGGTGGCCGCGCTGTCGCCGCTCGCGATCGGTGGAAGCGTGCTTTCGCTTTTCTCGGGTGGCCTGGCGGCCGCCCTCATCGTCGGGGTGTGCGCGACGGTGGCGGACCGGGCTCAGTCCCGAAGCATGTACGTGTTGAGGGGTCTTGCTCCGCGCATGCCGAACCTCACGTGGCTGATGCTGTTTGCAGTCTTCGGCATTCTTGGCGTTCCGCTGATGGCGTCGTTCACAGCCGAGACTATGACTTTCTTCGGCTCGTTGAAAAACCAGCCGGCGGGTGCCTTCGCAGTGGCGCTGGGTCTCGCTGTGGTGGCCGCCGGCCTCGCGGTGATCGTTCACCGCGTCCTCTTTGCGTCGCCAAATCCCGACGCGCCTGGCGTCTCAGACGCAGCGCTGGGCGAGACCTGGTTCCTCGCCATCCTCGCCGGCGCCCTCCTGTGGGTCGGCGTATTCCCAAGCGGCCCCAAGCTGCCTGGAACCGACCAGGCAATCTTCGATCCCGGCATCGTCACCACGCTGGCGGCGGGAATCACCGACATTGCGTCTCCATACGCGGTGGTCAAATGACGAAAGAGCTCGTGCTCATTCCTGAGGCCCTGGTGCTTGCCACCGCCTTGCTTTTGTTGCTGGCGGGTCGGTTCGGCGGCGTGCCGCCCTCGCTCCGGCCGCAGCTGCCCGCGCTCGTGGCGGGGGTGGTCCTCATCGCTTTGGTCCTGGAGCTCTGGTTGGGAGCAACGCTGGCAAGCCTTTTCGATGGCGGCTTCGTGCAGGACCGTTTCGCGCTCTTTGCAAAAGCAGCCGTGCTCCTCGCCGCGGGCACCGCCATCGCGGTGGCCGACTGGAGCGCCGAAGACTCGGTCTCGGTCGGCCTTGCGATGCAGCTGCTGGCAGCGTTTGGCGTCATGGTCGCCGCATCGGCAGGAGACTTCGTCGGATTGTGGGCGGGGCTCGAGCTCGCCGCCGCCGCCGGAGTCGTGCTGGTGGGGCTCCGCAGGCCGGACCTCGGCCTG
>DATLPO010000017.1:0-4849 GCA_035535675.1 Candidatus Limnocylindria bacterium
GGGTCGCTGATCAGGACACCGCGGTCAGCCCCCATCGACAGGCCCTTTCGGATCGCGTCTTTGGCTTTCTCCGGGCCCATCGAGACGAGGATCACCTCTCCCCCATGGGCTTCCTTGAGCTGGAGCGCTTCTTCGATGCCACATTCGTCACCCGGATCGAGGACAGCTTCCTTTTCACGGGACAGCGTGTTGTCAGCTTCGAGGACGGTGGCTGCGTTGGGGTCGGGCACCTGCTTCACGGTGACGACGATCTTCACAAGTAAGCCTCCAGTTGGGGAAGAGAACTCTTCAGGCCGGGCGCGCGCAAGGCGCACTCTCTATTCATTATCGCCGCGACTCAGTTCGTGACGAAAGCGCTCGTAGTCGTCAGGTCCGTTGAGGCTGCGAAACAGGTGTGCGTCGAGACCTTCGAGCCACGTTACGTCGAGCTGTTCCGCGAGGTCGGACGCCTTCAACCTGCCGGCATCGAGCGCCGTTGTGATCGGCACGAGAGCGGAGCGCCGATAGGCCGCACACGCTGGCTCGGGCCGGCCATCAATTCGTGGGATCGCCGCATCGCAACCGTGCGACGCGACGACTGCCATCTCCGCCACCTGTCGAGTCACATACGGCATGTCGCACGCGACGGCGAAGACGACGTCATTTCGAGCGATGCTGAGCCCGGCCTCGAGACCGGCCAGCGGTCCAGCCGAAGGGATGCGGTCGAAAACGATCCGGTAAGGGACATGCTCGCGGACCTGCTCGGGCTCCGCGAAGGAGACCACCACCTCAGAAAAATCGGGGGCCAGACGTTCGGTCATCCACCGCAATAGAGTCGTCTCCCCCACCTCCAGCCAGGCCTTGGTGCGGCCCATGCGACGGCTCTCGCCGCCGGCGAGGACGAGCAGCGTGGCTTGCATGACGACTATCATCGGGCCCGCCGTGAGAGCTATCGATTTTCACGTCCACCTGCCCACTCCCGAATGGCTCGACGTGTCGATGAAAGGGTATGTGGAAGCGGCCGAGGCGTACTTCCGCTCCAAGGTGGTGCGGCGCTCGATCGAGCAGCTGGCCGCCGACTACGAAAAGCTCGATGTTCTTGCCCTGCTCCTCGCGTGGGACGCGGAGACCGCCACCGGCCGGCCCCGAGTGCCAAACGAGGTGGTGGCCAAGGCGGTTGCCGAGCACCCGAAGGCGTTTGAGGGCTTCGGCAGCGTCGACCCGCTAAAAGGGGAGCGGGCGGTGGCCGAGCTCGGCAACATCAGCTCTCTCGGCCTCAAAGGCGTCAAGCTCCACCCTTCGCTGCAGGCGTTCGCTCCTGACGACGAGCGCCACTGGCCGCTGTACGAACGCTGCGAGGAGCTCGGCCTCGCCGTCCTCTTCCACACCGGCACCAGCGGCATCGGCGCCGGCCAGCCGGGCGGGCAAGGCATCCGCCTCGACTACGCGCGGCCTATCCGGCTCGACGCTGTCGCCGCCTCATTCCCCAACCTCAACGTCATCGCGGCGCATTTCGGCTACCCGTGGCACACGGAGTTGCTGGCGATGGCGCTGCACAAGACGAACATCTACATCGATATCTCAGGCTGGGCGCCCCGCTACATCCCACCCGAGGTGATTCGCGACATGAAGGGCCGCCTCCAGAACCAGTTCGTGTTTGGCAGCGACTACCCGTTCATCCAACCCGAGCGCTGCCTCGATGAGCTGGCGACGCTGGAGATTCCAGAGGCCACGCTTCAGAAAGTTCTCGTCGGCAACGGCAAGCGGCTGCTCGGGTTGTCGTAACCACCGACCAGACGAGCCGAGGCATGTGCCTCGAGCGTGATTGCCTGCGCCGGCAGGAATTTGAAGGGCAAATTGACCACTTCCATCGTGATGACAGTCACCACCGCACCCTTCACCGTCACTGACACCACCGATGCTTCCGGCTCTGACTCTCTGATCGACTGCCTTGCGGCGGCACGCGCCGATGATGGCTCGAGGGTCAACGCTGAGCGCAAACGAAATGCACCGATGTCCGCCTGCTGCGCCGCTACCTCCGCGGCTTGATTGGTGGCGCCCTGTAGGCTCGCGGCGCGGGTGCTGACGAAGGCTGCATCCACCGCATAAGCGGCAAGGGGCAGAAGGATGATCGGCAGCAGGATCGCGAAGAACGCGAGCACCTGCCCACGCTCATGGCCAATCAACGCGACAGTCTGTGGGTCCGCCATGGCTCGAGCGTCAATACGACCTCCGACCGGAGCGTGATTTGGGTCGGTACAACGAGAAACCGTGCCCACCCGAGGTCGACGCGAGCCGTCGATGCCGCGATGATGTGACCCGCTCGCTCGAAGCCGGTCATCGAGACAGTGAGAGTGGCCGACCCCAGAGGGTAATCGGCGACGATCGACTGGAAGCGCTCGTGAGCTGAAGACACCGCGGTCGCCGGATCCGGAGCGCGGGCGGCGGCATCGCCTGCCGCCTGCGTGGCTGCCTCGAGGCCGGCGCGGGCGCCGGCGATCTGCACAGAGGCCACGGTGCCGAGCACCAGCAGAACCACGATCGGCGTGCAGAGCGCAAGCTCGAGCAGCGCCTGGGCGCTCTTGAACTTCAGCCTCATCTCGCAAAGGCCTCCTTCTGGACGATCACGCGAGCCCGGATTGGGAGCCCGCGTTCGCCGACAATCGGCACGAGGGCAGGCACCTCACCGCCGATCTCGACCTCGATGGCGTTGCCCAGATCACGTGCGCATACCCAGACAGCCGGCGAAGATAGCGACTCGCCTGGGCACCAGACCGATGCTGCCACTCCGACGAGGCTGGGCGACAGCGTGCGCAGCGCCATCTTCGCGGCTGTCGCTGCACCCGCGCCGACCACCACACCGGCACGAGCTCCCGCCAGTGCGGCGGACCGCGCAGCGAAAACCTCAGATCCCCAGACCGCGGACTCGACAGCGCCGAGCACCAGCAACATCGCGACAGGCCACGCCAGTGCGAATTCCATCAAGGCCGTGCCGCGCATCGGCCTGGTGCGCTTGCTCAATGCAGGTTTCGCTGCAGGGCGGTGACTGCGGGAAACATCACGACAGCAAGAAAGGGCAGCAGGACTCCAACCGCAGCCGGGATCAGGACGTGGTTCAACGCCCGGCGGCTATGTGCGATGAGCTCGCGCCGCTGAGCATGCCGTAGGTCAGTGGCTAGTGCACGCACTCCGTGCACGACGCCGGTCCCGTACTCGCGGCTTGCCGCAAGGATCGTGGCGAGACTTGCGACTGACGGGATATCAAGATGCTCGGCGTACCTCATGAGCCGCCCCTCAAATGGAACCGAGCCAGCGACCTGCGATGCGATGAGGAAGCGGCGAACGTCAGTGGCGAGCTCTCCCTGAACCTTGGAAGTCACCGAACCCAACGCGGACAGAGCACTGCCCCCGCCGCTCAACTCGAGGGTGAAGAGCTCGAGCAGCGGCACCAGCTCTGCCGCGAGCCGGCGCCGTCGGGCGGCGACAGCCGACCTCACGATAAGTGCGCAGCATCCGATTCCGATCAGAAACCCAATAACGCCGAGGAAGGCCGCACCGCCAGGGACAATCAATGGCGCCGACGCTGCTCCGAGGACAGCAACGGCGCCGGAGAAAACCACTGCAACTGCAATCACGCGCTCTGGCGTCTCTCGCCACCCTGCTCGGTCAATCGCGCCCACCAGCCGGTCGCGAACGCCGGTGCTGTTCAACAGGTTCGACCAGACCCTCGGCACATTGAGCTCCGCCGGCGACGGTCCCAAACGCCGCCGACCCAACCAAGCCGCGGCGTCGATGCCGTGGTCCCGACCCCCAATTGCCAGCACCGCGATACCGAAGGATGCTCCCGCGAAGATCGACACCAGGGCGGCGAGCATCGGCTCAGGCATCGCCCAGCCTCACCCGCTCCAGGCCGGGCAGCCGGAGCAAACGTCTCATCCATACATAGCTGCAGCCCATGATCCCGAGCATCGCGATAAGAAACGCCTCGCCTTCAGGTTTGTGAAACGCGTCCAGGTAGGGCGAATGCAACATCGAAAGAACAACCAGGAAGGCGATTGGAAGAGCAACGATGATGCTCGACGCTGATCTGGCCTGGACCTGGAGAGCCCGCGCCTCACGCTCAACTTCCTGCGCAGCGCTGACGGATGCCTCCAGGTCGGCGAAAAGTGGTGCCAGCTCGCCTCCTCCGGGTCCCTGGATGAGGACCGCCGCGGCGAGCATGTCGAAAAGGGGCTCGGCGATCCGCTCACGGGCTTGGGCCCATGCCTGTCGCCGCGCGGCCGTGTTGGCGGAGATGAGACGAAAGTCCGAGCGCAGCGGAGGCGGCCCTCGATGTCCGAGGATCTCGATGGCCTGGTTGACGCTCGCCGCGCCGGTCTCCAGCAGCTGGCGCAGCATCCTCACGGCTTCCAGGACAGCATCCTGCCGGACCACCTGTTGCGACCTGGCCCTCGCCGCGACTACAGCACGTACTGCTGACACAGCGCCGATCGCCCCCGGCGCCGCCAGCGCGGTCAGGCTGGTCAGCGCTCCAGCCGTGATTCCACCAACAATGGCTGCAATGACCTGGATCGCTACCAGCCGGCGCCCGTCGACCCAGGACCAACCGGTGCGCTTGGCGAGCGATTCTTCGGCGGCCCACCACGAACTGGCGAATCGACATAGCCACGACGGCGTCGGCGCCGCCAATGCCAGGATCGCGCCGGCGGTTCCAAGCCCAGAGCTCACCGCAGCCACGATCTCAAGCATCGAAAGCGTCGAGCAGCCTCAATGGGTCGCAGACAGGGGCGAGCTTGGCCCGCACGCGCTCTGGCATCGCCGCGGGCGAGCCGACGCGGTGCCAGCGACCGTCTTGGCCAAGGGCGACGAG
>DATLPO010000018.1:0-13067 GCA_035535675.1 Candidatus Limnocylindria bacterium
CCGCTTGGTGTCGTGGTCGCCATCGCCGCTGTGCAAGGCCTCCACGACACGAAGAGGCGCTTGCCTTTCGCCGTCGAGGTGATCGCGTTCGCAGACGAGGAAGGGCTGCGCTTCAGCTCGACGTACCTGGGAAGCCGGGCGCTTGCGGGCACCTTTGACTTTTCGGATCTCGAGCGCACCGATGCCAGTGGCGTGACGCTCGCGGAGGCCATTGGCCAGTTCGGCGGTGACCCGGCACGAGTGAGTGACGATGCTTGGCGCGGCGGCAACGTCCTGGGCTACTGCGAGGTTCACATCGAGCAGGGACCGGTGCTCGAGACGCGCGGCCTTCCCGTCGGCGTCGTCTCGGCGATCGCCGGCCGAGCCCACTACCACATCACATTCACCGGAGAGGCAGGACACGCCGGGACGGTGCCAATGCGCGGGCGCAGAGATGCTCTGGTCGCCGCGGCCGAGTTCGTGCTCGCAGTCGAAGCCGATGCCGCTTCGCACGAAGGCCTGGTGGCGACTGTCGGACAGCTGACAGTGCACCCCGGCGCCGTCAACGTGGTGCCCGGCGAGGTCGCGGTCAGCCTCGACATCCGGCACTCGGATGACAACGTCCGCCTCGAGCGCACGCGCCACCTTCTCGAAAGTGCGCAAGAAATCGGATCGCGACGAAGCGTCAGGGTCGCGCACCAGCTGCTCGGTGAAAACGCCTCGGCGTCTTGCAGCCCACATCTGGCTTCCCTGTTTGCGATGGCAGTCGACGAGGCTGGGGTTCCAGTTGTCCACCTGGTGAGCGGCGCCGGACACGATGGCGTCACGATGGCTTCGTTGACCGAGGTAGGGATGCTCTTCGTCAGGTGCAAAGGAGGCATCAGCCACAACCCAGCGGAAGCCGTGACTGTGGACGACGTGGCGGTTTCGATCGATGTGCTCGGCCGGTTCCTGGAGCTGCTCACAACGCTTGGCCCCGAATGACTGACCTGGTCATCCGCGGGGGTCGCGTCGTAACTCAAGAAGGCGTGATTGGCGCCGACATCGCGGTCGATGGAGGCCTGATCACTGAGGTCGGCCCACACGTGTCAGTGAGTGCGGGCGAAGCTGTCGACGCCACCGGCCTTCACATCTTTCCGGGCGGAGTCGACTCACACGTGCACTTCAACGAGCCTGGGCGGACCGACTGGGAGACGATCGCCAACGGATCGGCAGCGCTGGCCGCCGGAGGTTATACGAGCTTCGTAGATATGCCGCTGAACAGCCACCCGGTTACCATCGACGGTCCTGCCCTTGAGCTCAAGGTCAAGACGGCGAACGCCACGTCGCTTGTGGACTTCGGGTTGTGGGGCGGATTGGTCCCCGGCAATCTCGACCGGCTCGAAGAGCTTGTCGACCGCGGGGTCATCGGTTTCAAGGCGTTCATGTGCCCAAGCGGCATCGACGAGTTCCCCGCATGCGATGAGGACACCCTCTATCAGGGCATGCAGAGAATCGCCCGGCTGGACTCGATACTGCTGATTCACGCCGAGAGCCCGGAGTTGATCGGGTCGGTGGCTGAGGGCAGAACGGGACCGCGTGACTTCATCGCGTCACGGCCCGCAGATGCGGAACAGGTAGCGATCGCGACTGCCATCGGTATCGCGCGCGAGACAGGCTGCCGCATCCACATCGTGCATGTGAGCACGGAGATTGGCGTGCATATGGTCGCCGAGGCGAAGCTGCTCGGTGTCGATGTGAGCTGCGAAACGTGCCCTCACTACCTGCTGTACACAGAGAACGACATGGAACGCCTCGGTGGGATCGGCAAATGCGCGCCTCCCTTCCGCACCATCGAGGATCGCGACGGCCTGTGGAGTTTGCTCGCCGATGGAACGCTGCCGATGGTCGTCTCCGACCACTCTCCGAGCACGATTGATCTGAAGCTTGGCGAGGATTTCTTCAAGCTCTGGGGCGGCATCTCGGGCTGCCAGTCAACGCGACAGTTGCTGCTTGCACACGCCGCCGAGCGATCAGTCGAGCTGTCCACCATCGCAGCAGTCACAGCGACCAACCCGGCTCGCCGTTTCGGCATGGCGAGCAAGGGAGAGGTGGCTGTGGGTTTCGACGCCGACCTGTGGCTCGTCGACCTGTCGTACGAGGGGACCTTGCGCAAGCACGATCTCCTGTATCGGAATGCTTTCAGCGCGCACGAGGGCCAGCCGATCCGAGGGCGAACCGCGAGGACGCTGGTGCGCGGCAAAACAGTCTTCACGGACGGAAAGCCGGCTTCAGCCCGGACTGGGCGGCAGATCAGGCCTGAGAGAGCCGCCGGCCGGCAGCGCTGATCCCTCGCGCAATCTCGTCCTCGTCACCGGTCAGGAGACGACCCTCGCGCACCACGACCTTCCCCTGCACGACCACTGCCTCGGCCCGTGAAGGTGGCGCCAGCGCAAGGCCGGCGAGCGGATCGTGAACGCCGGCATGGGCCAGGTCGTCAATGCGAAAGAGGGTGACGTCGGCGCACTTTCCGACCTCGAGGGCGCCGCAGTCGTCGCGTCCGAGGCACGCCGCTCCTCCGGCTGTCGCCAGCCGCCACGCCGAGCGGGTGTCCAAAGCAGTTGGAGCGTCGACGCGACCATGAAGGGCGGCTCGCGACCGCGCCAGAAAGAGCGACTGGTGCACCTCCATCACCAGGTTGGAGTCCTCATTGCTCGCGGACCCGTCGACCCCGAGGCCGACGCGCGCGCCAGCGCGCACCAGGTCCTCAACCCTGCAGGCGCCCGCGCCAAGCCGCATGTTGCTGGATGGACAGTGCGCGATGCCCGTCTTCGATTCGGCCACACGGTCGACCTCAGCATCGCTGAGGTGTATTCCGTGCGCGTACCAGACGTCGTCGCCGGACCAGCCGAGGTCCTCCATCAACTCCATCGGCCGCCTTCCGAACCGCTCCACGCAGAAGCGCTCCTCGTCCAACGTTTCCGCAAGATGCGTGTGGAGCCTGACGCCATGCTTGCGAGCCAGCTCCGCAGAGTCGCGCATCAGCTTCGGCGTGACCGAGAAGGGCGAGCATGGAGCCACGGCCACCCGGCACATGGATCCAGGGCTCGGATCGTGGAAGCGCGCGATCTTTTCTGCAGTGTCCGCGAGGATGAAGTCCTCGTCCTCCACCACCTCATCAGGGGGAAGGCCACCTTTCGATTCGCCGAGCGACATCGATCCACGGCAGGGATGAAAACGCAAGCCCAGCTCGGATGCGCAGGCCACGAGGGTTTCGAAGAGTTCCCGCCGGCCCGCTGGAAAGACGTAGTGATGGTCGGTCGAAAGCGTGCAACCCGACAGCAGGAGCTTTGCCATCGCTGCCCTTGCCGCTGCCCGAACCGTGTCGGCGTCGATCTTTGCCCACACCGGATAAAGGGCGCGCAACCACTCGAAAAGCGTGCCATCAGGCACATAGCCGCGAGTCGCCCACTGGTACATATGGTCGTGAGCGTTGACCAGGCCTGGCACTGCGACGCAGTTGGGCAGACGCAGCGTTTCGTCGGCGCCGGGTGGAGGACCCGATCCCACCTCGACAATCATCCCTTCGCGTGCGAACACCCAACCACCCTCGAGCTCGGCGCTGCCCGTGTACAGCAGCCCGGCTCCGATCAGAAGCGTCGTCAACGCTGGCCGGTGTCGACGATGTCGTGAGGACGAACCGGCACGCGCGCGAGCGGGCGGCCGGTGGCAGCGCGGATGGCAGCAACGATTGCGGGTCCCGATGAGATCGTGGGCGGCTCGCCGACTCCCTTGAGTCCATACGGCGAGTGCGGGTCGCCAAGCTCCAGGATCTGCATGCGCACCGGGGGCATGTCGAGGATGGTCGGCAGGAGGTAGTCGGTGAACGAGGCGTTGCGTATCACGCCGTCCTTGACCTGGATCTCCTCCATGACCGCGAGGCCGAGCCCTTGGGCCGCGCCGCCTTCGAGCTGGCCCTCCACAGCTTGCGGATTGATCGCCTTACCAACGTCCTGCGCCGTGGCGAGCTCGACGACCCTGACCAGGCCAAGCTCGGTGTCGACGTCGACGACGGCTCGGTGAGCCGCAAACGCGTACTGGAGGTGCGCGTCGGCCTGGCCTGTCTCCGGATCGAGGCGGGTTGTGCCGCGAGGTCGGAACTCGCGAGTTTCCTCGATCGCCTCCTCTCCCAACAATGTCGCGAGGAGCACAACCAGTGTGCCATCAGCGGAAACCACAGCATCGTGCTCGAGACGGAACCCTGTCGCGGCGTCAGCGCGTCCCAGCTCTGACTGCACCAGCCCGAAAACGCGCTCCCGCACCGCTTCGCATGCGGCTTTGACGGCTCCGCCGGTGATGTAGGTCTGGCGCGAGGCGGATGAGGAGCCGGCCGAGCCGACACGTGTGTCGGCGTCGAGCACAACCACATCGCTCACCCCGAGCTCGGTGCCGGCGATCTGGGCCTGCACTGTGACGAGACCCTGGCCCACCTCGGCGCTGGCGGTGTGCACCTCGACACGAGGCTTGCCGTCGATGACAGACAGCCTGACCCTCGCCGTCGAGTAGTCGTTAAAGCCCTCGGAGTAGCCGACATTCTTGAAGCCCACCGCGTAGCCAACACCCCGGCGCACCGCTTCGCCGTGCGTGGTGTTTGACACGCCGCCCGGCATCTCGGTGAGATCGACAGGGTCGGTCGCGAGGGCTGCCGGAAGTGGCACATCCCTTATCCGGCGGAGCAGCTCGGCCACCGGGACCGGACCTTCCACAACCTGTCCGGTCACCATCCGGCTGCCTGTCTTCATCGCATTGTGAATTCGGAGCTCGACCGGGTCCATCCCAAGCGCCTCGGCGAGCTTGTCCATCTGGGCTTCGTGCGCGTAGCAGTTCTGCACTGAGCCGAAGCCACGCATCGCGCCACACGGTGGATTGTTGGTATAGACCACCCAGCCATCGATGGTCGCGCTGGGACATTCGTAAGGACCAAGCGCGAAGCAGCTTGCGTTGGCGATCACCGCAGTCGAGCTGGAGGCGTATGCGCCGCCATCGAGAAGGATGCGGGCTTTGACGTAGACGAGCTTCCCCTCGCGCGTGGCGCCGTGCTCGTAAAGCAGGCGGCCCGGGTGCCGGTGCACGTGGCCGACAAAGGACTCAGGTCGCGAGTACGAGATCTTGACAGGCCTCCCGGTGCGAAGCGCGAGCATGCACGCGTGTGCCTGCATCGAAAGGTCCTCGCGCGCGCCAAACGCGCCGCCGATCCCGGCCATCGTCAGCCGCACCTTGTCCGGCGGCAACGCAAGGCACTCCGCCAGCTGATCGCGATCGACGTGCAGCCACTGGGTGGCGATGTAAAGGTCTACGCCGCCCTCACCGTCTGGAATCGCAAGGCCAGACTCCGGTCCCAATGGAGCCTGGTCCTGCATGCCGATCTGGTACTCGCCGGTCACCACGACGTCTGCCTTCGCGTTCTGATCGCCGTGGCGGATCTTGATCTGCCGTGTGATGTTGCCCCCCGGGTGCAGTGGCGGCGCGTCAGGAGTGAGCGCCAGCTCCGGGTCGGTCAGAGGGACCAGCACCTGGTAGTCGATTCGAACCTTGTGCGCCGCACGTCGCGCCTGCTCCGGGTGATCTGCGGCTACCAGCGCGACAGCCTCTCCCCAATACCGGACCATGTCGTGGGCCAGCACCGGTTGGTCGGGAATCTCGAGTCCATATGCGTTGCGCCCTGGCACATCCCGATGCGTGAGGACAGCTCGCACTCCGGGTGAGGCGAGGGCCTCGGCGACGTCGATCGAAACGATGCGCGCGTAGGGGTGCGGGCTGCGCACCGTTGCTCCCCACAGCATTCCTTTGACACGCAAATCGGATGAGTACGGAAAATCGCCTTTGACCTTCAGCACCGCATCGGGCCGCTGCACTGACTCACCGACCCGACCTGTGACCGCGGTCCGAGACGCCAGCCTCGGCGGTGCGGTCATCGAGCGGACCCGTCGGTGGCCACCATACGGCGAGCGGCCAACTCAACTGCGTCGATGATCTTCGCGTAACCGGTGCAGCGGCAGATGTTGCCTGCCAGTGCCTCGCGAATCTCAGTCAGGCTCGGTTCAGAAACGCGTGCGAGGAGGTCGTGCGTGGCGACGATGAGACCCGGCGTGCAGAACCCACACTGCACAGCGCCGGCCTCTACGAACGCCTCCTGCACTGGATGCAGGACACCACCCTCCAGCAACCCCTCGACAGTCACGATCTCTCGCCCGTTTGCCTGCCCGCCGAGGACGAGGCACCCGCAGACCAGCTTCCCATCCATGTAGACCGAGCACGATCCGCACTCGCCCTGCTCGCACGCGTTCTTCGAGCCTGGAAGCTCCATCCTGTCGCGGAGCACTGTGAGGAGGCTCTCGCCCTCCCACACGCCATCGACGGTGCGCGACCGCCCGTTCACCCTGCAGGTGATCTTCATGCCGAGGCTCTCGCCCGGTACTCGTCCCAGGCCCAGCCGAAAGTCCGGCGCGCCATCACCGAAAGAGCGTGCCGGCGGTAGGCAGCGGTTCCCCTCACGTCGTCGATGGGTCGCGACGCCGCCGCCACGAGCTCGCCGAATCGATCAAGCGCCTTCGGATCGACCGCCCTGGGCTTCTCCCACATCCCTGCCTCGTCCAGCACCCCTTCGATGAATTTCTCTGCTTCGACCGCAACGACGGGGGTGGGCGCCGCAGAGCCGATGCCTGTGCCGATATGCCGGCGTTCGGGATCGATCGCGAGCCCGAATGAACACACTGCGATCACCATTGCGTTGCGCGTGCCGACCTTGGAGAACTGCTGCGGGCCTTTCGCCGGTTCGACAAGGAAGGCTGAGATGAGCTCGTCCTTCTTCATGGTGTTCACCTTCGGGCCGGTGAAGAATTCGCTGACTGGGAGCCGC
Organism: Candidatus Limnocylindria bacterium; assembly: GCA_035535675.1. GTDB lineage: Bacteria > Chloroflexota > Dormibacteria > Dormibacterales > Dormibacteraceae > Palsa-872. The sequence goes on from DATLPO010000018.1 coordinate 6,878, forward strand.
CGGCGCCCTCCCACCGAGGTCAGCTCGACCACCGCCCCCGACGCCAGCAGCGGCGGATGCGCGTCGCCGGCCGGCGATGACGAACCGAGGTTCCCGCCCACTGTGCCGCGGTTCCTGATCTGAGGCGAGCCGACCGTTCGCGAGGCCATCGCGAGGCCCTGGAGCTGATCGCCAAGCTCTTCGATGATCCGCGCATAGGTGACGCCCGCTCCGATGCGAAGGAGGCCGGCCTCCGGGCCCCACTCAGTGAGCTCTTTGACCCGAGTCAGGTCAATGATTGCGGCCGGCCGGTGCCTGTCGAGATTGATCTCGACCATCACGTCAGTCCCGCCGGCGATCGGCATCGCTTCCGGACGTGCCGACTTCATCTCAAGCGCCTCGGTCCACGTGGCCGGTTGAAGAAAATCCATCACCAGGCGGCGTCGGCCGGGTCGTCGTCGCGAATGACAGTTCCTTCTATCAACCCATACGGCCGATCCGAGGCATAGAAAACCTCGTTCTGGTTGTCAAGGCCGAACGGAGCCAGGTCGACGACATAGTGGTGTTTGTTCTGCATTGACAGCCGGATCTCGGCGATTTCGGGCCTGGCGGTCAGGGCCGCCTCGCCCATCACGTACAGCGTCTGTTGCAGTGCAAGGCTGTGCTTGGCCGCGAAAGCCTCGATCAGCACGCGTCGCGTGGAGGCGAACGCATCCGACCAGTCCACCTTCTCATTCGAGTACCGCCACCGCGCGACAACCGCCGAGGCCAGCACGCGGTCTTTCGTCTCGGGAAGGGTCGTGTACTGATCTCGCGGATAACCCCAGAACTCCGATCCGGTCGATTTGAGCAGGACCATATCGCTGAGGCCGGCCACAACCCACGTGGCGTCGCCGGCACACGTCACCACTGCGAGTCGCTTCTCCGAGCCTGACCGGATGAACGAATGGGGATGTGGCTCCCCGCCTACCTCAACCCGCGACCATGGGTACTCCTCGATCGAGACGCGCGCTCTATGCACGGTCGGAAAGTCGTGCGCGAAGTGACGGGCGAGCCGCAGCGCGAACTGCTCGATCTCCCCGATCGGCTCGTCCTTGGCGAACGCATAGATGGTGTTCTTCTGCGTGTCGGTGGTCACGATGTTGCTGTTGTCGCCTGCGAGGTGGCTGGCCGCGAAATCGCCTGACAGCGCGACGCTGACGTTGATGTCCTTGATCTCGTGCACCGAGCCGAAGGGCCCGCCTTTTGTTACGCGCACCATGTGGGTCTCGGACTTTCCGTACTGGTTATCGCCCAGCCGGATGTTCATCGCCTCACGTCCCTTTATATGTGGAGTAGCCGAACGGGCTGAGCAACAGCGGTATGTGGAGATGCCCCCTGGAGTCCGCGACTGCAAACACCACGGACACCTCAGGGAAGAACTCAGTGTCGCCATGCTCCTGGAAGTAATGCGCTGTGTCGAAATCGAGCCTGTATTCGCCTGCGGCGAGCCCGCCCTCGGCAAGCTCCCTGACACGTCCGTCACGGTCGGTGGTCCCTCGGCCGACGACTGACCAGCGCCGGTCAGTCCCGCGATGGCTGAGGGTGACAGGCACCCCTGTTGCCGGCCGGCCGCGCGCGGTGTCGAGCACGTGCGTCGAAACGCTCATGGGTGCAGCATGCTCTCGAGGCGCAGGCGAGTGATCTTTCGCTGCTCCTCCGCGGCCACCTTGATCTCTGTCTCAGCGTCATGGTTCATTCGTTCTCGCAAAGCTTCCAGGACCTCCTCGGCACTGCGACCGGCAGCAGAGATCAGGAAGACATGGCCGAACCTCGCCTCGTACAGGCCGTTCTCATCGGCCAGCTCGGCCAACGTCCTGTCGCCTGCGGCCATCACTCGACTCTGCTCTTTCGCAGACGAATCGGGCGAACGCCCACCGCCCTCGCCAAGCCTGGGGTGGGCGGCGAACGCTTCCAGCCAATCTGTCGGTCGGAGGTCGGCCCACACAGCGTCGGCTGCCTTAATCAGAGCCGGCACGTCGGCGTAAGGCCGCCCGGCGGCGACGGTGGAAGCCCAGGCTCGCGACCCGCAGCAGGAACGGAGGCGCGCCTCGGCCTCATGGCTGGACAGAGCATTGAAAGTGGCGAGGGTCTCACTCAATCCCCAGCGGCACCAGTTCGAACCGGGCGACGTCAACCAGCCCGCGGTCGGTGATCTTCAGCTCTGGGATGACGGATAGCGCGAGGAAGCTGAGCGTCATGAACGGCGCGGTCATCGTCACGCCGAGAGTGGCGAGCCGCCTCTCCATCGAGCGCACCCGCTCATAGACTTCGGACAGGGGTCGATCGCTCATGAGCCCCGCGACGGGCAGGGGGAGCTCTTCCACCACCTTGCCGCCTTCCGCGACCACTATTCCACCTCCGATCTCCGCCAGCCGGCAGGCGCAGGCCGCCATGTCCTCGTCATCCACCCCGAGCACAACCACGTTGTGCGCGTCATGCGCGACTGTCGAGGCGAAGGCGCCGCGCGTCAGCCCGACGTTGGTGGCGAAGCCAAGGCCGATCCGGCCGGTAGCGTGGTGGCGCTCCAGGACTGCGATCTTGACAAGGTCTCGGTTCGGTTCAGCGACGATGGCACCATCACGCACGGCGGGCTCGACCACATCGGTGCCGGTCAGCAGTTGAGACGGGATCACTCGGATGACGCGAATCCGCTTGGGCCCTGCCGGAATGCGGAATGAGGCCGCGCTGACCGGCGCGAGGTGCATCGTCTGCCTAACCCATTCGGGGACTTCGAGCTTTGCGAATCGAGGCGCCGCCCCGCGCTTCAACACCTGGCGTGGTTTGAACGACTGAAGATCGTCAAGCACCAGGATGTCGGCCTGGTAACCGGGAGCAATCGCGCCGAGATGCCAGAGCCGGTGGTAGCTCGCGGGATTGATGGTGGCCATCACCACGGCGTCCTCCGGGCTGATCCCGTCTTCAACTGCGACGCGAACCATCTGGTTGATGTGTCCCTCCTCGACGATGAAACCTGGTTCGCGATCGTCGGTGCAGAACATGCAGCGCTCTGTTCCGTATCGCTTGACGAGGGGCAGGAGGTCACGTAGGTTGCGCGCGATTGAAGCTTCACGCAGCATCACCCACATCCCGAGGCGCCGCTTCTCGAGCGCTTCTTCGTAGGTGGTCGCCTCGTGGTCGGAGCGGATTCCCGCGGCGATGTACGCGTTGAGAGCCGGCCCTCGCACGCCGGGTGCGTGGCCGTCGACGTGGTCGGTGAGGCCCGTCGTCAGCTTCGCCACCTCGGCCTCGTCCCCGCCGATGACACCTGGAAAGTTCATCATCTCGGCGACCCCGATCGTGCGATGCCGGCGCAGGAGGCTCTCGATGTCGCCAGTGGTGAAGGGCCTGCGTGGCGACTCAAAGCGAGAGGCGGGCACGCAGGACGAGGCCATCACGTAGACGTCAAGGGCCAGGTCGGCGCAACAGTCGAGGAGCCAGTGGATGCCGTCGGCGCCGAGCACGTTGGCGATCTCGTGTGGGTCGGCCACGACAGCTGTGGTGCCATGGGCGAGGACCGCGCGAGCGAACTCGTCGACAGTCAGCTTGGAGGACTCGATGTGCATATGCGCGTCAATGAAACCGGGCACCAGGTAGGCGCCCTCGACATTCATCCGCTCGCGGCCTTCGTAGGTGCCCAGTCCCACGACGTGGCCGTCCTGGATGGCAACGTCGACCTCGAGCCACTCCTTGGTGAACACGGAGAGCACCCGGCCGCCCGCCAGCACGAGGTCGGCCGGCTCGTCACCCCTCGCGACTGCCATCCACTTCGCGTTGATGACCGGAAGAATAGTGCAGCGGCGCGCGAGAAGAACTTGGAGGGATTGGCAGGGGCGGAAGGATTCGAACCCTCGGCCCTCGGTTTTGGAGACCGATGCTCTGACCAGGCTGAGCTACGCCCCTACGGCCGAGCGCAAATTTTACCCCACGGCCCAATTACGATCGGACTTAGATGCCTCCTGCCGCGGATCTGCCTGTCCTGATCGTAGGAGACGTCCACGCCGACCTCGAGCGCCTCTTCCGTGCGCTCAAGCCTTATCCAGCGGCCGAGTGGCACACGATCTTTCTGGGCGATCTCGTCGATTACGGAATGTTCGGAGTCGGGGCAATGCGCTACGCCCGCGACCGCCCCAACTCAAGTGCGCTGCTCGGCAACCACGAGATTGCGATGCTTTGGGCGCTGCGCGATCCAACCCGCATCGGCTGGTGGATGTCCATCGGCGGCCAGCGCCATGACCTCGACGAGCTGGCGCGCGATGAGCCTCTCCAGGAATGGATGCGCGAGAGACCCGCACTGTTGCAGGTCGAGGATCGAACGCTGGTACAACACTGCGGCAATGACAGCTATGGCTCGCTTATCGACGCCGGCATCCCTCGCCCTATTGATGCGATCAACGCGCGCGTTCGCAACCTGCTCGTGGATGAAGGTGAGGCGGAACTTTGGGACGTGATGAGCGGGCCGAACATCTTTGAGACGCAGGCCATGCGTCTCGAACGCTGGCTCGAGATCACCGAAAGCCGCCGTGTTGTCTTCGGGCACAAACCCCACGGTGGTTCGGTTCCGCAGCGTTACCACGGAGGCCGCGCCACCAACTTCGATGGAGGCTTCAGCCGCTCCCACCGGAAGTTCAGGCGAACCTCCCCCGCTGGCGCCACCGTCGCTCCCTTGGCCCGGTAAGCTGTACGGCGCATGCCTGAGGTCCTGACCCAGACCGCGCCGGCAAGAGTCGAAAGTGCCGGCAAGGCCATGATCACGTCGGCGCAGATCGCGCGCCGGGTTCACGCGCTGGGCCGTCAGATCTCACACCGCTATTCGGACATCGACACACCCCTGGTACTTGTCGTAATTCTCAAGGGGGCCACCGTGTTCGCGGCCGACCTGCTGCGCAGCCTCAGCATTCCTGCCGAGCTCGAGTTCGTTCGCGCCGCGAGCTACGGATCGGGCACAACGCACGGTGCCCTGCGGCTCGCGCACATGATCGATGGCTCGCTGATTGACAGACACGTGCTTCTCGTGGAGGACATCGTCGACTCCGGGCACACAGCTGCAGCCATCACCCGGCGCGTCCGCCGCATGAAGCCGGCGTCACTTCGGTTGGCAGCTCTGCTCGACAGACCAGCTCGTCGCGCTGTCCCAGTGACTATCGACTTCAAGGGCTTTGTGATCCCCGATCGCTTCGTGATCGGCTACGGCCTTGACTACGCGGGCCTCTACCGGGAACTCCCAGGAATCTATTCACTGGGATAGCACAACTCTCTTCCCCGCTCGCCGGGGAAGGGATGGGGAAGGGGCCGCCCATCGCGTCTTTTCTCAACGCGGCGAGGTCCGGCGCGCGCCGGACCGTTCTACGCCACAGAAGCGGGCCGGCAGACCTTGCACGGCCGAAAGCCCGCTGCTCGAGCGCTTGCCACGTCGTGGAGCCAGACGATGTTCTTTTCCAGGGCATGCCGGCCTGTGTGGCACGTCGGGTAGCAGAAGACCTTGGTTGTCTTGACTCCCTGGTAGCGAACGCCCGCCCGCGCCAGCTCCTGCAGCCGGTTCACGCGAACCCCCTCCATCGTGAGAATCGCCTTCTTCGCCTCCGGCCCGCCGCCACCGTAGTTTCCGATTTCGCCATCGGTGCGCACGACGCGGTGGCATGGGATGAAGTAAGGGATCGGATTGTTGGCCAGAGCGGTGCCGACCGCCCTCACCGCGGCCGGGCGCCGGATCTCGCGCGCGACCCACCCGTATGGGCGGACCTCCCCTCGAGGAATCTGGTAGGTCTTGCGAAGGACTGCTTGCTCGAACTCGGTGAGCCCTCGAAGATCGAAACGCAGGCGGCGCTTGCCGCTGAGCTCATCCTCGATCTTGGCGGCGAGGTCGGCAGGAGCCGGCGCAGCGAGCAGCGGCCTCCCCACATCCCCCCGGAACCAGGCTTCGAACTCGGAGGCTGACGCGGAGCGCGCAGCCGCCGACACGCCCAGGCGGTTCCACGCGACGTAAACCGTCCCCAGAACGGTCTCGAACGGCGCGTAGGAATCGGCCATCCCGACCTCGACCAGGACTCGCTCGGCGAATCCATCGGGCGCCTTCAGCGACCCCAGCTTCTTCAGGTCAGTCGTCAACGCGGTCATGGTTCTCTCCTCTGAGTATTTGAAGGCCGCGATGCACGTTGGACTTGACCGTCCC
>DATLPO010000019.1:0-50929 GCA_035535675.1 Candidatus Limnocylindria bacterium
CGCAGGCTGGCCGAGATCTGGTGCGGACTTCGCCGCCAGGATGTCTTTCCGTTCAGCCCGTGGGCCGGCGCCCGGGGATTGTTCGGAAGGACCAATCACGTCATCTCCAACGCCGGACTGCGCTCCATCCTCGAAAAGAACCTCACCGTCGACAGGCTGGAGCACACCGCAGTCCCGGTCCATGTGATCGCCACAGACCTCAAGAGCGCCCGCGCCGTGATGATCTCGTCGGGTCCAGCCATTCCAGCCCTGCTGGCGAGCAGCGCGATCCCTGGTGTATTTCCCCCTGTGACGATCGGGCGCCGCGTGCTCGTCGACGGCGGAGTGGCCGACCACAGGTCGATTGCAGCTGCCCTCGAGCTCGGGGCGACAAGGGTATTCGTATTACCGACCGGATATCCCTGGGTCAGCAACCAGCCCACCAACGCGCTCGGCATGGCCCTTCATGCTCTCGCACGATTTGTGGAAGTGCGCCTCGAGGCAGAGGTGCACGCCTACCGCGACTCGGCCGAGGTTCTCGTCCTCCCGACAGTGGACACGGTGCCTGTGTCGCCTGCGGATTTCAGCCGAACGCCGGAGCTGATCCGCCTGGCGTACAAGTCCTCGCGGCGATACCTCGCAGCGACCGCCTCGCGGCCGCCGGCGCTCCTCCCCACGAAGGTGGGGAAGTCTCGCCTGGCGGCTCTGAGGCAGGCCGCTTTACCCCGAATGGCCGCCGCTCCGGCGGCCTGATTCTGATTGGTCTCCGGCTAAATAGCCTTCGCCGCTCGCTGCAGCTGGGTCTTCAGTTGGGCGATGAGTTCCTCGGGTAACTCCCAGGCCGCGTCGGGAATCGAGCTACGCATTCGGCGCACCACTGATTGCTTGTGGCTTTGCCTGTAGACCAACATGCCGATTCCGAGCGCCGCTGCGACGCCTAGCGCGACCCCCGCGGCGAGACGACCGTGGCGCTGGGCAAGATCCCTCGCCTTCATCTCCATCACGGCGAGCCTCTGCTCCAGTTCCTGGCGTCGCGGATTTACTGGCGGCCGGTCCATTTCATCGTCTGGCATTGCACGCACTTCTATCACCTCCTCGAATTTGAGCTTGTACACATGAGAACGCGCGAGCCATCAAGGTCACGCAAATGCAGTACCACGTAAATCACCTGCGTTTTAGTAATCAGGCGACTAAGCGAAAGTAGAGTCGCGTCAAATTTCAAACGGAACAGGAGGACAAGCCGTGAAATGCGATCTGTGTGGTAAGGAATTCAACAACTCCGACGAGCTGAAGGAGCACGTGGAAGAGGTTCACCCGATGGACGAGGGCAAGGTGCCTGACATGGACGAGGAGAACCCCGAGATCAAGCGTGAGATGCCTGAATCCGAGCCGGCCGAGGTACCGGGAACGCTCCGCTAGAAATTCGACTCCAAAGGTCAGCGGTGGATAGCTGCCGCTGACCTTTCTTTTTTACCGGCTCTCCCAGTTGCCTCACAGCAAACTCCAAGGGAATCTGCATAGGCCTCCAAGGGTTGTTTTGGATGATTCGCGCCATGAGAAAGCCCATAGTGCTTGGCGCCGCTGCAGCGTTCGTGGCGCTGGCGCTGGTCGCCGGAGGCGCCTACATCTATTACTTCTCAGGCCTGCGGACTTCGCCGGCCGAGCTAGGGCTGACTGCGATTCCCTCCCCCGCAGGCTCCACTCCGTCTGCGCCAGCGGCAGCCGGCCTCACTGGCAAATGGACCGTCGGTTCCGGTTCCATCGCGGGATACCGTGTGAAGGAGCTCTTCGTTGGCCAAACCTCCAAGCACGAGGCCGTCGCCAGGACGTCAACTGTGAGTGGCGGCATGAATGTGAGCGGCGACTCGAGCGGCTACCAGGTGAGCGACGTCACCATCACGGTTGGGCTTGCGGACCTGCAGAGCAAAGACCAGGTCGCTGGTCGCGATGTTTCACAGCGTGATGGCGTCGTCGCACGGCAGCTGAACGTCCAGCAATTCCCCACTGCGATCTTCACGGTGGTGTCTGCTTCGGTCCCCGCCGGCATCACCAGCGAACAGGTCGACGTGACGGCGGCGGGGAAGCTGACCATCCACGGCGTGACCAAAGACGTCACGGTGAATGCGAAGGCTCAGCTGGTCGGGGACAAGGTCGAGATCGCTGGCAGCACATCGATCGACATGAATGACTACGGGGTCTCGCCTCCGCAAGTGCCTTTTGTGACGGTCGATTCGACGACCACGCTCGAGCTCGACATATTCATGACGAAGACTTCCTGAAAAACGCCGTTCAGCTCGTCTTGTAGACGTGGAGAAGTACCAAACCCCAGTCAGGTAGATTCCAGGGCGCCGGGGCCGTGTACTGGTCGTTCGGCGCGGGCCAGCCCGCCAAACCCCTGGTGCTCCATTCGTACCAGGCCACGCCTTCGGTCACAGGTATGACCGGCACGTCCTCGAGCATGATGGCCTCAACCCGCGAGATCAGCTCGTGCTGCTGGAGCGGATCGGTGGTGGCTTCGTACTGGTCGAAGAGGGAATCGGCCTGCGGATTCTCGTATCGCCCGTAGTTGCCGGTGGCGAGTGCGCCCGGCGCTGCGGTCAAGGAGCTGTGCAGAGTGTTGCGCAGCTCGTAATAAGGGGTTGGTCCAGGGGGTGCCGCCACTGACCCGTATGCGAGCTCGAACTTGCCTCTGAACAGGAAGTCGAAATATTGGTCGCTGGAAAGGTTCTGTACGTTGATCTCGATCCCTGCTTCCTTCAGGTTTTCTTTCACGACATCGAGCGCCACCACCCAGTCCGTGTACCCGCCGATGTTGATGACCCTGAAGGAAAGTCTCTTGCCATTAGAACCCTGGAATATCCCTGAGCTGTCTTTCTTGAAGCCGGCTGCCTCGAGCAACGCTGCGGCTTTTGCAGGATCGAATTTGTAGTCGTACTTCGCCGACTGCGCCTTGTCGACCCAGTCCTGAAAGGTGGGAGTCAGCACACCTGTCTGATTTCCTGGAGGCTCGTAGCCATACTCGCCCATCTGCGAGACCCTGCCTCGGTCGATGCCGTAGGCCATCGCCTGGCGCACCGCCTTGTTGTTGAGGGGCGACACCTTCGTGTTGATCCATAGGTTGACGTTGTTGACAGGTGGAAACCAATAGTGGTTGTGGCTGGGGTCCTTCGTCACATAGTCGGTGTCGATGTTTGGGATGAACTGACCGCCCCATTGAGCCTGACCGCTAACGAGGTACGCGTTGGCTGAGTCGTTGTCAGTGAACGCCGGGTAGTTGACAGCATTGAGGTAAGGCAGGCCCTTCTGCCAGTAGTCAGGGTTGCGAACGTAAGCGATATTCTCCGCGGCACACTGCCCGACAGCGAACGGGCCTGTCCCAATTGGGGTGGGGTTCTTTTCCTTGGCTGGGTCTTTGATTCCGGACCATATGTGCTTCGGCACGATGGGAACCTGGCTCGCAACGCGGTACAAGGCTGAGGCCGCCGGCCTCGTAAACGTCATGACGACCATGTCACTGCCATCCTGAGTGACACTTGCCAGGATCGGTCCCACCGCCTGGAGATCAAGCGATGGGTTCTGCTTGAGCAGATCGAATGTGAAGACGACGTCAGCCGCGCTGAGGTCCTCTCCATCGCTCCACTTGACGCCAGGGCGGATTGTAAAGCTGAGGGTTTTGGCGTCGGTGCTCCATTGGTACGAGCTCGCGAGCCAGGGGGTTTTGGTGTCGTTGAGCAGGTTGGTGTAGATGAGCGGCTCATAGACGATGCCGAAGGCAACGCCAGCCGTCGATGCCAGGAACGGGTTGAACCCACAGGTCCAAAGGCCGCCGCTCGCGTTGGCGATGGTGAGTGTGCCGCCCACGCCTCGGTGAGGCGATCCGTTCCCGGCTGACCCCTCGCATGCGGTCGCAAACAAGACGGCGGATAACAGCAAGCTGATCACCAGCCGGCACTCGCGCATCACCTGCCAATCCTGCACACGTAGGCAAGAAAAGGAAAATGGCGCCGCTGCCTCAGCAGGGCGCCACTATCGCCGGCGTCAGGCTACCAGTAGTACCAGCGGCGTCCCATCAGCTACTTCTTATGTTTCGGCTTTGAGGTCTCGATATCGACCCCAAACCGCTTGGCTGCGGCCTTGATACGCCTCCAAGCGGCATCGCGCTCCGCATCGGTCACACCCTCGACCTGGTTGAAGCGCGCTATAGCGTTGCGGACGTGATTGGCGTCGTTGAGCGGCTCCTTGCGCTCCTTGGGAAACGCAAAACGCTGCGCCGGCATGCTGTCGCGCTTGCGAGTGCTCATGGTTGCCATTTGAAACCTCCTGAATTTGTGCCCAGTCGATCAAGGTGGGAAAAGGCCGGCCCACCAGGACCGGCCCCCCTACACCGCACCCGCGCCGTCGCGCAAGAGCGAGCTAAGGCGAAGAGCTCGGCATCGCTGACGGCGATGCCGCTGCGCCACCGCCAGTGCCCGTGTTGTCAGCCGGCGCCGGCGAGGAAATCGTCTGCGTGCCGCCCGGTGAGGACGACCGTGTGTTGGGGCCGAACCAGTTCCACTGCGTGAAGCCGAAGAACAGGACGCCCAGCATCAGAAGCGCGAGAAGCGCTGCAGCGATTCCAGCGCCGGCTCCAGAACCTGAGTCGCTGGTTTCGACGACCTCAGTGCCCGCGGGGCTCCAGTAGCGCCGAACGCTGTATCCCCCCGCGCCCAAGAGCACGAGAAGAAGCAGAACGACGAGCACGATGAAGAGAAACGTTCCCAACCAGATACCTCCTTTCCAGGGTTTCCGAGGCCCCCCTCCTACACCGCAGGAGCGAAGACCCCTATAAGTTCAACGCCATAAACCGCACGTGTACTTGGCGATCAGCCGGCAGCGTTTCGGCGGCGACGGCGGCGAAAGAAGTTGCCTGACACAGCGGCGCCGAGGAGGGTATAGACCCCGCCACGCCTTGCGGTTGAGCGGCGCGATCTCCGAGATGGAGCCGAATCCTGTGGCGCTTTCTGAGGGGCGCCGGCTCCCGCTTTCTCCTTGTTGATCTCGTCGCTCGGGCGGCGGACGTGCTTTGAGTCTTTGTCGGAGCTCGCGATCAGTCCCTTCTTGGTGGGCTCTCCCAGCCGGAACCGGTTGTAAACGGCGCCAAGCAGCAAGACCTGGCTGATCAGGGACATCCATGCGGCAAGCAAGAAGAAGAGGCCGAACTGGGCGCCATATGTGTTGAACCCGTGCGACAGCCGTTCATAGAGGGGGAAGCTCAGCGACAGGACCTCGATCAAGACAGCCGCGAGGATCGCTCCGGGCAAGGCCTCAGTGAGGCGGAAGGTTCGATTGGGGACGAAGCGATACAGCAGGACCAGAAGCGTGACCATCACGAGGGCACCGACGACCAGGCTGACCACCCACCCCATCGGAAACAGGCCCACGAGTGCGTTGGCCGCCACGGTGGCTCCAACCGCCACCACGAGCAGGAGCATCATCACGAGCCCCATCGCCCTCTGCCGGAACATGTCGCGCTGCTTGGTCCCAAAGATCTGGGTGAAGGCGAACTCCATGCTGGAGAAAATCGCGCTCGCCGACCAGAGCAAGCCGGCCAGCGACACGAGGCCAAACCACCCGGCCGACTGCTTGACGCTCAGGGCTGCGTCCATGAGCTGGTGATGCGCGGCATTGGGAAACAGCTGGACGAGGAGAGTCAGGAACCTGGCGTCCATCCCTGGATCGCGAATCACCAAACCGACGATGGACAGCGCTCCGAGCATCATCGGGAACATTGCCAGGAGCCCAGCGAATGCAAGCGCCCCTGCATAGTTGCCTGCCTTGCTCGCGCCGTACGCGCTGAGAACGCGCACCGGCTGCCACGATCGCAGGCGCTGGAGCACTACCCGGTCGGTGTCGCTTCGGGCGGAGCTCCGCGCATGCGGGCGACAACTGCCCCGGCGGCAGAACCCACGATCGTGGGCGCGATCGTTTGCGCCAGGCTCATCCAGGGGTTGGGGGTGCTGTCGCTGTGAGCCTTGTCACTCACCACCACCTTGATCGGAAGACTTTCTTTCAGCCGCGAGGTCACCTCTTGCGGGAGGTCGCGAATCGTCTCGAACAGCACCCGGTGCAGCTGCTTGACGACAGCTCGATCGCGTCGCCGCCTGTAGATCACGGCCCCGATGCCGACGGCCAGGATTCCGACTGCCGCGACTGCCGCGTAGCGCCCGTACTTGCGCGCCCCCGACGTCGCGCGGCGCTCGAGGACGGCGAGCTTGTGATCAAGCTCGTTGCGGGTGTCTCTTATCTCTTGGTCGATTTCAGCTGATGAAGCGCCCACTCTTTGTTCTCCTTAAGGCTTTCGAGTGTCCTGGTCGGCAATCGCAGGCTGAGCCGGGACTTGCCGTAGAGGGCAAGGCCTCCAGCGATCAGGGCATATGCGATCACCCAGACAAGAGCCGCCTCCCAGTGCCAGGGGACTGCGACGACCACGAGGACCGGCAGCGCCACCAGCAGCGCCAGGATCGCGAACACGCCGCCAGCAGCGAGGCATGCAGCCGCGATGATGTTCGTCATCGCAATCTCGCGCAGCTCCTGCTTGGCCAGCGCGATTTCGAGGCTGACCAGGCGCTGCACGCTCTGTATGGCGTCAGCGGCAAGGTCGCGCGAAGACGCGCGCGTCTCCGTAGTTCTGTGTCCGTTCACTGTCGAGCTCACGATGCCTTCACAAAAAACAACGCCCCAACCTCGACAGCGACCCGATCAGCCCGGAAGCCCGTTGGTGGCGACCTGGTACGCGAGCGCCACGTCGGCCAGCACCATGACGGCCGCCGCCGCCCAGCCGATGACCTTCGTGGGCAATCCGTTGACGAAGTCACCCATCAGCTTCCTGCTGGAAGTGAGCATGAGCAGCAGGACAACCAGGACCGGCGCAATCAGTCCGTCCAGCACCTGCGAGTAGAACAGAGCCTTGATGGGGTCGATGGCGGAGATCGCCATCTCCATGGCAATCAGAAAAGCCAGCCCGATCACCACGTAGAACTGAGGCGCGTTTCTTGGGTTGCGGCCGAGACCACGCCGCCAGCCGGCCAGGCCCGCGACGCCGAATGCAGCCGAAGCAGCCAGCACCGGTATCGCGAGTAAGCCGGCGCCGATGATGCCCACGGCAAACAGCACAGTCGCATATGGCCCTGCGACAGGCTCGAGAGCCCGCGCCGCATCTGCTGCGGTCTTGATTGCCGTGTGATGTGAGAACAGGACTGCGCCGGTGACCACGATGATTGAGAAAGCCGTGAGATTCGACCAGATCATTCCTGCAGTGATGTCCACGTTGCGCCGGCTGAAGCCCTGCACGCCACGCTTCTCCTCCACCTCCCCGCTCGCCTGCCAGAAGAAGAGGTACGGCGTGATGGTGGTGCCGAGGAGACCCACCGCGCCGATGAGGTAATCGGGGCTAAAGCTCAGCTGCGGCACGATGGTGCTCTGCAGTACCTCTCCCCAGTTGGGTCGCGCTACGAACGCGGCGACTATGTAGGCGGAGAACACCGCCACGAGCCAGAGCAGGTATTTGCTCATGACCTTGTAGTCGGTGAAGATCGTGACGAAGGCCATCACCGCCGCGAGCGGGACGATCCAGAAGATGAACTTGATGTGAGTCAGGAGCTCGAAAGCGGCTCCCATTGCAAGCAGGTCCGCGCCCATCGTTATCACGTTGGCGGCCACCATCAACAGGACGGCCGGCGTTGCTATCCGTGCACCGAACGATGTCCGCAGGAGCGTGGCCAGGTCGCTCTTCGTGACGTTCGCCACCTTCGCCGACATCTGCTGAATGACGATGAGCATCGGGGTCGAAAGGAGCAGGAGCCAGTTCATCGTGAAGCCGACGGTCGCTCCGACTATCGAATAGGTGGCGATTCCCGCGGGGTCGTTGTCAGCACCGCCAGTGATCAGTCCTGGGCCCGCCGCTCGCAATAGCTGGCCCAGCGAGAGGCGCTGCCTGGTCATCTCTCGCGCGGAAGTCGGGCGGCCACCCCGCCGGGCTCGAGACTGCACTTCGGCCATCAGTCGCGCCTGCCGGCTGCCGGTATAGGTGGAGTGGCGATCGTCCACAGGCTGCGCGTCTCCTCGGCAAGGAGCTCGCGCACTTTGAAAACGGCGGTTTCGTCGACGGTGAGAATGAGCACCGCCTCGCCGGCGTCGAATGCCTTTCTGACGTCGCTCAAGAATTCCGCCGGCAGAAGGTCGCGCGCTCTGTCCTCCAGACGGGAATCCAGGATCTCCAGCCTCTTGGGCTCGACCCGGCGGCTCTCAACAAGGTATTTGCTTGCGTACTCGGCAACATCGGGGTTGGCAAATGCGGCGATGAGAGTCTGATCGAGAATGCCCGGCCTCTCCTTGCCCTTGGCCACCGTGAGGTGCTTGGCGTCGATGTCGTCGATGCCATGGCCGACATGCTCGCGGGCGTCTTTCAACAGCGCCTTCCTATCGCTCTCAGAAGGTAGCTCGCCCGATATATGGAGCGCACCACCCCTGAAGGTGACAGCCACGTCGGCTCCGTGGATCGGATGCGGGTGGTCGACAAGGCCTGCCAGGATCGAAGCCCACCAAGACTTGGTTCGTTGAGAAACAGTGTCGGGCGGCTGCACGCCTTTCATGTTTTGTCCTTCTTGGGCCACGTCCGGTGAGCAGCCGCTATGAGCTGGTGGAGCGCCCGGCCCTTGCAGGCCAGGCACCCCAACATCAGAAACGCCAGCAGTTGCCCTGGTACTCGGGTTTCGTAGAATCGATCGAAGTGGGCGGGTAGCCGCATGCGGTCCGGCGTTTCCAGCAAGGATGGGGGTGTCGTTCCGGGTGGATGTTTCGGTCCAGGACATGGCCGGGCAGTTTCCCAGCGCTAAAAGTGGTGGCGCTGAGGTCTACGCCGACAAGCAGCTCCTGGTCTTGCGCTCCCGTGACCCGGTCGGCATCAAGTTCGCCGGCGAGATCGATGCATCGAACTCACATGCGGTAAGCACATCGATCGCGTCAGCGATCACGGCCGAAGCTGACCTTCACGTCGATGTCACCGCCCTGATCTTCTGCGACATCAGCGGGATCCGTGCTTTCGTTGCGACGGCTGAAGCCCTGCCTGAAGGCCGTCGCATGCTCCTGCACGGCATGCCCCCCCAGCTCGAGACCGTGATCAGGGTTGTGGGATGGAATGAGCTGCCAACTTTGGTAGTGTGCGAATGCGGGAGTGACTGAGATTAGCTTCAAGAATTCGGTTAACGAGTTCCGTCATGAGGCATTGATGTATGCCGGTATCGACGACTTTCTCGCGGGCACCGTCCCATTCGTCAAAGGTGGGTTGGAAGCCGGCGAGCCGGTCCTCGTGGTCGAGAGCACATCGAAGATCTCAATGCTCCGCGCGGAGCTTGGGCGTGACGCCGAGCTGGTCCACTTCGCGGACATGGCGGGGGTCGGGGCCAACCCCGCCCGGATCATTCCGGCGTGGCGAGATTTCGTCAACCAGCATGGCGGCGGCGGTCGCCGGCTGCGTGGAATCGGCGAGCCGATCTGGAAAACGCGCGGTCCCTTCGAGCTCATCGAGTGCCAGCGCCATGAGTCGCTGCTCAACACCGCGTTCGCCGGCGGGGACCCGTGGTGGCTTCTGTGCCCTTATGACACAGTGGCTCTCGACCCGGACGTGATCGATGAAGCTCGTCGAAGCCATCCATACGTCACCGACGGAGCCACGTTCCGCCAGAGCAATGACTATCGAGGCCTTGACGCTTCTGGCGCTCCCTTCGACGTCCCCCTGCCCGAGCCGAGTTCGATAGCGCAGGAGCTTGCGTTCCAGAACGGAGACCTGGTGGCGTTGCGCGGGCTGGTGTACCGGCGAGCATCCGCCGCCGGGCTCGATGCATCCAAGTCGGCGGACCTGGTCCTTGCCGTCAACGAGATCGCCACCAACAGCCTCCAGCATGGGGGCGGCAAAGGCACTCTTCGAGTCTGGGAGGACATGTCAGCCCTCACGTGCGAGGTGCGCGACTCGGGCCTGTTCAACAGCCCCCTCGTCGACCGAGAGCGCCCCGCTGCCGGCGCCGCGGGCCCACGAGGGCTCTGGCTGGCGAACCAGCTGTGCGACCTGGTCCAGATCAGGACCTTCGCGACCGGCACCGCAGTGCGGCTGCACATGTGGCTCAAGCCGGCGGCGCACGAGCACAATCACAACTCGGACACGATCGACTCGATAACTCTTGCGTAGCTAGACTCCGGCGGATGGTCATCCGCAGCGAGCTGGCAGGGCTTACCAACGCCGAGGCGCGGCGTGTCCTAGAGGGGCTGCCCCGCGCCGGGGACTACGAGGTCGTGATCAAGCCTCTGCGCTACCGCACCCGGCCCCATCTGGCTGCGCTGTGCGAATTCGAGGATCGGCGCATCGTGCTGCAGGTGCCGGTGCCTTTTCGGGCGTTCAGGGAGCCGGTGGTCTTCGCAGCGCGCCGCAAACGAAGCCACGGGATCCGCTTCGCATGGGCGTCGGAAACTGTGGACTTCCGCCACCGACGTGAAGTGCTCAGGTTCCTTTACTGCCACGAATGGATGCACTGGTACCTCTTCGAGGCGTTGGGCAGGCGGTCCTCGGCAGAGACTGCTTGCGATCGCTTTGCGCTGAGAAACTTTCGAAGGCTTCGCGTTTCGACGGCGGACGCAGACCTCGCATTGCGGAGGCGCAGATCCCCGACGCGTTGAGGCGCCGCCCGCCACACATACACTTCAGCTGATGGCGGTTTCGCGAAGGGCCACGCGCCGTCCAACCACCCTCATCGCCCTCGTGTTCGCCGCCCTTGCGTTGCTGGCTGCCTTGCTTTCGGTCTTTGTGATGTGGTCAAGGCCGTGGGGCTGCTCGGTATCGAGCCAGTCACCTGTCGTGACGTGCGATTGGGTGACGTCGCGATGGCTGGCAGTGGTTTGGTTGGTCGCCGCGCTCGCCATCTGCGTGATCTCCTGGAAGAGGTGGGCGCTCGTGCTGGCAGCGATCTCACTGGCGCTCATCGGGTTCAGCTTGATCTCGGCCCTCGGTATCTTCACCTATGCCCCCGCGGCGTTCTGGCTGGCCTGCGCGCTTTGGCTGTGGAGCGGGAATCGCCGCCTCTTGATCACCCTGAGCGCTGTGGCCTCGGTCCCGCTCCTGTGGTTTGGGATTGTTGGGGTGATCGGCCTCTTCTATCTTGCCGCCACCCCGATCTAACGCGGAACGACGACCGACGAACGGCTGAGTCCCTTTGGCGATCGACCAACCGCCAGCGCGGCGATGATCGCCGCCAGGAGCGCGGCGGCTGCGTATGCGTAGAAGGCGCTCTGGATCCCCGCCAGCGACCAGGCAAGGCCGCCCAGGATAGGCCCTATCGTCACGCCGGCATTCTCGAACTCTCCGAAGAGGCCCATGAAGAATGCGTGGCGGCGGCGCGGCATCGACTCCGCGATCCAGGCCGTGGCGGCGGGCCAGATGAGGGCTGCCCCAAGAGCGCGGATGACAACCCCGACGACGACCTGGTCAAACGCACCCGCCGTCGCGTAGACGACGAACCCCACGGCCGAGATCAAGCCTCCGGCGATCATCGTCGGCTTGCGGCCCCAGCGATCCGAGGCCATCCCGCCCGGCACCAGCAGCACCCCTCCCACCACCCCTGCGACCAGCATGGCCGCACCGGCGCTGGCCGCCGACAGGTGGAGGTGCGCGGTGACCAGGAGCGGCAGCAGCGCCAGCTCCCCGCCGGCCCCGATCTGGAGCAACAAGACCATCGAGGCGGTCACCATCAGGACCCGCATGACGCTGCCGCCGCCGCGCGCCTCCTCCATCCGCGCCTCGTCGTCCGCGGTCCAGCTGTCGACGTGCTTGGAGTGCGAATAACCCTTGAACACCCACAGCGCGAGGAGGGCCGACACGACGGGAAGGACGGCGCTGGCGAGCAGGACGCTGCGGATTGGAAAGTGCTCTATGAGCTGGCCGCCCGCTCCCGAGCCGACTGCCTCTGCGATAACCCACTGCGCCGTGAGAAGGGCAAGCCCGGTGGCCCGAAGGCGCGAGTGAAGGGCTGTGCCGAGGTATGAGCGAGCCAGCGGGCCGGCCGCTACCAACATCCCTGAAGCGGCGAAGTAGCCGATCGCGATCAGTACGATCGTGTCGGCCCGGGACAGCAGGACGATGCACCCTGCGAACAGCAGCTGGGACAAAACAAGCGGAATGCGGTAGCCGATCCGGTCCCCCAGAACCCCCCAGACCATTTCGAAAGCGAACATCCCGAACCCGAACATCGCGAGCGTGAGCCCGATCTGGTTGGGAGTCGCATGCAGCTCGCGGAGCTCCAGCGGTAAGCAGATCAGCAGAAAGCCCAGCGCAAGGGTCGAGAAGGTCAAAGCGGCGATCAGGCCGCCGCTGCGGCTGCGAATCAGTGAGTCGGCGATGGTCGATTATCGCGTGAAGGCTGCGCGCATCCTCTTCCCGCGTAATAGAACGATCACCACCAGCGGCAGGGCGAGGTTCACCAACAGGGACACCGGCCCGCGATTGGCGCCGATCGGCACCGCCAGCAACAGGACGGAGCCCCCGAGGCAGACCGCTTCAAGTGCAATGACCCACCGCCGCGACCGCCGCCAGCGTCGGACCAGTCCAATCGCCAGCAAACAGGTCAACGAGGCGAGAAGGATGGAAGCCAGGCCGAGGACGACCATGAACACCTCGCCAGCGAGCGCGAAGGGAATTGCCGACAGCCCGGCAGCGACCCAAAACGTCGCTTGCATGAGCAGAAGGACAAACGCAGCCTCAGGGCGGCTCGTGTTCATGCTCGCGCTCGAACTGCCGCCAAGGCGGCCGGGTCGATGTCGACAGCAAACGGGCCACCCGGGTTGTCGACGATCCAGACATGAAGCATCGGCGAAGCGCTGATGTCGATCGCGCCCAACGGGCAGATCGCAAATGGGGTCATGAGGCTGAACTCGAATCCGAATGGGGTGAAGCAGATGTTTTCGTGCTGGTGCCAAGCCGTCAACGGACCGCCCGGGTCAGGGCCGAACTGGTCGAGGTGCTGCATCTGGAACATCGCCCCGAGCAGCAGAGGGCCGCGTCGCGTGTTGGCGTAAACAAGCCCCTGCGGCCGCTGCGGATCCATGACGTATCCCGCTTTCTCGTAGGCCTCGTTCATCCAGTGCTGCGACGGCATGTTTGACGGCCCACCGGGTCTGTAGCCGGCCGCCCACGCCTTGTGCCAGTCCTGGTACGGAAGGATGGCGGCTTTGGTCTCGGCGTACAGCTGCGCCGCGGCGACGGTCTGCTCAGGCGTGGCGACCTCGTTGGTGGCCTGAAGGACTGCGCCCGCATGGACATGTTGGGCGTCTGGGTTTGCGAGGTCGACCAGCCATACCGTCGAGCCCATCAGCACAGTCAGCAACGGCACGCCGGCTGCCAGCGTGGCCCAGTACCAGGCCCTGTCACGCGGGCGCGATTCCCCACGCACAGGGACGAGGACAAGGCCCAGCGCCGCGAGCTCGATCAGCTTGGTGGAGAGCGCAACCTGGTCAGGCGTATCGAACCTGAGGGCGATGTAGACGAGGTACCCGAGAACGGTGGCGGTCAGCAGCGCCGCCGATGCCAAGCGCCACCACCGCCACGTGAGCAACACCGACAGGCCGAGGTAGGCGACGCCGTTCATCACGAACAAGGCAGCGGTGACAGGCTCCTCGAGATGGGTCGTCACGAGGCCGAGATGAATCGCCCCGGACAACGCCATCAGGACGGCGGCCGCCTGCGCGGTTCCGGGCACTGAACGTCGGGCGGGTATCAAACGGAGCGCGATCAGCGCGATGGGGAGTGCGAGGAGGCCGGCAAAGAATCCTATTGCGTGATCCGGTGCGATTTCGAACATGGCATCAGCTTGGCCGCCGGAATTAAGAACTCCGTAAGAGCGGGAGGTCGACGAAAATACCTGCCCCGCCGTCAGGGCTGCCGGCGGCGATGATGCGGCCGCCATGCTGGTCGGTAATCCAGCGAGCAATCGCAAGGCCGAGCCCGGCGCCCTGCACCTCACGGTCGGTGCCGGCTCGTACCCGCGCGGCGTCCGCTTTGTAGAACCGCTCGAAGACGCGTTCGCGGTCGTCGGGCGAAATGCCGGCCCCGTCGTCGCCAACCATGAGGCGGGCCCACTCACCTTCCATCTCAAGGCTGACCGCGATGGTGGAACGCGCGTGGCGGACCGCATTGTCGAGCAAGATCCACACGAGCTGCCGCAGCGCGTCCTCGTCGCCGGCGACTGTCAATTCAGCCGCTTTAACCTGGATCGTCTTGTCAGTGTGCACAGCGCCTGCCTGCCGGCAAACCTCACCAACCAGCCTTCGCAGATCGACTGGGGTCATCGCGAGCTTGAGCCCTGAGTCTGCGCGCGCAAGCGTGAGCATGCGATCGACGAGGCGTGCCATACGCTCGCTTTCTGCAGCGATATCAGCTGCGGCGGCGCGCCGCACCTCCTCGGTGATCTGCGGACCCTGGGCGAGCAGGCCGGCGTTGCCCTGGATGGTCGTCAACGGCGTGCGCAGCTCATGCGACGCGTCAGCCACGAATTGGCGCTGGGCGTCGAGAGCCGCACCCTGGCCGCGATACGCATCCTGCAGCTCGTCGAGCATTCGGTTGAAGCTCGCCGCCACCAGGGCGACCTCGTCCCTGCTGCGCCGGCCGGAGAGCCGGCGGCCGAAGTCGCGGGTTCGCCCTATCTCGTCGGCGGCGGTGGCTACCTCTTTCAGCGGCCTGAGCGCTCGGCCCGCAACCAACCAGGATGCCGCCAGCGCCGCCAGCAGCGTCGGCACGCCCGAGATGATCAGGAAGCCAACGATGCCCGACAGGTTCGACTGCGGCACGCGCGTCGACTGTCCTGTGACGACATAGCCCCTGACGAATGGCTTCGCGTAAAGGCGTAGTTGAGTGCCTGCTTTGGCGTCACCCTGCGTGGTGAAAGCGCCACCACTGCGAGCGGCATTGTCAAGAACCTGGGCGGAGACTGCGGGCGGCGCGCCATTCAGGATTCCTGTCGAGTAGACCAACGATCCGTTCGGACCTAGCACCTCGAGAAATACCTCGGTGCTGCTGCGGAGGTCGACGGGGGCCACCGGGGGCCGTGGCGTGAGGTCCGGCGCAGGCGTTGAAGTCAGCTCGGCGACTGCAGCACCGGCACGGGCGCTCAACTCCTTGTCCTGGTTGGTCTCAACGCTCCTTGCGACGAGGCCGTAAACAGCAAGGCCGAACAGCATCAGCGCCAGCGCGACGACGGCGGCCCCGAAGAGGGCAAGCCGGAGCCGGAGGGACAAGACCCTTAGACCTCCTTGAGCACGTAGCCGGCGCCGCGGACCGTGTGCAGGAGCCGCGATTCCCCGGCCGCCTCCAGCTTCTGGCGGACGTAGCCCACGTAGACCGCCACCACGTTGTCGCTTTCAGTTTCACCCCCCCAGATCGCCTCCAACAGCTGCTCGCGAGTCAAGACCTGCCGGGGGTGACGGAGGAAATGCTCAAGCAGCTCGAACTCGGTTGCTGTGAGCAGGATCGGGCGCGAGCCACGCCACACCTCTCGGCTTGCAGGCTCCAGCACGAGGTCGGCGAAGCGCAGGTGGTCAGCCGGACCGGTGCGGCGGAGGAGCGCTCTCACGCGCGCGAGCAGCTCCTGGTAGGCGAACGGCTTCACCAGGTAGTCGTCGGCTCCGCTGTCGAGGCCCCTTACTCGTTCCTCGGTGCCGCCCAAGGCGGTAAGCAGCAGGATCGGAAACTGCGCCGTGGCGCGCAGGCGGCGGCAGACTCCGATCCCGTCAAGGCCGGGAAGCATCACGTCAAGGACGACAAGGTCAGGAGAATGCTCTCGAGCCCGCCGCAGCGCCTCCAAACCATCGCTCGCCAGCTCCACGTCGTGTCCCTCGGCGGCGAGCACGCGCTCGAGGGTCGCGGCAAGGCGAACGTCGTCTTCGACTATGAGAATGCGAGGGCGGCCCATATGCACAGATATATAAGCCTGTGGTGAGGATTCGATAAGAGTCTCTCCACCGGCTGACATACGCCTGAAAGCCGGCTGCCTAAAGCCCGTCTCCCCTAGCCCTCTGTCTGAGGGGGGACGTCCCCCCTTGGGGCGCCAGGCCTGGCGGAGCCAGTTCCCGGCACACCCCCCTGCCTGGAGGGGCGAGGGAGGATCGGTGGAACTTATCTAAATGGCGTACTCCACGTCGGTCAGGGTGACTCGCTTGCTTGTGACCAAGCGCCCCGCGGCTCGGGACTGGTAGGTCCCTGACGTCGGGGCCACGTCCGAGTAATCGGCGCCGACCGCGATGGTCACGTACTCCAAGCCTCCCCTGCTGGCGTGGGTGGGATCGAAAGCCCAGGCGATCGCGTCACCGCTCTCGTCATCGACCGGCAGGATGACTTCGACCCACGCGTGGGTTCCGCCCTGTCCGACGAGGTGTCCCGAAACATACCGAGAGGGCAGCTCGGCAGACCTGCAGATGGCGAGCATGATGTGGGCATAGTCTTGGCAGACACCGAAGCCCTGGGCGAGCGCCTCGGCTGCAGTGGTCCGAACTCCGGTGATCCCACCCTTGTAGGTGATCGACTGGTAGACCCAGTCGTTGATCCGGTCGGCGAGGTCCAGACCCCACTCCGCCTTCTCTCTCAGCTCGTCCGCGACCCTGTCGATCGGAGGGTCGGCGGCGGTGAGCAGCGTCGGCTCGAGGAGGTATGACTGCTCCTGCCAACCTCTGGGCAGTCGATTGGGCTCCGACGAGCTGCGCTCGACAGACACCTCTGCGAGGAACTCGATCGCCGAGCTGATCCGCGGCGCAAACGCGTCGACTATCACGTTGCCGAAACGATCCTGCCGGTTCTCGAAGCGTACGCGTTCGGCGCCGGCCGAAACGCTGTGACGCACTCGTCGCTGATCGCCAAAACGCTCGGGCGGGATGACCACCAGGCGGTGGTTCAAGTTCCGGATTGGAGACGGGTACTCGTACCGGAAGCTCTGCGTGATCTGGAAGGAGGCCCGCCGCGCGGACGACCAGTCGATCGCGACGCCCTCCAGGGGTTTCACGCTGCTTCCTCCGCCACATCGGCCCACACGATCATCTTGCGGAATTCCGCGGGCCCAAAGGTGGTCAGCATCGCCACGTCGAGCGCGTCGCGGCCGCGTCCGATCAGAACTCTGCCCACCCGCCGCGTGTTGTTGCGCGGGTCGAACGTCCACCACCGATCCCCGAGATAGACCTCCATCCATGCCGCGAAGTCCATCGGGTTCGGGTCGACGGGTACGTAAAGGTCAGGGAGGTATCCGAACACGTAGCGAGCGGGGATGTTCATGGCGCGGCAGAAGGAGATCGCCAGGTGCGCGAAGTCGCGGCAGACGCCGATCCTGTCCTTGTATACGTCGACCGCCGTGGTCAGCGGGTTGCTTGTGCCGTACTTGAACTTGATGTTGTCGTGGACCCAGTCGCAGATCGCCTGCACTCTCGCTCCGCCGGAAGGGGTCTGGCCGAAGAGCTCCCAGGCAGTGCCCATCAGCTCGTCGGAGAGGCAATATCGGCTGGGCAGCGTGAAGTGCAGAATCTCGCCCGGAAGCTCTTCCACCGGAGGCTGGCCGGCCGTCGAGGCGTCGGGGTCGGGCTGGTCGGGAACGGCGCAGATCGCGTCGTAGCGTAGGACCAGGGGTCCCTCCGGCATCACGAGGCGCTTGACGGGGTTGCCATAGATGTCGTTGTACTCATCGACCGGCACAGACGGCATGGTCGACCAGGTCTCGGTGACCAGCCGGTGGCTGGAGTCTGACCGAGGCCGGACCTGTACGGTGACGGGGGTGGGCGCGTTCACGTCGTAATTGAACTCGCAGCCAACCCGCAAATTGATCGTCTTACCTGACATCCGAATGGCGCAGACACTATAGCTGTGCCCCCCGTGAATTCTCTAGGTGCCAACTATCAGTCCAACGGCTTCTATGACGAAATGCTTGCGCCTTCGGGCGAACCTCGTCCCGCCTACCGCCGCATATACGACAGCCTGAACGCTCTG
This sequence comes from Candidatus Limnocylindria bacterium, assembly GCA_035535675.1. Taxonomy (GTDB): domain Bacteria; phylum Chloroflexota; class Dormibacteria; order Dormibacterales; family Dormibacteraceae; genus Palsa-872. Next base: position 18,020 of record DATLPO010000019.1, read on the forward strand.
GGGCCCCGCGAGCTGGAGCGGCGGCACGACCTGGCCCTGCAGATGTTCCGCAACCACGGGATCACTTTTGCCGTCTACCCCGACGAGCAGGGGATCGAGAAAGTGTTCCCCTTCGACATCATTCCGCGCGTCATCTCAGCCCGGGCCTGGAAGCGGCTGGAGAAGGGACTGAAGCAGCGGACACACGCCTTGAACCTCTTCCTTGACGACGTGTACGGCCGCAAGCTGATCCTCACCCAGGGCGGGATCCCCGCTGAGACGGTTCTCTCCAGCCCGCTCTACATGAGGGAGGTGGAAGGTCTCCCCGTCCCGCACGGCATCCATTGCCACATCGGGGGCATCGACCTGATCAGGGACGGCAAGGGCGAGTTCTTCGTCCTTGAGGACAATCTGAGGACACCGTCAGGCGTCTCGTACGTGCTGGCGAATCGCCATGTGATGAAGCGCGTTCTGCCGGATCTCTTTGCCGGCTACCCGGTACGTCCTGTCGAGGGCTACGTCCACGAGCTCCTGCGTTATCTTCGCTGGCTGGCGCCGGAGGGTATCGACGATCCGACTGTCGTTCTCCTCACTCCCGGCATCAACAACTCCGCCTACTACGAGCACCTCTATCTCGCCAAACAGATGGGGATCGAGCTGGTCGAGGGCACGGACCTGGTGGTCGACCAGGACCACGTGTTCATGCGGACGACCCGAGGCCTCAGGCCCGTCCATGTCATTTACAGGCGGCTCGACGACGCGTGGCTCGACCCGATCTTCGGTAGGCAGGAATCCCTGGTTGGAGTGGCAGGCCTGGTCAACGCCTACCGAGCAGGCAATGTGGCGCTCGCCAACGCCCTGGGCAACGGCGTCGCCGACGACAAGGCGGTCTACGCGCTGGTCCCCAAGATCATCAGGTACTACCTCGGCGAGGACCCAATCCTCCCGAACGTAGAGACATACCTTTGCTCGATCGACGAGGATCGGCGCTACGTCCTCGAGCACATCGAACAGCTGGTGGTCAAAACCGTCGAAGGATCGGGAGGATACGGGATGCTCATCGGCCCGGACTCGACAAAGGAGCAGCAAGAAGACTTCCGGCGGCGCATTGAAGCACGGCCCCGCAGCTTCATCGCGCAGCCGGTCGTGCCCCTGTCAGTGCAGCCGGTATTCGACGGCGGCCGGCTGCGCCCTGCCCACCAGGACCTCCGTCCATTTGTCCTCACAGGTCCCGATGTTCACGTCACGCCGGGCGGGCTCACGCGAGTCGCGCTGAAGGAGGGCTCCCTGATCGTCAACAGCTCGCAGGGCGGCGGCAGCCGGGACACGTGGGTGATGGCCGAAGACGAGGCTCAGCGGTCGGATGCTTAGCCGCGCCGCCACCTCACTTACCCTTCTTGGCAGGCATCTCGAGCGGGCTGACCACCTCGCCCGCATTCTCGGCGTTCACGTCGCTCTTTCGCTCGACCGCACAGACGAGCCCGGGCCCGAGTTCTGGACGCGGTTCATGGAGTTGGCGGGGTGGCCCGGCAGCGACACCAGGTTCCGAGACCAGGCAGTCGAGGTGGTGATCACCGGTTCCCTGGGCCCGTCAGTTCGAGCCAGCGTCGCCGCCGCCCGCCTCGCCGCCCAAGCGGTGCGCCCGTCACTGCCCAGCGAGCTGTATGAGCAGGTCAACGCGCTGCACTGGCGCGTGCAGGAATCCACGTGGAAAACCGACCTGTACCCGTTCCTCTCGGATGTGCAGCTGAGCATCAGGCTGTTTGACGGGCTGCTGATGGACACCATGCAGCACGACGAGGCTCGCGACTTCGTCCGTCTTGGCAAGTTCCTCGAGCGCACCGCGAACGTCACAGCCATCGTCACGCGTAAGACAACAGAGCTCGCTGACGCCCCTGAGGACACCCTTGAATGGTCAGCAGTGCTGAAATCCTGCTTCGCGTTCGAGTCCTACCAGTCGCGTTACTCCGGCGGCGTGACGCCAGAGAGCGTGATCGAATGCCTGCTGCTCGACCCGACCTTGCCGCGATCCGCACGCTTTTCCGCGCAGGTTGCGCTCGACTCCGTTTCCAGGATCGACGGCCCGGGGCGCCGTTCGAAGCCCAAGCGACTGCTGTCGCGGCTGCACGGCATGTTCAAGGACGCTGGCGCGAAGCTGGTGGTCGAACAGCCTCGTGAGTTCGAAACCGAGTTCAAGGGCATGCTGCGGCAGCTCGAGCTCGCGATGCGCGAGGCGTACTTCCACCCGAGCAAGGTCCCCGCCAACGTGATCGGAGACGAGGGGCGAGCGATGCCACAGCAGCAGCAATGAAGCTGGAGATCGTGCACAGCACCCACTACCGCTACACCGGCCCGATCGCCGAAACGGTGATGGAGGTGCGTCTTCGGCCGATGGATGGCAACGGCCAGCGCTGCCTCGAGTTCGACCTTGACGTGAGCTCGGGGATCAAGCCGCGGATTTACCGAGACGGCTACGGAAACAACGTCCACTACTTCAACCTGGTCCGCCCGCACACGAGGCTCAACATCACCAGCAAGTCCGTGGTCGAGACCGGTCTGACCCTTGATACAGACCCCGGCGAGAACCTGGTGCAGGACTTTCTCCGCTTCCGCTCGCCAGTCACCGATGTGCCGGGCGTCCGCGAGCTCGCCCGCCGCCACGCCGTCGCCGACACGGCATCCGCGCACGCCACCGAGCAGGCGCTCGACGACCTCACGATGACCATCAGCCGGGAGTTCACTTACGACCGGGCGGTGACCAACGTGTACAGCGCGGTTGACGACGTTCTCGAGCTGCGTGCGGGAGTGTGCCAGGACTTCGCGCACCTGTTCATCGCCGTGGCACGGGCGATGGGCGTGCCGACCCGGTACGTAAGCGGCTACATCCATGCGCCGGGCGCCGCCACCACTGCGTCGCACGCATGGGCGGAGGCATGGCTGCCAGGCCGAGGCTGGATGGGGTATGACGCCACCCACCCCGTGAGAACATCGGAGAACCACGTCAGGCTCGCGGTGGGTAGGGACTACAGCGATGCGGCGCCGACCCGTGGCATCTATGTCGGGTCGGCGACGGGCACGATGGAAGTCAAGGTCCGGACCCGCGAGGTTTAGAAGCGTCTCCCTCGCACGTGGTCGATCGAGAAGCTGGCCGTGTCGGCGATAAGCATCACGGCCATGACGCCGGCTTCGACGGGATCGCTGACCACAACATCAGCGGCGTCAGGCACCGAGCCCGCCATGTTGGTGCAGAGGACGACGATCCCCGCCTCCCTTATCTCTCGCACAGCGGTGCTGATGTCGCCGCCCATCAAGGCGCCTGCCAGGACCAGAGCACGGGCACGGTGAAGGCGGGCCACTGCGCGAACCGCAGCCGCCAGCTGCTCTTCGCCCACCAGGGGGATCGTGTCGACTGAGATCCTCTCGCCGCGGATGTTGTGGCGATCAGCCTCAGAGATGGCGCCCTGCGCGACCATGCCCACCTGCGCTCCGCCGCCGATGACGATCACGCGCTTGCCATAAATGCGTTCGAAAGTCGGAACCGTGCTGACCTTGGTGATCCCCTCCAGGCCTTCCAGGTCGGCGATCAATCGCACCTTGTCCGGAGCGCCCGACACCTCAAGCTGCAACTCTGCCAACTTTTCCCTGTGTGCGCCGCCGGCGACGTAGGTGACGTTCGCTCCATGGCGGAAGATCGTCTCGGACAGGCGGTAGAGCACGCCTGGTTCGTCGCGCGCAGCAATCAGCAGACCAAGAACCTCGGAATCGGCCACGCGCAGAAGATAAACCCCCCCGAACGTCCGGGGCTGAACCCTATGCGTCTGCGGCGTAAGGCCAGCGAGGGGCGCCAAGCTCGCGCGATACGCCGCGCGCGGCCTCAGTCACAGCAGCCGCGGCGCCCCGCACGAGGCCGCGCGGAAATAGGCGCTCGGTGGCATCGACGACGCCAATCGCTCCGACGGCATTTCCTCCGTGGTCGAATATCGGAGAAGCCGCACTCGATTCGCCAAGCACAGCTTCGTCACGCTCGGTGGCGACGCCCTGGTCGCGAATGGCCTTCAGCTCCTGGCGCAGAGCAGCAGCTTCGAGGGTCCGCTTGGTCAGCCTTGGAAGGGGATCTGACAGCAGGTCCTCGACCACCTGCTCAGGCGAGAAAGCCAGCATCGCCTTACCCAGGGAGCTCGCGTGCAGAGGCAGCTGAAGCCCAACCTCGAGGACTCCAAACGCAGCGTCAGGCCGGAACACGTGGTGCACGACGACCACGTTCGAGCCGTGCATCACGCCGACGCGGACGGCGGCGCCGACACGCGCTGCAAGGCGGTCCGCGTAGCCGATCGAGCGTGCTCGCAGCTCGTTCAGGTCGAGGTATGAGTATCCGAGCTGCAGCAGGCCGGGACCGAGCTGGTACTTGTCTGAATGGCGGTCCTGCTCCACGAAGCCGTGAGACTGCAGCGTCTGCAGCAAACCATGGACTGTTGGGCGCGCGAGGCCCAGGCGATCCGCCAGCTCGCTCACGCCAAGACGCCTCGGGCCGCTGGCCAGCGCCTTGAGGATCGCCGTCGCCCGATCGATCGACTGGATCGATCCGCGGCGGGCTTTTTCAGAATTTTCGTCATTCGGCATTGCTGAATTCCTGTCGGTAGTGTAGACTACGGCCGTCCTTTTGAACGTGTTGGCGGGCCGCGAAGCGCTCGCCGGGGGAATGACTGAATGGTCGGGATTGTACTGGTGTCCCACAGCCTGGAGCTCGCCCGAGGGCTCGCCCACCTGACCTCCCAGGTGGCTGGAACCGAAGTGAGGATCGAGCCGGCGGGAGGCGGGCCGGGCGGCTCGCTGGGAACCACCGGTGACACCGTGCGCGACGCCATCGTTCGCGCGGATTGCGGCCAGGGCGTCGTGGTGCTGGCCGACCTCGGCAGCTCGATCCTCACCGTACGGCACCTGCTTGAAGGCGCCGCCAATGGCCACGTGCGGCTGGTCGACGCGCCTTTCGTCGAAGGTGCTGTGGCCGCTGCAGTCATGTCAGCCGCGGGCCAATCGCTTGAAGACGTGGCCCGGGCGGCCGAGGACGCGCGCGGTGCCAGCAAGTTCTGAGGTCGCTGTCGCGCTTCCCGAGGGTGTCGCCCTCCACGCCAGGCCCGCCGGGGCATTCGTGAAGACTGCCCTGAGGTTTCAATCAAGCGTTACCGTCGGTTCGAACGGAAAGCTTGCCAACGCCAAGAGCATTCTCGCCGTGCTCGCGTTGGGTGCGGTCGGCGGAACAGTTCTGCGGCTAAGCGCCGAAGGCGACGACGCAGCGGCCGCGCTAGACGCGCTCGCGACCTGCGTCAGCAACCTGACCGAGTAAAGCCTCCACCGCAAGCTTCTCCGATTCGTCGAAGCGCAGCGCTCGAACACGCTCCCGAACCTCGCCGACTCGCGCCGCTGCAACGCTCAGCTCGCCTGCGCCAAGCCCGACCAGGATCGGCATCGCCACCGCATCTGAAGCTGCCTCACCACACACGTCGACAGGAATCCCGGCATCGCTGGCCGCGCGAATCGTCATATCAATAAGACGCAGGACTCTGACGTCAGTCACCGGAGCCGACTTGGATTGTTCGCGATCCAATCCCAGGACCATCTGCGTCAGGTCGTTCGTCCCAATGCTGAGGAAGTCAACCTCCTTTGCGATCTCCGCGGCCCGGCGCGCTGCGTCGGGCGTCTCGATCATCGCGCCAAGCGCGGGTCTAGGGCGGCCATCCAGCACGGCTGTGAGCGCTGCATGCACCTCGAGTACCTGCGCAGGACTGGTGATCAGCGGCACCAGGATGCGGAGCCTCGTCTTGCTGCCGGCTTCGAGAACCGCCGAAAGCTGCGCCTTCAGCGCTTCGGGTGCGTGCAGCATCAGCTCGACTCCGCGCTCTTTGGTACCACGCAGAAAGGGAGGAGTCTTGTCGCCCCCGAAGTCGAGCAGGCGAACTGTCGCGATGCGACCTGACAGCTCGGCAAGGATTGGTGTCAGGAACCTGACCTGCTGCTCCTGAGGCGGCCACGAGGGCGCGTCGAGGAAGAGCAGCTCTGTGCGAAGAAGGCCAATCCCTTCAGCCCCCTGTGCGAGCGCTTCGAGCACCTCGGCCACGCTCGCAGCATTCCCGAGGATGCTGACACGGTGGCCGTCCCCGGTGATGGCAGGCTCGTCGCGATGGGTGACTGCACGATCTCGCGCTCGCTGCCTGACAGCAATCGATTCGCGAGCTTGCGCCAGGCGCGCCGGACTTGGGAAACGCACGACGACGCTGGCGTCACCGTCAAGGACCACCTCCTCCCCATCTTCGACCTCGAGCAGCTCAGGTCCCACCCCCACCACCATTGGCAGGCCGAGCGAGCGAGCGACGATCGCCGCGTGGGCGGTCACCCCGCCCCGGGCGAGCGCGACACCCCGGACGCCTGACAGCTCGGCGACGTCCGCAGGACCAAGGCTGTCGGCGACCAGCACTCCGCCCGTCCGGTCGAGGCGCACGCCGCCTGCGTGTGCCGCCGCTCGCCGCCCAAGGCTCCGAACATCGTCAGCGCGTTCCGCCAGCATTGGATCGTCGAGCAGCGCCAGCTCGGCGGCACTTTCCTCAGCAGCGTCTTGCAACGCGACCTGTGCCGTTATTCCAGACGCCAGCACAAGGCGTTCGAGGCTTGCCTCCAGGCTCGGGTCTTGCGCCATCAGAACGCCGGTCTCGACGATGTCGGCCTCAGCCGCGCGTCCATCGCTGCGCAGGGAGTCAGCGATTGATTGGAGCTCGGCGGCGGCTGACGCAAGCGCTCCGCGTGCTTTGATCAGCTCGGCTGCTCGATCACTCTCAGAAACAGGCAGCCCAACCGACGCTGCAGACCTTTGGCCGATCACCACAGCACGCCCCGTTGCGATCCCGGGGGCGGCGCTCACGCCACGCAGGGCGCGCTCACTCATTTTGCGATCAGGCCGAAGCGGCTACCGCTCTCTGAAGGGCCCGCATGATGAGAGCTGTCGAAGTCGCTCCCGGGTCCTGGTGCCCGACCGACCTCTCACCGAGGTACGAGGCGCGACCCTTGCGAGCCTGCAATGGGATGGTCGCCCGCATGCCCGCCTCTGCTGCGCTTGCGGCGTCCTCAATAGCTTGTGTCAATGTGTCGCCCGCAGCGATGCGCTCGCGCAGCGTCTCGACAGCCGGCTCGAGGGCATCGACCATCGTCTTGTCACCCAGCGACGCAGTGCCGAGGTCCTTCACCGATGCGAGCGCGGCGGCGAGGACCTCCACGAGCTGAGGGCCATCGAATGCGGCCTGGTCCCCAAGCGTCCGACCACCGCTGCGGAGCGCCGAACCCCACAGCGGACCGCTTGCCCCGCCAACAGTGGAGACCAGGGTGCGGCCCGCCAGCACGAGAAGCTTTCCGGGCGACAATCCGGCGTCAGCCGCCAGTGCCTGGACGACGGCCTCAAATCCCCTCGCCATGTTGATGCCGTGGTCGGCGTCACCGATGGCGGCGTCGAGGTGGACCAGGTGGTCCCGCTCGGCGCGCACCGATGCTTCGATCTCACGCATCCATGAGGTGATGGTGGTCGCGTCCATGATCTTTTCGATGATCAAGGTTAGTGTTACGCCCTCCAGCGGAGCGCGGGCGTGTGCACTGGCGCATCCCAAAGCTTGGTCAGCTCGTCGTCGAGCTCGAGCACTGTTAGCGAAGCCCCAGCCATCTCGAGCGAAGTGATGTAGCTGCCGACCAGGTTGCGCGTCGGGTTGAGGCCTGCCTTGCGAAGCCTGGCGTCGACCTCACCATATAGAAGGTAGAGCTCGAGCAAGGGCGTGCCGCCCATGCCGTTGACGAAGACGAGCAGATTGCCGCCCCTCTTGGGCTTGAGGTCCGAGATCACCGCCTCGACCATAACGTCGACCACCTCAGAGGCGGGGCCGAGCGCTCCACGGCGGCGTCCAGGCTCACCGTGGATCCCGATTCCGAACTCGATCTCCCCCTCAGGCAGCTCGAAGATCACCTTGCCCGCAGCCGGCGGGATGCAGGACGAAAGCGCCACACCGAAAGAACGGGCTCGATCGTTGACGCGCTTGACGGTGTCGGTCACCTTGGTAAGGTCCGCGCCGGCTTCGGCAGCTGCGCCGGCAATCTTTTCGGCGAGGACAGTCGCCCCCACGCCGCGCCGGCCGGCTGTGTACAGCGAGTCCTGAACCGCAACGTCGTCATCGATGACCACCGATGTGACTTTGATGCCCTCGTCCGCAGCGTCTTCCGCCGCCAGCTTGAAGTTGAGGATGTCGCCTGTGTAGTTCTTGACGATATGGACCACTCCGGCGCCGCCGTCGACAGCCTTGGTGGCAGCAAGCATCTGGTTCGGCACCGGTGAAGTGAATACCTCGCCCGGTGCTGCTGCATCGAGCATGCCGAGGCCGACGAAACCGCCGTGGAGGGGCTCGTGCCCGGAACCTCCGCCAGAGATGAGGGCCACTTTGCCCTTTCGCGGGGCGTCCTTGCGAACGACGATCTGGGCTGCCGCGTCGTATCGGAGCAGGTCGCCATGAGCCGCGGCCAGGCCGACCAGCGACTCCTTGACGACGTCTGCGGGATCGTTGAGGAACTTGCGCATCTGATTGGTGCTGACTGCCATTTTGTTTGCTCTCCTCTTAATGTGCGCCGGCGACCCTAGCGTGCCCCGGCGGGTACTGCGTCTTCGTGGCTGACGGCTTCGCGGATCGGCCGCTCGACCATCCGCGGGTTGGCAAGGAAGTCGTACAGGAAAGCCGCGCCCGCTGCGCCCACCAGTCCGGGGATCAGGTAGACGGGAACGTACTGGGTCCAGAACGTGGCGCCGCCCGCAATCGCCTGCACCAGCTCGGGTCCGAATGCGCGAGCCGGGTTCAATGAGGCGCCGGTCACCGGACCGAAGACGAGGATGATTCCGACGACCGCTCCGCCGATAACGATCCCGGCGAGAGTCCCCGGCGAGCGCGAGTCGACGATGCCGAGGATCGCAAAGATGAGCAGCCCGGTGCCGAGTGCCTCCGCCAGGGCGGCCTGGAGGTAGTAGCTGCTCGACGCGTCGGACGCGAAGTGGGTCTGACCCATCCCGAAAGTGACCGCATTCGCGCCGAAGACTCCCCAGATGGCGAAGGCGCCCAGGATCGCGCCTGCAAACTGCGCCACCCAGTAGATCGGAAGCTCTCTCCACGGGAACCGCTTGGTTACGGCAAGAGCGAATGTCACAGCTGGATTGATGTGGCAGCCAGACACCTTGCCGATTGCATAGACGAGGGCTGTGATGATGAAACCGAACGCGAAGCTGATCGCCAAGAGGTCGGCCTCTGTGACGGCCGGTACAGCCTTGCCTGCCAGCGTGAGCGTCGCGATCACCGAACCCGGCCCGACGAGGACCAATGCCGCTGTGCCAAAGAACTCCGCCAGCGCTCGTTGAAACGTGGAATACATCGCTCTTCCGACCCCCTATTTATCTGACTTGTGTTCGACATTGTCGAACTGATTTCACAAACCGTAGTCCTGCCCGGGTCGTTTGTCAACAGATTTCTTTGGCGAGGCGCCATGTTCGTCTGGCACCAAGCCCAGTGGGCACATTTTGTTTGCAACATCCAGGCTTATGCCGGCGGAGATGCCCTAGTCTTTGCTGCGATGTCCAAATCGCGCCCGGCGATCATCGGAATTGCCAGGGGAGGTCCCCCGACTTAAGCGCACTCGCTGATGTCGTTGGACCTCCCGGCCAACAGAAGGCCCGGAGGTTTTTTTATGCCCAGCCCTACCGCCGCCAGCCAAGAGAACGGCGCCGCGAGGCGAATCGTGGTGTACGACACCACGCTGCGCGATGGCGCCCAGGGGCCGGCTGTCTCGTTCTCCGTTTCGGACAAGTTGCGAATCGCGCGGGCGCTGGACGAGCTTGGTTTCGATTACGTCGAGGGCGGCTTCCCGGGGTCCAACCCGAAGGATGAGGAGCTTTTCGCAAGCCTGAAGGCACACCCGATGAAGCGAGCCCGGCTCGCTGCATTCGGTGCCACACGGCGTGCCGGCGGCACGTGCGAGGACGACGCCAACCTCAAAGCGCTGACGGAGAGTGGAGCCGCCACCTGGACCCTTGTCGGCAAAACCGATCCGTGGCAGGTGAGCGTGGTGCTGGAAACGACACCCAACGAGAACCTGGCGATGATCCGGGAGTCGGTCGGTTACGGCGTCGGACTCGGTCGTGAGGTGGTCTTCGACGCCGAGCATTTCTTCGACGGTTTCGCCCGCGACGCCGAGTACGCCGTGGAGGCGTGCCTGGAAGCCGCGCGGTCGGGAGCGAGCTGGGTGGTGCTGTGCGACACGAATGGCGGCTCCCTGCCTGCCGAGATCAGGCGTGGGGTCGAGGCAGTCCGGCGAGCGGTTGGCGAGCTCGACCGACCGGTCGGGGTGGGAATCCATTGCCACAACGACTGCGAGCTGGCGGTGGCCAACACGCTGGCGGGCGTCGCTGCCGGCGCAGACATGGTGCAGGGAACCATCAACGGATACGGCGAGAGGTGTGGCAACGCCAACCTTGTATCGGTCGTCGCCAACCTTGTCCTGAAGCTCGGGATCGAAGCCCTCGATCAAAACTCCCTATCGCGCTCGACTGACCTTTCGCGGACTGTGGCAGAGATCGCCAACCTTGCCCTGCCCCTTCAGCAACCGTTCGTCGGCTACGGCGCATTCGCGCACAAGGGGGGCCAGCACGTGGCCGCAGTGCTGAAGCACAGCGATGCCTATCAGCACATCGACCCGAGTCTCGTCGGCAACGAGCCGCACGTGCTCGTCTCCGAGCTGTCAGGTCGAGGCAACATCCTCGCCAAGGCGCGCGAGTTCGGTCTTGAGCTGGATCGCGACGATCCTCAGACGCGGTGGCTGGTGCAGCACCTCAAGGAGCTGGAGCATCGCGGCTACTCGTACGAGGCCGCCGACGCTTCTTTTGAGATGCTGCTGCGCAGGCTGCAGCCCGACTACACGGCCCCGTGGACGGTGGCCGACTTCACCACCATGGTCCGCAAGGACGGCGGAAACGTCCACGCGGAAGCGACTGTGAAAGTGGAGGTCGGCGGCGTGGTCTATCACACCGCGGCATCTGGAAACGGACCTGTCAACGCGCTTGACGCCGCGTTGCGCAAGGCGCTCAGCCCGAAGTTCCCGGACCTCAAAGGCGTGAGTCTTCACGACTACAAGGTGAGGATTCTCGACGGGGCTGCAGGCACCGGCGCGACGACCAGGGTGCTCATCGAGTCAGGACGGGGGTCCAAGCGTTGGACGACCGTCGGCTGCTCCAGCAACATCATCGAAGCGTCACTCGCTGCCCTCGTCGATTCGTTTGAGTACGCCCAGTTTTCGAAGACCCGCGCCAGGGCTTGACCAGCCGCCCTCGCGCTCGACCCACCAAGGGCCCTTCTATCTTCCCTGCCAGGGGGGGAAGGGAGCGTGCGCGCCAGGCCATTCCGCCAGAGCTCAGGCGCGACGTGCGGATGCTTGGCGAGGTTCTCGGCCAGGTCGTCGCCGAGTCAGGCGGCAAAGAGCTGCTTCGCGACGTCGAGGCGCTGCGGCGATTGGTGATCCTGGCACGCGACGAGGCCGGCTACGAGCGCCGCGCCGAAAAGCTCGTTGCGTCGTGGTCTCTCCAGCGCGCGGAGTCCGTGGCCAGAGCCTTTGCTTGCTACTTCCACCTGGCCAACCTGGCCGAAGAACACCACCGCGCAAGGGTGCTGCGCGAGCGCGACCAGGGTCCCAGGCCCCTTCCCGAATCCCTGGCCGCCACCGTTGCCGAGCTCACATCCCGCCACGGTGCGCGCCGTTTGCGCAAGGTCCTCTCGAATTTCGAGGTTCACCCGGTATTCACCGCCCATCCGACCGAGGCTCGTAGGCGAGCCGTGGTGACCGCGATTCGCCGAGTCGGCGAGCAGCTTGACCGGCTGGATGACAGGACTCGCTCGGAAGGCGAGCGATTCGAAGCAAAACGCCGGCTCGTCGAGGAGATCGACACCCTTTGGCGCACCGGCCAGCTTCGCCAGACGCAAGTGCAGCCACTGGATGAGGTCCGCTCGGTGATGGCCGTTTTCGACGAGACCCTCTTCCTGGTGGTTCCGGAGATCTACCGGGCCCTGGATCGAGCTTTGAGCCCGGCCGACTCAGGCCGCCGCCCACCGCTGGCCCCTCCCTTCCTTCGATTTGGCAGTTGGGTCGGTGGCGATCGGGACGGCAACCCGTCGATCACCGCCGGGGTGACGGCGGCGACGATGCTGATCCAATCAGAGCACGTTCTGATCGCCCTCGAGAACGCGACCGGCCGGGTTGGTAGGGCACTCACGGCCGACGCGGCGACCACGCCCCCAAGCGCCGCATTGCGGCGCCGTTTGTCAGCTCTGCGCCAGTCCGAGCCTACCCGGTTCGGCGAGCTCGAGAAGCGTTCACCTTCGGAGCAACATCGCCAGTTCCTGATTCACGTCGCCGACCGCATTCGCATCACCCGTTTGGGTGAAGCAAAGCAAGCGTACCGCTCGGCAGCCGAGCTGCTCGATGACTTGCGAATTGCGCAGCTGTCGCTTGCTGCCGCGGGCGCGGAGCGGCTGGCGTACGGGGAGCTGCAGCACGTCATCTGGCAGGCGGAAACGTTCGGCTTTCACCTGGCTGAGCTCGAGGTACGGCAGCACAGCCTCGTCCACTTGCGGGCGCTGGCGGAAGTGCGAGCTGGAGGGCGCCGGTCGCCCGAGACGCAAGAGGTACTGGATACGCTTGGCGCTATCGCCTCGGTGCAGGCTCGGTTCGGCAGCGACGCCTGCCGGCGCTACATCGTGAGCTTCACCCGCGACGTCGAGGACATCACGGCGGTGTACGACCTTGCCGATCATGCGACGGGAGGAGTCGCTCCAACCCTCGAGGTGATCCCCCTTTTCGAAACCGTCGCCGACCTGCGCCGCTCGGCCGCGGTGATGGAGGCGCTGATCAAGCTCAAGCCAGTGCGCCGCCGGCTGGCTGAGGGCGACAGGCGAATGGAGGTCATGCTCGGCTATTCGGACTCGACCAAAGAGGTTGGTCCGCTTTCGGCCACGCTCGCGCTCCACGACGCACAGGCCGAGCTGACTGCGTGGGCAGCGAAGCGTGGCCTCAGCCTCACTCTTTTTCACGGACGCGGCGGCGCCCTTGGACGAGGTGGCGGTCCGGCGAACCGCGCGGTGCGAGCGCAAGCCCCCGGCTCGGTCGGCGGCCACTTCAAAGTCACCGAGCAGGGCGAGGTGATCTTTGCGCGCTACGGCAACCGGGCAATCGCAAGGCGCCACCTGGAGCAGGTGGCGTCTGCGGTGCTGGAGGCCTCAGCGCCGAGAGGTGCGACCCGATCGAAGCCGCCCGCGGAACGTTTCCGCAAGCTCGCCGGCCAGGTCGATGTTGCAGCGCGCGCTGCTTACCAGGAGCTTGTCGGGGCCGACGGTTTTGAGGAATGGTTCGCCAAGATCAGCCCGATCGAGGAGCTGAGCCGGATGCGCATCGCCTCACGGCCGGCGCGCCGCGGAGGTGGTCACAGCCTTGACGACCTTCGCGCCATCCCATGGGTGTTCGCCTGGTCGCAGATGCGACTCAACCTGCCGGGCTGGTACGGCTTGGGGAGCGGCCTGGCAGCGGCCCGCCTTGAGGACCTGCAGCGGGCTTATGCCTCATGGCCTCTCTTCAACGTGATGCTGGACAACGCAGAGATGAGCCTGGCCAAGACTGACAGAAGAATCGCCATCCGCTACCTGAACCTCGGACACGATCGCGCGCTTGCTGGGCTGCTGCTGCACGAATATGACCTGACAAAAGATCGGGTGCTGGCAGTGACAGGACACAAGCGTCTCCTGCAGGACCGGCGGGTGCTGTCGTGGGCGATCGAGCTGCGCAATCCCTACGTCGATGCGCTGTCCCACCTTCAGCTGCGAGCGCTCCGCGCTCTGAGGGCCAAGGGTCCCGGCGCGCGCGAGCGAGCGGTGGCCGAGAGGTTGTTCCTGCTGACTGTGAACGGGGTCGCGGCCGGCCTTCAGAACACAGGCTAGGCCCCGACTGTGTTCCAACCTTCGCAGCGAGTCCGCGAACAGGCAGAATTCGCCAGATGAAGCGCAGCGCCGCGGAAGAGGAGGCAATCGCGCACGCGGGCGATCGGATGCACCCAGAACGCCACCCCGCTGATAGCGATTCCGTGGTGGTGCTCGACCAGGTGGTGAAGCGCTTCGGATCCGTGGTCGCCGTCGACAAGCTCAACCTGGAGATCCGCCGCGGTGAGTTCTTCAGCATGCTGGGGCCGTCGGGCTGCGGCAAGACCACAACCCTTCGCATGATCGGCGGCTTCGAGGCGCCGACTGAGGGAATGGTCATGCTCGATGGGCAGGACGTCACCGACCTCCCCGCTTACCGCAGAAACGTGAACACGGTCTTTCAGTCCTATGGGCTGTTCCCGCACCTGAACGTCTTCGACAACGTCGCCTTCGGCCTCCGCAGGCAAAGAGTTGCCCCCAAGGAAGTTGAGCGGCGCGTGAATGAAGCGCTCGAGCTTGTGAGCCTGGCCGGCTACGGGAAGCGGCGGCGGGCGCAGCTTTCAGGCGGCCAGCAGCAGCGCGTCGCCCTGGCTCGCGCTCTCGTCAACCGGCCCCAGGTCTTGCTCCTTGACGAGCCTCTGGGGGCCCTCGACCTCAAGCTGCGCAAGCAGATGCAGCTGGAGCTGAAGCGCATCCAGAGGGAAGTCGGGATCACATTCGTGTTCGTCACCCACGACCAGGAGGAGGCGATGACGATCTCCGACAGGATCGCGGTGATGAACAAGGGCAGGATCGAGCAGCTGGGCCCGCCGGAAGACGTGTACGAGCGGCCCGCGACCGAGTTCGTGGCGGAGTTTCTCGGAGCCTCGAACCTTCTTGACGGCGTCTACCGCGGCAGCCAGGACGATCTGGGACTCGTCGAGCTGGACAGCGGAGCCCGGATCCAGATTCCCTACGATCCACAGCTTCTGGACGGTGAGCGCGTGCGGGTCGGCGTGCGGCCGGAGAAGATCCACGTCCTCCCGGCAGGGGTGGTGCCCACCCCCACCCAGAACGTGATTGCGGGTACCCTACGGAGCGCGGTCTTTGCGGGGGTCAGCTTTCAGTACTTCTTCCAGACGCAGGAGGGCCGGGAGATGTCGGCATTCGACCGCAACGCGAGCGGAGGCGCGGTCGCCCGCCCAGGCGAGGCCGTTCACCTGGCTTGGGCTCCGGAACACACTTTCGTGATCCCGCTGGACTTGCCGGCAGCGGAACAGCAAGTTCAAGTTAGAGGAGAGGAATGAGCACCGAGAAAGAGCTTCCGTTCTACATGGACCCGTCGTTCTTGCGCGGATTGACACAGAAACGCATCTCCCGGCGGACCGCCCTCCAGGGGGCCGGCTACGCCAGCCTGGCCGCCGCTCTGGCCGCATGCGGTATCGGGAGCGGCAACCAGCCCGCCGCGCACACGAACTGGGTGTGGGACAAAGCGACTAAGACGGGCACCCTCGACTTCGCGAACTGGCCGCTCTACATCGATATTGTCGAGGAAAAAGGCAAGCCCACCACGTACCCCTCGCTGGAGCAGTTCACCAAAGAGACGGGGATCAAGGTCACCTACAGCGAGCCGATCCAGGACAACGACAGCTTCTTCGCCAAGGAAGCGCCGCTGCTCCAGCAGGGCACACCGATCGGCTTCGACATCATCGTCGTGACCAACGGCATCTTCCTGACGCACTACATGGAAAAGAAGTGGTTCACCGAGCTCGACCCGACGAAGCTTCCCAACTTTGCGGCGAATGCGGCGCCACGCGTCCAGGCTCGCGCTTTCGACCCCGGCAACAAGTTCACCATCCCCTGGCAGTCTGGTTTCACCGGCATCGGCTATAACCCCAAGCTCACGGGGCGGGAGATCACGAGCTTCAACGACCTGTTCGACCCCAAGTTCAAGGGCAAGGTCGGAATGTTCAGCGAGAACCAGGACACCGGAACGATGGCCCTGCTCGGGCTGGGAATCAAGGTGGAGAGCTCGACCCCGGCGGACTGGCAGAAAGCCGCCAACAAGCTCAAGGAGCAGAAGGACTCGGGCGTAATTCGTAAGTACTACGACCAGAGCTACATCGACGCCCTGAGCAAGGGCGACACGTGGATCAGCATGGCTTGGTCCGGCGACATCTTTCAGGCCAACCTGTCGGCAGGCAACCAGGACCTCAAGTTCGTCATCCCGCAAGAGGGAGGCGTGATCTGGACCGACAACATGGCAATTCCGGTGGGCGCCGCTCACCCGTTTGACGCCATCACCTACATGGACTGGGTGTACCAACCCAAGGTGGCTGCCACGCTGGCTGAGTACATCGAATACATCACGCCGGTGCCCAGCGCAAAGCAGGCAATCGAGGCGGATGCAGCCGCGGCGACCAACCCGGATGACAAAGCGGCGCTTCAGGAAGCCGCCGAGAGCCCGCTCATCTTCCCGTCCGCCGACGTGCTCGCCAAAACCTCCTACTACCGCGTACTGACTCCCAGCGAGACCACGCAGTGGAACGACACCTTCAACGCAGTCATCTCGGCCTGATCGCGTAGCCCTACGGGTGGGGGCTCAAGTCGCTGCCAGGCGGCCGGCGCTCAGCTCCCGGTGGGGAAGAGCGCTGGCGCCTTACCTGCTGATCCTGCCGGGAGGCGGCTGGATGTTTCTCTTCTTCCTGCTGCCGATCCTCACCCTCGGCATCATGTCGCTGCAGTCTGGCGATTTCTTCAACGGGTTCGCATTCACCTGGAACTTCGGTAACTACTCCCGTGGGATCAGCGTCTACTCAGAGCAGTACCTGCACGCCATCGAGTACGGCGGCGCGGCGACCATCGTCGCACTCGTTGTCGCGTATCCGGCCGCCTACTGGATCGCGTTCCACGCCGGCCCGCGTAAGTCCTCTTACCTGCTGGCCATCCTGCTTCCATTCTTCGTGTCGTTCGTCATCCGCACTCTGTCGTGGGGAACACTGCTTGCCGACGAAGGTCCTTTGTTCGGCCCTCTCAAGTCGGCCCACCTTCTACCTCTCGACTTTCGCGTCCTGGCCACGCCGGTCGCAGTGACCGGAGGACTTGCTTACACCTTCTTTCCATTCATGCTGCTTCCTGTTTACGCGTCGTTGGAGAAGATCGACCGCGGCCTGGTCGAAGCAGCCCAGGACCTGTTCGCCAATCGCTTCGAGGTGCTCCGGCGGGTGATCGTCCCGCTCTCTCTCCCAGGCGTGTTTGCAGGGGTGCTTCTGACCGGCATTCCGGCGGTAGCCGATTACGTCAACCAGGACCTGCTCGGGGGTGTCGGCACGACGATGGTCGGACGGGTGATCGAGCGGCAGTTCATTGTCAGCCTCAACTATCCGCAGGCCGCTGCCCTCGCATTCGTTTTCATGCTAGGCCTGCTGGCGACGCTCCTCCTTTACCAGCGCATCTTCGGCACTGAACAGATCATGGGCGACTGACGGTGAACGACACTGCGTTGCGGGCGGCCACTAAAGGTGGGGTGGCGAGGCCACGAGCGCGGACCAGTGCAAGTTGGTGGCACCGGCTGGAACGACTGCTATTGCCCGCCTACACGCACCTGGTTCTGCTGTGGCTTTTCGCTCCGATCGCCGTGATGACCATTTACGGGTTCAACGACACTCACGGCAGGTTGAACATCGTGTGGTCCGGCTTCACGCTCAAATGGTTCGCCGACCCGTTCGGCGTCACCGCTTTGACCAACGCCGTATACACATCCCTCCTGTCGTCCACGATCGGTGCGGCCATCTCAACTGTCCTGGGCACGATGATCGCGCTCGCCTCTCATCGATACCACTTCCGCGGCAGGACGCTGCTCGACGCGGTGATGGTCATGAACATCGCAGCGTCCGAGGTGGTGATGGGCGCCGCGCTCCTCACTCTCTTCCTCGCCGCCAACGTTCCCCTCGGGTTTCTCACCATCGTCCTGGCCCAGGTCATGTTCTCCATCCCCTTCGTCGCCATCACCGTGCGAGCGCGACTGGTGGGTTTCGATAACTCGCTCGAAGAAGCCGCGCAAGACCTCGGCGCCTCGCCACTGACGACGTTCACGCTGGTCACGCTTCCGATCATCTTTCCGGGCGTACTGGCGGCCGCATTGCTCGCCTTTGCGCTCTGCCTTGATGACTACGTGATCACCAGCTTCGTGTCCGGCACCACCCAGACATTTCCTCTCTGGGTCTACGGGGCGACCCGGTTGGGGGTGCCGCCCCAGGTCAACGTGATCGGCACTTTCATATTCCTTGCCGGCGCATTGCTCTCGATCAGCTTCGCCGTGATTCGCAGCTGGCGCAACCGCCAGCTGGCTCGCGAGTCAGCCCTTTGACGCCGCGCATCGGCGGCATGTACGGCCCCGACGTAACGTTCCTCGGCGTCGAGCGGTGCGACCTCGACGAGCCATCGACGTTCGCGGGTGCCGACGTTGTGATCATCGGCGCACCCTACGACGCCGGCGCCTCGTACAGAGCCGGTGCGCGCTTCGGTCCCAAGGTCATACGCATCACCGACTACAACCCCCACGATGCCTCCCGGCCGCACCTGGCGCTGCGCGTGGATCCGCTGCGCGACCTGCGCGTGGTCGACGCCGGTGATATCGAGATGCCCGGCGTTGAAGCCAGGGTGCCGATCGATGCGCTCGAGACGGCTGTGCGCACCGCTGCGGAGGCGGGCGCCATCCCCGTCATCCTCGGAGGAGACCACACCATCACCTGGCCTGACGTCACAGGCGTCGCGCGCGCCAAGGGATGGGGCCGCGTCTCGGTGATCCACTTCGACGCCCACGCCGACACTGGCGAGACTCAGTTCGGCAGCTTGATCGGCCACGGCCTTCCGATGCGGCGCCTCATCGAGTCGGGAGCATGTCGAGGCGACCGATTCATCCAGATCGGTCTTCGCGGTTACTGGCCGGAGCCGGAGACGCTTCAGTGGATGGCCGAGCAGAGGATGCACTCGTTCGAGATGAACGAGGTGGTTCGCCGCGGCCTCGACAGCGTCCTCGAAGAAGCTTTCGCCATCGCGGTCGACGATTGCGAAGGGGTTTTCGTTTCCGTCGACGTCGACGTCGTCGATCCCGGCATGGCGCCGGGCACCGGCACCCCCGAACCGGGAGGCTTCACTTCCCGCCAGCTGCTCGACGCGGTGAGGCGGATCGCCATCGAGCTGCCTGTGTTGGGCATGGACGTTGTAGAGGTATCACCTCCTTACGACGCCGCCGAGATTACCGCGTTCCTCGCCAACCGTGTGGTGCTTGAGATGCTTTCAGGCATCGCGTACCGCAGGAAGGGCGGCACATGGGCTTCGATTCCGAAGGCGCTTCTCGAGGGACGTTCATGAAAGACGTGCTCCCGTTGCTGAAAGCACAGCAGGAGACCGAGAGGGCTTTCCTCGCAGAGGCTGAGGTCAAGCCAGATCCGCCTGAAGGCTGGTCCGCGGCGATGATGTTCTTCCACATCGCGAAATGGCGCGAGCATTTATGGGATGCGCTGGCGGGCGCCAGCGAGGGACGGCCCGTCGACGCGCCCACGGGCAGCATCGATGAGCTCAATGACAGAGAGATGCAGGGCGCCGCCGGTGTCTCACTGGCGGAAGCGGCGGCGCACTCAGATGCAACGCTCATCTCCCTCATCGCCATGTTGGAAACCATGGGCGATGTGCCTTTCGACTGGTATGCGGCTGCGACTGTGGGCGAGGCGATGGTTCGCAACAGCTACGTGCATCCTCGCAACCACATTGCAGACCATTACCGGCGCGAAGGCGATGAGGCGCGCAGCCAGCAGCTACTGGAGGAGTCTGCCTCAGAGATGCGGCACGCCGAGGCACCGGGCCACATCCTTGGAGGAGTGCTCTACAACCTGGTCGGAATGCGCGTCGCCGAGGACCGCCTCGACGAGGCGCTCTCTTTGCTGGAGGAAGCCCTGCCTATGCGGCCCGACCTGAAGGCGACTGCCGCCGCCGATCCCGACCTCGACTCATTGCGCGATGCACCGCGCTTTCGAGCGTTGATCGAGGGCTGATCAGCCCAAATAGGGTTTGACGAGCTTGGCGAGCACCTCGAGACGCGCCAGCGCCTGATCGCGGCCGTCAGGCGGCACGTACCAGATGCACCGCTCGACGCCGGCCTTCGCGGCCTCGTCGATCGCGGCCGCCTCCGCTTTCGGGTAGGTGGTCACTGGTATAGGCCCACGGCCAGCTGCTCGCGCCAGCTCCTGAAGCTCCGGAATGCGGACGAGGTCATTGCCACGGTTCGGCATCCAGCCATCGGCGTAACCGACGACTCGCTTCAGGACGCCGGGGCCGCTGCCGCCAAGAAGGACCGGCGGATGCGGCTTCTGGACCGGTTTGGGCCAGCACCACATGGGGCCGAAATCCACCAGCTCACCGTGGTACTCCGCCTCGTCCTGAGTCCAGATCGCCTTCATCGCCTCGACGCGTTCGCGCATCAGCTTGAACCTGGTTTCGAAGTCGGTCCCATGGTCGGCCATCTCCTCGCGATTCCAGCCGGCCCCGACACCGAAAAGGAATCTGCCGTTGGAGAGGTGGTCGACACTTGCGACCTCCTTTGCGGTGTGGATCGGATCGCGTTGAATGACAAGACAGATCCCTGTGGCGACCATCAGTGTCTTCGACGCGAGCGCGGCAGCGGTCAACGCAACGAACGGGTCCAGCGAATGCCAGTAATGCTTGGGCAGCTCCGCCCCGCCGGGCCACGCTGAAAGCCGGCTCGCTGGGATGTGCGAGTGCTCGGCGACCCAGAGCGATTCGAATCCAAGCTGCTCGACCGCCGGCGCCAGCTCCGTCATGGAGATGGCGTAGTCGGTAGGAAAGATGGCGATGCCGAACTTCACGTCCTAATCGTGACAGGGCCTAGACTCTCGGACGCCCCCACCCGGCCACGCTAACGCGCGATTCCCCGCCCGCGCTGAGGCGCAGGGACCCCAGAGGACGGGGGAGGATAACGGTCCGGCTGCTCGCCGGACCTGCCGGCGAGCTTTAGGGCAGGCCCGTGTCTTCGGCCCGAATCCGGGCTGTCAAGCGCCCGCATGAGGGCCACCACGACCTGCGGGTCGAGATGGGTGCCGGCCTCTTCCTCAACCACCCGCCGCGCCTCTCGCCCGCCGCAGGCTTGCCGGTATGGCCGGTCGGTCGTGAGCACGTCGTATGTGTCGGCGACGGCGACGATGCGTGCCTCGATCGGGATGGCGTCGGCTTGCAGCCCATGGGGGTACCCGCTCCCATCCATGCGCTCATGGTGGTAGAGCACGCCGAGCAGCTCCCGCTTGAAGTGACCTCCGCGCTTCAGGATCGCGACGCCGATCTCCGGATGAGTCTTCATCACCACGGTCTCCGATTCGTCGAGCGGGCCCTCTTTCTCCAGGATCGAATCTGGAATGCCCAGCTTCCCGACGTCGTGAAGCAGCCCCGATCGAGCGAGGACGCGAAGCTCTGTGGCGCTCATCCCGAGCTGCCTGCCTATCTGGACGCATAGCTGGGCGACGCGACGATTGTGGCCCTGGGTCTCGCGGTCCTTGACCTCGACTGCGGCGACGAGCGCCGCGATGACGTCAAAGTCAAGCTCCTCGACGTCGATCGAGACCTCGAGCTCGAGAGCGGTCTCGACCACCGACCTGAAGGATCGCGCGCGCGAGCGTTCGACCATGAGCGCATAAAGAGCGAGCCCTACAGCCGCCAGCATGAGCAGGTGGTAGTACCACCACCCGATTGTCCAGACCGGGAACAGCACCATCGCGGCGGCGGCATCCGCAAGCAGCACGAATGCCGCGAGCAGGAATGCCTGGCTGGCAAGGTGAGCCCGCCGGTAAATGCGTGCCTGGCGCATCGCGGCAATGAAGAAGAGCCCGATGCTCAGGATGGCCAGGGCGGTGCTGAATGGAGGCTCGGAGAGTGGCAGCTCGGCGATGAGCCACGTGCGGTAGATCGCGATCCCTGCGTACGTCACGAGGCCGATGACTACGAAGAGCACGAGCCAGCCCGCCGGCCAGAAAGGAAGCCGCCTTTCAAGGCGTGACAGTCCCGGCATGTAGCTCACTGCGAAGAAGAGCCCTGGGATAGCGAGGCTCAGGTATGCGGAGGTGGCGACCGCGCTGCCTGAGTACTCCTTGAAGAGATTTGGGACCAGGATTCCCGGGGTCGTCAGGCCGTGCACGGCGAAGATCGCGCACAACGAAGTGAACCCGAGGCAGAGGAACAGGACCCGGTAGAGACCGATCTGGACAGTCGCAAGGGCCAGCGCGACCGCGATGAGGGCGGCCAGTATCGATACTGCCGACACGATGTAGAAATGCTGGTAGGGCACCACCAGCAGGCCACCCCCACCTGCAGCCGCCAGGGGCACGAAGGTGGCAGGAAGAAGCAGGCCCAGGAACACAAGGGCATCCTGCCAATCTCCCTGGCGCAGGGACAGCTTTCCCGATCTCGTCGCCGGCGAGCGCACAAGCACGGTGGCCTCCCCCCTTTCAGAACAGGCTTACCGACCTTGGTTACGGGACCTGAAGAGGCGATCGCGTTGGACCCGCGCATGGCTCCAAGAACGCTTCTAGAGCTCCCTATCAGGTAGGACAACGAGCCAGGGTCGGTAAAGGGTCGCTCGCCTTCGCCTTAGTCCCGGCCAAAACCCCTGCGTGCAAGCGGCGTTAAGGATGGGCCCCGTTGAATGCTCCCTGACCTACTTGAATTCCAGGCAGCGGGTGCCTGTCAGGTCGATCCAGTATCGACCCCTGCCCTGGACGATGCGCATCAGAACCCCCTCGCATGCCGGGCACCGAACCACGGCACCCGGAGCATTCAAGTACACATCGACTCGCCCGACCGCGTGAACACTGCCGCAACCCGCGCATGTGCTCTCCGCGTTCGTCATCTCCATCGTGAAGATCTCCCGGAGCAGGCCGGCTATCGCGTTGCCGTCGACCTTCAAATCCGATTGGCGCATCGTCAACCTCCTGTGGCTCCAAACCGCTCCGTCCTGATCCAGGCGGCGTCATAGCCCGACTCGACCAGCAATCCGGAGGCTGTCTCGACAAAAGCCGTTGGCCCGCAAACGAACACTGCAGGCGAGTCCTTCTTCGGCCAGGCCACCTCAGCCACCATCTCGCCATCGATCCTTCGCGAGTAGCCATCCCAGCCAGATGGCTGAGAACGCGTGAGAGTATGCGAAACCTTCAACCGGCTATCCCCTTCCGACAAGGTGGCCAACTCGTCTCTGTAGATCACGTCATCGATCGAGCGCGATGAGTACAAAAGGCGGACCGGCGCCGTGGCTCCGGCAGCCGCGTGGTGTCGGACCATCGCCATCAGAGGCACTACTCCAGAGCCGCCCGCCACCAGGAGAAGCGATCGCTCTTCGCCGGCTCTCCAGACGAAATACCCGCCGATCGGCCCGCGGAGCTCGACCTTGTCGCCGGCTCTGACCTCACCGACGAGATAGGGTGAGACCTCGCCATCCTCCAGCCGCTCGACTGTGAGGATCACGCGAGGGTCTTCTGGCGCCGAGGCGATCGAGTAGCTTCGCTGGGCCTGGTAGCCGTCCTCCGCCGTCAGCCTGACGTCAACGTGCTGGCCGGCGAGGTGGCCCGGCCAGTCAGGAACCGCCAGCACAAGGCTGGAAACGCGGGGCGTCTCCTGGATCACCTCGGCCACCTCGCCGAGCTGCCAGGTCAGTCGCCCCAGTACCGCTGCTCGCGCCATGGGTCACCACGTAGGTGGTAGCCGTTCGACTCCCAGAAACCCGGCTCGTCCTCGTTCTGTAGAGAGATGCCGCGCACCCATTTGGCGCTCTTCCATAAATAAAGGTGTGGGACGAGAAGCCTGGCCGGCCCTCCGTGCTCAGGATCGAGCGGCTGGCCGTCGTATTCGAAGGCGATCCACGCCTGATGGCCTCTCAGGTCGTCGATGGGAAGGTTTGTGGTGTAGCCGCCGTCGCTGTACGCCACCGCAAAGTCGGCGGCCGTCTCGACCTGCTCGAGGATGGTCTCGACGGACACCCCCGTCCACGAGGTGTCCAGCTTCGACCACTTGGTCACGCAGTGGATGTCGACCGTTACGGTTTCGGATGGCAATTTTTGGAATTCGTCCCAGGTCCAAACCTTGGGCTCATCCAACTCGCCAACGATCGAGAAAGTCCACTCCGACAGCGGCACTCTCGGAGTCGGGCCTGCAGACAGCACTGGGAAGTCGTTCACGACATGCTGGCCAGGCGGCACCCGCGAGCTGCTCGCCACATCGCGCCGCTTGCCCTTGAATCCACGAGATATGAACGCCACTATTTCTAGAGTGCGCGCATGCGGTTGTTCTTGGGATTGTGCTCGACCTCAGCCAGTCCCAGGGCCTCCATCAGCGGCGGAACGTACATCCCGAACCTACCGCGGAGGCCTTTCTTCAGCCCGTACCAACCACCGATCGGGTTCTTCGGTGAGCGGCCCCACGCTTCAACTGTGCCCTCGACCGCCGGCTTCTGCTCGTCGGCGCTCCCGAGCAGCATCCAATCGCCGTGCTTCTTGAGCGTCTCGTGCAGGTCGTTCAAGCAGCGGAGGTCGTACCGGAGCTCAGTCTTTCCGACAGTGCAAACCAGGGCCGGTGGACTGAGCGCCTCGTCCTTGTACATCTGGTATTCGGAGGATCCGCTTGGCGTTGTCAACACCCACGGCGATTGCTTTGTACCCGACCCTTTCACCTTCGCCATTGCCATCTCTCCTCCAGCGCAAAGTCGGACTGAGCGATCATAGGAAATTGATCCGGGTCAGCCTCCAGAGCCTGCCCGGCGGGAAAAGGGCGCTGCCGGTAACGAGCGGCACGTCGAAAGAGTAGTCGCCCAGGACAACGTGCTCGCTCCCCTCGGGAGTGCCGGAATCAATGGGCTTGTCAATTACCAGGGGGCGTGAATCGAGGCGCTGGCGCAGGATCATGCCCGGCCACTCGACGAGGTCAACGTCAACCGTCGAGAGCAGGTCGGCCTGGCCGCCCCAAGGCGTGACATAGCTCGCGACAGCCTGGTTCCTCGCAATCACCCTGCGGACATGGAGGCTGGCTTGCATCGATGCAACAAGGACCTTGGCCGCCGCGAACGCTCGAGCGAGAGTGGGTTGACTCATCACGCATCCGTACAGCATCACAGGGTGACCATCCACCTGAGACGTGGCGGCGAACAGGAAATTGGCGCCCTCGGCCAGGCCGGATCCAGTCTTGATGCCAACGATCCCGCTCTGGCCGAGCACAGCATCGACGTTGTAAACGGTTCCCGCGACAGGGAGGTCTGCCTGAGGCATCGCCACGATCTGGGCGAAGACTTCAAGCTTCATCGCCTCCATGCCCAGCGTCATGAGGTCGCTTGGCGTGCTGACCGTTGCAGGTGACGCTCCGCTTGCGTCGGCGAAGGTCGTTTGCGTGAGATCAAGTTCGCCGGCCTTCTTGTTCATCGACGCGACAAAGGAGTCGACTGAGCCGGCGTCCCAACGAGCAAGCAGTTCCGCGAAGTTGTTTGCCGACGGTATGAGGAGGCCCTCGAGCAGCTCGAACTCGGTCAGCACCTCGCCAGCACGCACCTCGACCACCGATTCCTTGTTGGCGAGGGCGGCCTGGTACGACTGCACGTCGGCGTCGGTGATCGTGATTGACGGCCCTTTCTGGTCCGGCTGCAACGGCTTGTCCCCGAGGATCACAAGCGCGGTCATCACCTTGGTCACGCTTGCGGCGGCCACCGGCTTCTCGTTCCCGGAGCTTGCGATGAGGCCCAGGCCGGAGGCGCCGATCGCGGCCGCGCCGGTGCTCGGCCACCGAATCGCCGGCACCGCGCCGGGCACCGTGTCCTGTGTGTGAAGGGAGGTGGTGGCCGCCACAGCCGGAATCGGCCGGAAATAGTTCCAGGCACCCAACGCCCCAATCACAACGATGATCGCCAGGAACAGGATCGCCAATCTTCGCGGCATCGGAACATATTGAACGTGCGAGGCAGGGTTGGCCCGGGCGGGGTCCGCGCGCGAAGCGCCGCGGCCCCGTCGATTAGACTTCGGAGCTTGAATCTGGAGGCGATCGCGCCGCTGGTCGCCGCTTCGATGTTTGGACTCGTCTCAGGCTTCAACGACGGCGGGAACCTGATGGCCTCGTTCACGTCGGGCCGCGTCATCACCCCGCGCGTCGCAGCGTTTCTCTTGCTGGTCAGCCTCGCCGGGCCTCTTGCCATTGGCACCGCCGTCGCACAAACCGTCGGCACAAACGTGATCGACCTGCGGGCTCAGGGCGAGCTCAGCTACGTCCTCATCACTCTGTCTCCGCTGTGTGTGGTCCTGACATCCCTCCTGTTCGGAATCCCGACGAGCATGACCCTCGCGCTGGTCGGCGCGATGCTGGGCTGGGTGCTGGTGGGCGGCGGGCAGAGCGTCATCCACTGGACAGGAGTCGCACGCGTCCTGCTCGGGATGCCGATCTCGGTCCTCGGTGGAGGCTTGCTGGCGCTGACCTTGTATCGGACCATCCGGCGTTTCATGGGCAACCGGCCGCATGCAGAGCTGCTCGGCCTGGCGAGGTTCCAGTTCCTGACCGCGGCCATCCAGGCATTCGCATACGGTGCCAACGACATGGAGAAGACGGTCGGCCTGATCGCCGTCGGCATGTCGTTTCCAAACCACGGCCAACCTGTGGCCTTTTCTGGAGCGGCGCCTATCATTGGCGCATTCGGTTTCTTTTTTGTCGGCGCACTCATCGGAGGATCACGGGTCGCTGGTCGCGTCGGACTCGGCGTCCTCAAAGTGCGTCCCATGCAGGCGCTTTCACAGCAGCTGGCCTCCGGAACCGTGGTCGCGGCGCTGGCCATCGCCGGCGCGCCCGTGAGCATGACTCAGACGATTGACGGAGGGCTGGTGGGCGTCGGCGCCGCGCTGCGCGCTTCATCGGTTCGCTGGGGAATCGTCAGGGAGATGCTCGGCAGCTGGCTGCTGACTTTGCCGCTGGCTCTGGCGTTTGCGGCGGCGCTGCACCTCGCGGTGAGGGTGGTGGGGCTGGCGCCATGAGCTTCGGCCGGACTTTCAAGGCGTTGACCAGGTCGAACGATCGTCGCTTCATCGCACTGCTCAGCCAGCAGGCCGACCTGACAGTCAGGGCGCTGCAGGTCCTTGAGAAGTTTGGCCGCGAGCCGAGCGGCAATACCGACCTCGTCGACCAGCTGAAAGAGATCGAGCGAGAAGGTGACGCGGCGAGACGCGTGTTGATCGATGAGCTGCTGCATACCTACGCAACGCCTTTCGACCGCGAGGATCTCTTCGCGCTGTCCAGAGCGATCGACGACATCCTCGACGCTGCCAACGAAACAGCCGTCGAGCTGGCCATGTACAGGATCGGCCCCCCGGCCGGCCTGAACGAGATGGCCAAGGTCCTGAGCGAAGGGGCTCGCCATATTGCCGCGGCAGTCGGAGAGCTGCTGGATCATCCTGGGGTGGCCGCCGATCACGCAGTCAGGGCCAAGCGATCGGAGAACCGCATTGACAGCCTGTATCACCACGCGGTCGGACAGCTGTTCGACAGCAAGGCGGAGATGAGCGAGATCCTCAAGTCGAGGGAGATATATCGCCACCTCAAGAACTCAGCCGATCGCATCGACGGTGCCGCCGACGAGATCTCTGTGATCGTCATCAAGCGAAGCTGACGTAGGCTCACGGGAATTACGTTCCTACCAACCTTGTTTCGACTGGTGAAATGAAAAAGCTCGACGGTATCCACCACATCTCTTCAATTACTGCCGACGCCCTAGGCAACGTTGCTTTCTACGCCGGCGTGATGGGACTCCGGCTGGTCAAGAAGACGGTCAACCAGGACGACCCGACCGTCTATCACCTGTTCTACGCTGACGAGAATGCCAGCGCCGGCGCTGACATGACCTTCTTCGAGTACCCAGGCGTGGCGCGCGGCCGGGCCGGCGCCGGCATGATCCACAGGATCACCTTCCGAGTGGGTTCTGCGGAGGCGCTGGACTTCTGGCAGCGGAGGCTTGCCAGCGCGGGAGTCGAGGCTCAGCGGTCTGGGACCCGGCTTCTTTTCGCGGACCCCGAGGGTCTTGGCCTGGAGCTCATGATCGATGACCCTTCCGACGCGCCACTGGTCGCCGAGCACCCCGCCATCCCGTCCGAGCTCGCTCTGCAGGGTTTCGCCGGAGTTCGCGCCTACACACGGATCCCCGACAACAGCCGCAACCTGCTCGAAGATGTTCTGGGTTTCGAAGCCTCAGGTCCGGACCGCTATCAGTCGCGTGGCGAAAAGCGCGGTTCCTTCTACATCTATGACACAGCTCCGGAGACCCGCGGGGTGAGCGGGGCTGGCACCGTTCACCACGTCGCATGGTCGTCGACGATCGAGGACCACGCTGCGTGGCGTGAGAAGGTGGCGGCCGCCGGCGCGCGGCCGACGCCCATCATCGACAGGTACTACTTCAGGTCGATCTACTTCCGCGAGCCAAGCGGCGTGCTGTTCGAGATCGCCACCCTGGGGCCAGGCTTCGCCACCGACGAACCCCTCGAGCACCTTGGTGAGCGCATCTCGCTGCCGCCCAACTTCGAGCACCTGCGGGAGCAGGTGGAGCGAACGCTGACGCCGCTACCGAACCCGCGCGCGGCAGCGCGAGCGTCGACAGGCTCCTAGACCGGGCGGCGGTTGCCGCCAGGTGAATTGGACCGGCGAGGCCCACTGCCGCGCCGGTCCATCTGATCTATTGGGGGAAGCAGGCTGGTTGAATCGCTCCCTTGACCGTTGCGTGCCCAGCAGACGAGCTGACGACGGCCGACTGCGTGTCGAAAGAGCCGGCTATCGCGGACATAGTCCCCGCCGCGTTGGCGTTCGAGGAGTTGTAGTTGGTGCTGAATTGCGTGCTGTAGTCGAGGCATTGGAACGTGTTGCGATCGGATCCTGTGCTCGTCACGCCAAGGCCGGTCCACGTCACGTCAAGACTGATCGGCAACGGGAGACCGGTGCCGCCCCCGCCGAAAGCAAACTTGCCGGCGCTGTCGGTACCGCTGACCGGGGCTCCGAATCCGGGGCACACCTCGGCGGTGGTCAAGGTCGTGTGCACCCTGGCGGTCTGCAGGTCCTTGCTCGTAGTGAAGTCTGCCGGGTTGATGATGAAGCAGCCGTAGGTGCTGTTGCCCACGTCGTCGAAGAGAATGAGGCTGACTATGGTGCTGTTCATGACAATCCGAGGTCCTTTGGGGTCCTTGGGTCGGAATGAGTTCAAGCCCTGGTCGACGCTGACCATGAAACCCTGGCCTGGAGGGCCACCCTTCAACGTTCCGAAGTAGGCGCTGGCGTCCTTGTTTGTGAACGTGTAGGAGCCAGGACCGAGACCATCCCCTCCGCCACCCACCGCTGCGAATGCCGCCGCGGCCAGCACCAGCGAACCGCAGAAGACGATTGAAACCACTAATGCAAGCTTCTTGAGCAGGATCATCCTGTTTCCTCCTGAAACACGAGCGGCCGGCAACAAGCCGGATGATCCGCAGGATGCGTCTCGAAGCCAGTCTCACCGGGGTTTCGAATTACGTCTCATTCTCGCTAGCCGTATTGCGGGGCGCGGGGGTATTGTTGGCCCCGATCAGGCCGTGAAACCGTGAAGGCAGTTCGAAGCCTGCTTGAGGACCCTCGAGTGTTCGACGCAGTGGTCGTTCTGCTCGCGACCTGGTTCCTCCTTTCGGCGTACGTGACCGCCTGGGCTTACGTGATCAGGCCGGAAGGGGCGCCAAACGCGGCATCGGCCGGCCTTGTGGCGGTGAGCGCCTCGTGGTTCGTGCTGACCGGCTTCCTGTTTTTCGCTTTCGCCAGAGGGCTGCGCAGTGGACAGCCGTGGAACCGCGCCCTCCCTGACGGTTACGTGGGAACGCTGGCGGCTTCACTCGTCTTCGGAGCCGCCTGGATCGTTGACACGTCGTTCTGGGTGGAGTTCTTCGGGCGCAACCAGCTCGGCCTCGAGGCGTTGTTCACCCCTCCCCACCTTGTCGAAATTGCTGCCGCGGCGGTGATCGTCAGCGGCCCGCTTCGCGCAGCCGCCCGCCGCGGAGAGACCACCGCGACAGTCGTGACTCTGCTGTCGGTCGCCCTGGTCCTGTCAGTGCTGACGTTTGCCACCCAGTTCGCACACCCGCTAATCGATCCCTGGTCATCGCGGGCGTTCCAGTATCGGGTGGAGCTCCAGGGCATCCGGCTCACCTGGGTCGCCGACAACCTCGGCGTCGCCTCGATTCTTGCTCAAGCCGCGATCCTGGTTGGGGCAGCCCTCTTGTTGAACACAGCATTCAGGCTGCGCTTTGGCTCGCTGACATTGGTGTTCGCCGTCAACGGTGTGTTCGTAGCCATCACCAAGCAGAGCTACGAGCTTCTGCCGGTGGTGATCCTCACCGGGCTTGCGGGGGACCTGTGGTTGTGGCGGACGGCGCGCTGGCCCGGCCGGCGCGGAGCTTCGCTCGGAGCGGTCATCGCCGGTTCGTTCGCCATCCTCTCGATAGTCGCCGTAGAGGTCGTGGCCGGTGGCACCGCGTGGGCGTTCTCGCTCTCCTCCGCAGTCGTCTTCGCCGCCATGATGCTGGGTTGGCTGATGGGGCGCCTGCTGCCCGCGAGCCTCCCGGCGGCGACTGCCGTAACGCCGGCACCGGTCGCCGGCGAGATTGTCGAGCTGCACTGGACCCGGGATCCTGAGAGCACTGTCCGACCGGTGCTCGTGAGAGCGGCGCTTGACGACCTTGGCACGCCAGAGCGGCTTGGCAGGAGTCCGCTCGCGATGTTGCCAGGCGTCTCGCGCGGCGGGTCCGCAGCCAGCGACCTGCGCGCGCTGCTCGTGGACGTGATCAGCGATCTGGCGGCCTCGGGGGCGCCGCGTGACGCCGAGGCGGGGCGCCTCTTACTCGACTACTACGTCAAGAGGGTCGGCAGTCACGAGGTGATCATGGAGAGGCTTCATCTATCCAGGCCGACGTTCTATCGGCGTCTGCAGCGGGGATTCGCCCTGGTCGCCGAACGGCTTGACGAGATGAGCGAGTTCGCGCAGCGCGTCCCAGTCAACGATTGAGACCCGATTTCGAGACTGACGAGACTGCCCTCGATACCCATCCGGCGCCAATCTGTGGGTCATGAACGGCCTGCAAGGCGTCGAACGCCTGGCGACTATGACCGTGATTGCACTCTGTATCGCGGCTCTCGTGGTCGCCGCGCGGTTGCGCCCCGGGGCGTGGACCGTGTCTGCATCTCGCGCCCTGGCTGTGGTCATCGTCGCCAACGAGTGTGGGTGGTGGGTATGGCTCGGCATCCAGCACACCTGGTCCGCGAGCTATGCCCTCCCCTTCCAGCTATGCGACGTCGTCGCGTTCGTGTCGGCAGCCGCTCTGTTGTCCCGCAATCCATTGCTCGTCGAGCTCACCTATTTCTGGGGCCTGGCCGGTACCGCGAACGGCCTCATCAGCCCTGACGTGCAGGTCGACTTTCCGCACTATCTCTACTTGCAGTACTTCATTGCCCACGGGACCATCGTCGCGGCCGCGCTTTTCTTGGTGGTAGGTCTGAGGATCACGCCTCGTAAGGGAGCTGTGCTTCGTGTCTTCGCCATGACCCTTGTCCTCACAGCAGTAGTCGCACTTGTCAACCTCTTGACCGGGGGCAACTACATGTACCTGCGGCATACACCTGGAGTGCCTACCCTGTTGGACCTGATGGGCCCGTGGCCCTGGTACATCGTTGCTGCGACCGGCGTCGCGGTGGCGCTCTTCGTGGCGCTGGACCTGCCCTTCTACCGAGGCCGCAGCCAAGCTTCACGAAGCAAGGCGGCATAAAGCGCCCTTGGTTACAGTTTCTGGACCATGGTCCCAATGGCCGAGGCGACGCTTGGCGTCCTGATCCTCGCCGTCGCGTTCTACGACGTATTCCAGTCAGTTGTCCTGCCCAGGCCGTCGGTCGGCAAGCTGCGCGTCGCTCCCTGGATCCTGCGTCCCTTGTGGGCAGCCTGGCGCTGGTTGGGAACCCGAGAATCGCGCATCGATCTGCGCGAGAACTGGCTCGGCACGTTCGGGCCTGTCGGCCTCATGGCGCTGCTCGGATTCTGGAGCCTGTCGAGCATCCTGGGCTACGCGCTGATCCTCGATGCGATCCGCGACCAGATCGAACCTCCTCCCGCCAACTTCGGAACGTCGTTGTATTTCTCAGCGGGAACCCTGCTGCCGCTGAGCTACGGCGAAATCCTGCCCATCGGTGGTCTCGCGCAAGTGGTCGTCGTGGCAGAGAGCGCCACCGGCGTCGGGCTTATCGCGCTCGTGATCAGCCTTCTCTTCTCGCTGTACGGGTCATTTCAGCGCCGCGAGGAGCTGGTTGTGACGCTCGACGCCCTTGCGGGAGCGCCGCCGGCAGGCTTGCAAATTCTCGAGACCGTCGCAAACCACAGGATGCCGGATGAGCTCACGGCGACGTTCGATGCCTGGAGGGGATGGTCGGCAGCCGTGCTCGAAAGCCACCTCGCGTACCCGATCCTCGTCTATTTCCGATCGAGCCACGACAACGAGGCGTGGTTGAACTCCTTTGGCGCGGTCATGGACGCCGCAACGCTAGTCCTCAGCACGGTCGTCAGCGAGGACGAGACCGAAGGACACGCCAGGCTGATGTTCAAGGTCGGCAACCACCTGGTTGAGGACCTCGCGTGGTATTTCCGGATCAAGAACACCGGGGTTCCGATCGTAGAGCGCCAGGAGTTCGACGATGCTCGCGAACGGCTCATCAAGGCAGGCTTTCACTGCCGGGAGTCCGACGCGGCCTGGAGCCAGTTCGCGGCCTTGCGTTCGCTGTACGCGACGCCGCTCAACCTGCTGGCCGCCCGCATGGCGATCATGCCGGCGAAATGGATCGGCGATCGCTC
>DATLPO010000020.1:0-29482 GCA_035535675.1 Candidatus Limnocylindria bacterium
AGCTTCCACCTCGGCGGTGTTGGGTCCGAATCGACGTGAAGCGTCGTCGTTTGCTCTTTGGATCCTGCCCAGCAACCCGTGCGACGACTGTGCCATCAGACCAGGTGGCCAGAGGGCCGGCCGAGAGATTTGGAGATCCAGGGGTCCCTCCCATGGCTTCGCCATGGGGGCCCCAGTGGAAGGAGTGGACCGGCTAGGAGCGCACTGAAAGTGCGTGACGACGGCCGGACGGGCCCCCTAACGCCCGGATCGGGCCGCATGGGCTCCAAAGATCCGGCTGGCATCTCTGGCTGCATGGTCCTAATCACTCTAGCCCGGCTGGCGTCCGGATCAGCCCGCCTTACCGTCAGACGATCTCGACCTTCCTCAGGTTCGGTTCACCGCCCCGACGGTTGGCCTGGAGAGCGAGCCGCGTTTGGAGAATAATCGGGGCCAAAGGAGCCAGTCCATGATCTTTGGTGCCCACGTGATCGTATACAGCAACGATGCGGCGGCTGATCGTGCCTTCTTCCAAGAGGTCCTTGGATTTTCATCAGTGGACGCCGGGCAGGGTTGGCTTATCTTCGCGCTGCCCCCGGCGGAGCTGGCAGTTCATCCGGCGGACGATGTTGCTCGGAACGAGCTCTATTTCATGTGCACCGATTTGAAGGCCCAAATGGTGGTGCTCAAGGGGAAGGGCGTCAGTTGCTCGGCAGTAGAAGAAGCAAGGTGGGGTTCGGTGACGAGGATCCGGCTGCCCGGTGGAGGTGAAATCGGTCTCTACCAGCCAAATCACCCCTCACCTCTGGTACCTCTGTCGCACTGACGTGGAACGCTCGTCAGGGAACTTCGGCACCTCCGGAGGCCTGTCAGACGATCTCGACCTTCAGCAGGTTGGTCTGGCCGGGGCGGCCCACCGGCACGCCGGCAACCACCACCACCCTGTCGCCCTGGCGGACCAGCCCGCTGCGCAGCGCAGCCTCCGTGGCGTTGGTGACCATCTGGTCCGTATCGCTTCCGGGGCTCACCAGCATGGGTATCACGCCTGAATACAGCGCGGTCCTGCGGAGGACGTCGGGGTGCGGGCTGGCAGCGATTACCGGGACCCTTGGGCGCGCCTTGCTACAGCGCAAGGCGGTGGTGCCCGACTCGGTGAAGGCGATGATCACGCGAGCTCCAAGCTCGTCAGCGCTGGTCGCCGCAGCGTGGGCGATTGCGCTGCCAATCTCTCCGGGCTCGCGCCAGATCTGACGCTGTCGTTGAAACGCAGAGTGCTGCTGGGCGGCCAGGCAGATGCGCGCCATGGCCCTGACCGCTTCGACAGGATGGGCGCCGACTGACGTCTCCTGCGAGAGCATCACAGCATCAGTCCCGTCCCAGATTGCGTTGGCGACGTCCGACGCCTCAGCCCGGGTCGGTCGCGTCGAGGTGACCATCGACTCGAGCATCTCGGTCGCCGTGATCACAGGCACGCCTGCCCGGTTGGCCCTGTCGATGACGTCCTTCTGCACTGCAGGCAGCTCGCCCAGCTTCAGCTCTACGCCGAGATCCCCTCGAGCGACCATCACCGCATCGGCTACGTCCAGGATCTTGCTGAGGTTGCGGATCGCCTCGACCTTCTCGAGCTTTGCGATCACCTGCGCGCGGCAGTCAAGGCCTTCGAGATGGCTCCGGCACGCGAGCACGTCCTCCGGGTGGCGGACGAAGGAGAGCGCGACGAAGTCCACCCCAAGCTCGACCGCCAGCTTCAGGTCCTCCAGGTCCTTCTCGGTGAGGGCCGGCATCGGCAGTGGCCGGCCTGGCACGCTCACCCCCTTTCGCTCGCCGAGCAAGCCGCCGCGCACCACCGAGCACTCCGCCCTCTCCGATTTGCTGCTGCGAACCAACAGCTCGATGCGCCCGTCGTCAATCAGCACACGATCTCCGGGCCGCAGCGCGTCAACCAGCTCCGCATGGCTGACCTCGATTTCGTTTTCACCCTCGCGATGTCCGGCGATCAAGAACACCCGGCGACCGCGCACGAGCCGCTGAAACGCGGTGTCAAGCTCTCCAGTCCGGATCTTTGGTCCCTGGAGGTCGCCCAGCAGGGCGACGGGAAGATCGAGGTCCTCCGCGGCTGCACGCACATCCATGGCGGCCTGACGGTGGGTTGTATGGTCGCCGTGCGAGAAGTTGAGACGGGCGACGTCCATGCCTGCCTTCAGCAGGCTGCGCAGGACAGGAGGCGAAGCGCTCGACGGCCCCAGCGTGCAGACGATCCGCGTGCGCCTGATCACCGGTTCACCTCGCGTACTTGTCCACTCGCCTGCCCATCTCCTGCTCAGCGTCGACGACCCTGCGCTCGAGCTCTTTCGCATCGATCACGGCGCCGCCCATTCCGCGCACGAGATCTCGCTGTGTGCGGTCAGAGGTCGCGACGGTGATCACATCGCCTCCCTGATTTGCTGCATACGCGATCCGCTCGATGACGTGGTCGGCTGAATGGCCCTTGCGGGTGAAGATAACGTGGACGCCTTCCACCAGCTCCTCAGAGTTAGTCCTGGCTGTTGAATGGTGTGCGTCGAACACGACTGTCACGTCCGAGTTGGTGACCATCCCATATACGGCAAGGCGCTCGACGAGCTTGTCGCGTGCCGCCTCGAGCGAGACGTCGAGCAGTCGCTTGAGCGGTACCCAGGCATGAATGACGTTGTAACCGTCGACGATGACCCGTTCCATCAGCGCAGCCGCATTTGCACTTGGCCGAGCCCGATCAACAATTGATCGATTCCCACGAGACTCGTGACCTGGAGCACCGACGAGAAGAACGCGTGCGAGACAGTGGGCACGAAGAACAGCACTATGAACACGGCGAAGATCGCGCCCTGACCGAACCTGTTGGCGAAGTCCTGGGCGGAGTACGGAAGCCACGGGCGAATGATGCCGAAACCGTCGAGCCCGGGAATCGGCAGCAGATTCAGCACCAGAGCAATCGCCTCGATGAACCCTAAAAACGCAAGGGCTCCGAAGAAGGCGAGGTGGCCGACCATCCAATCGAAATGATTGGGGATGAGAAAAGGGATTGCGATGAGCAGGCCGCAC
Organism: Candidatus Limnocylindria bacterium; assembly: GCA_035535675.1. Lineage (GTDB taxonomy): Bacteria > Chloroflexota > Dormibacteria > Dormibacterales > Dormibacteraceae > Palsa-872. Next base: position 3,061 of record DATLPO010000020.1, read on the forward strand.
AACAGGGTGCCTGTCGGTCCCGCCAGTGAAACCGCAGAGTCCCACAACTTGCTGCGAATCGCTGTGTGATTGATGTAGACAGCAGCGCCTGGCAGCCCGATGCCGCCGAGGAGCAGGAAAGCGACGGGCATCACGATGCTCAACAGGATGTTCGTGTAGAGCAGCGGATTCAGGGATAAGTAGCCGTGGGCCACTACTCCCCTGTCGCCGCCGAGGTAGGCCACCAGCGCATGGCCGAACTCGTGAACGCACACCGAGGTGATCCAACCGGCGGTTACGAACGCGATGGTGATCACGGGGCCGGCCGCAGGAAGGACATCGAACCAAAGGAGAGCGCCGGCGCCCGCGGTGATGGCCAGCAAGCCGATGAAGACGGGGCTGATCGTGACCACGCCACGCAGCGGGGGGAGCGGCTTCCGGCGAAGAGCCGCGTCTTGACGGGGTGCGGATCGCGGATCGCCCGCGAAAGCGGGCTTGGCCGCGCTCTGCAGATGGCTGCGCAGATCGTAGAGGGTGAGGCCCGCCTTCTGGAGCACTGCCGATGTCACGCGCGAATCGCTGTAGAGCATCGCCAGCAGCAGGTGGATGGCATCGACCTGGTAGTGGCCGAGCACGCCGGCCTCGCGGTTGGCATTGACGAGGAGCTGGCGGAGCGGCAGGCTCGGCGACCCGTCAGGTGGCACCAGCAGAGATGTGATGGTCGCCGGGTCTCCACCCAGCTCGCGGATCGACTGGGCGGCCAAGGTGCCACGGCTCTCGAGCATCGCCTTCAGCACATCGACTGGGTCTGCCTGGAGAGCGCCACGCGCGGTCACGATGGCTACCGCTCGGTCCAGCACGTCACGCGCGGATTTCGTGAGCTGAATATCCGCAGAGGCTGTTGCGAGCTCTGAAGCGGCGTCAGGCATTCGACCTCGACCTCTGGCGCATCACTTCGTACAGGAGCGCGGCGGCAGCCGCCGAGGCGTTGAAGCTCGCGATGTGTCCTTTGACAGGGAGCCTGACTCGAGCATCGCACCGTTCCCTGACCAACCTGTGCACGCCCTCGCCCTCGCTTCCGACGACGAGGCACACGCGTTGGGTGAAGTCGAATTCCCAGGCCGCCAGCTCACCTCGGGGGTCCAGCGCGACGCACCATATGTCAGACCGCTTCACCTCTGCAATCGCTGACGGCATTCCAGAAACGTGAGCGATCCGCAGCAGCTCGCTCGCACCGGAGCTCGCCTTGACAGCGGCAGGCGACAACGGCGCGCTTCGATGTTCGGGCAGGACGGCGCCATCGCAACCGGCGACCTCGGCGCTCCGAAGGATCGCCCCCAGGTTTTGCGGGTCCATTATCGAGTCGAGGGCGATCAGGAGCGTCGGGCTGGTGGCCAGCAGCTCCTTGAGAGTCCATATGCGCCGTGGCTTGAGCTCGGCCGCGACGCCCTGGTGGACGCCCGGAGCGATGACATCGAGCCGATCGGCCGCGACAACCTCGATTCGCGCCAGCTTGGCAAGCTCGATCAGCCGAGGATCGTGGCCGAGACCGGAGGCCTGGTACACCTTCACCACTCGCCCGGCGCGGGCAGCTTCGAGCACAGCGTTGCGTCCGTGTATTAGGGCGACCGCAATTTCGGAAGTCTGTGGCGACTGCGGCCGCCGTCTTATCAGCCTGTCCCTGCGTGGATGCGTTTCCAGCGCACTCCCTCCTTGGAATCCTCGAGGGCAATCCCGCGCTGCCGCAGCTCTTCTCGAATTTCATCAGCGCGCCCGAAGTCCCGCGCGCCACGCGCCGCTTCGCGTTCGGCGATCAAGCGCTCGACCTCATCCGCAATCCCGTGTTCATCGGCGCGTATCACGTCGAGGTGCGCATCGACATCGTCGATCAGGGAAAGCAGCTGGGAGCGGCTTTGCTCGCCGACCCTCCCATAGTCCAACCCCGAGTTGGCTTCACGAAGGAGCTCGAACACGAGCCCAATTCCCAGTGGAAGATTGAGATCGTCGTCAAGGGCATCGCGATAGCCCTTGCGAACCTCACCGATTCGCCGCAGCAGCGCCTCGTCCTCCGCCGGACCCGGTGTTGATCGCCGAACCCTGTCTGTGAAGTCCCGCAGCCGGCGGACCTGTTCAGCGGCAGCATGTAATGCATCCGAGCTCAGGCGGATGCGCGAACGGTAATGCGCGTTGGCGATCAGGAAGAAGCGCACAGCGAGCGGATCGTGGCCAGCCGCCACCAGGTCGCGCAAAGTCGTGAAGCCGCCGGCGCTCTTCGACATCTTCTCCCCTGTCGCGTCAGCCAGGTGCTCGGAGTGCAGCCACATCCGCGCGAATGGCTTGTGGTTCGCCGCCTCCGATTGCGCGATCTCGTTCTCGTGATGCGGAAACATCAGGTCGATGCCTCCGCAGTGGATGTCGAACGTCTCGCCGAGGTAGCGCTTGCTCATCGCGGAGCACTCGATGTGCCAACCGGGGCGGCCGCGGCCGAAAGGCGCGTCCCAAGCGGCACCCAGTCCTTCGTCGGACGGCTGCGCCTTTTTCCACAACGCGAAGTCGCTGACCGACTCCTTGTCATATTTGTCAGCTGCCACGCGAGCTCCCGCCTTCAATCCCCCGCGGTCGAGGCGCGACAGCGCGCCGTAGGAAGTGAAGCTGGCGATCCGAAAGTAAACATCGCCATCCGCGATGTAGGCGTTCTCGTTCTCCAGCAGGGTGGCGATCATCGCGACCATGTCGGGGATGTGCTCGGTCGCTTTGGGATTGTGCTCCGCAGGCTGCGCCCGGAGCGCTGTCATGTCCTCGAAGAAAGCGGTCGCGTATGGCTTCACGTATTCGGCGATCGTCGTTTCGGCGTGCATCGCCTGGTCAAGGATCCTGTCGTCGATATCAGTGAGGTTCATCACGTGATTGATGCGATAGCCAACCACCTCGAGGTGGCGCCGAAGCAGGTCATAGAAAAGGAATGCGCGAAGGTTGCCTACGTGCGCATCGTTCCAGACAGTAGGACCGCATGTGTACATGCCGACACTGCCAGGCTGGAGTGGCTCGAAGGCGTCCTTCGTGCCGGTGAGCGTGTTGTGAAGCTTCAGAGCCACCGACCTAGGGTAGCTTTAGCCGGTCGCCTCGATCAGCGCGACTGCTTGCGCAGCAATCCCCTCCTCGCGCCCCAGTGCGCCCAATCCCTCAGGTGAAGTCGCCTTCACGCTGACCGCAGTCAAGTCCACTGCGAGGCTCTTCGCCAGTTGCTTTCGCATGGCCTCAACGTAAGGTTGGAGCGGCGGCTCTTCGGCGATCACTGTGCTGTCGACGTTGAGGATTCGGTACCCCGCTTGATTGATGGCACGTACGGCCGTCACGAGCAGATCCTGGCTGGATGCGCCCTTGTATTTGGGATCGCTGGAAGGGAAGTGCGTGCCGATGTCTCCGAGGCCGGCGGCTCCGAGAAGTGCGTCCACAATCGCGTGCGTCAGGACGTCCGCATCGGAGTGTCCATCAAGCCCGAGAAGATGGTCGATGGGTACCCCGCCGAGGATGAGCGCACGTCCGGGACGCAGCGGGTGCATGTCATAGCCGATGCCGACCCTCACGTGGTGGCAGCTTCGTGCTCTTTGATAAGCGCCTCCACGACCTCGAGGTCCTCCGGTGTTGTCAGCTTGATGTTGGCGGGCTCGCCTTCGACGACTGTGACCGCGTGGCCCGTTGCCGCCACAAGCTGGGCGTCATCGTCACCCACGAGCCCAGCGTCCGCGGCCTCGCGGTGTGCCCTTGCGAGGAGCTCGTAAGCGAAAGCCTGTGGAGTTTGCGCCAGCACGATGCGCGAGCGATCAAGGCTTTCCACCAGCCGATTGCCTTCGACGCGCTTGACTGCGTCGCGTGGCGAGATGGCGGGAAACGCCGCGCCCGACTCCACCGCGGCCGCAAGCACGCGGCGCACCAGGGTTGCAGTGGCGAGTGGCCTGGCGGCGTCATGCACAAGCACGAAATCGCATTCCCCAAGCGCCGAAAGTCCTGCGCGCACCGAAGCCTGCCGGCTTTCGCCTCCTGCCCTAACTGCTACCGGCTTGCGGGGATGCAGCGCCGCAACCTCGCGCTCTGCATTTTCGAGACGGCTTGGCGGGCCGACGACGACGATGCGGTCGATCTCGTCGAGCGCGAGGAAGAGCTCCAGCACCCGCGCCAGCGTGGTCTTGCCATTGAGGCGCACCAGCGCTTTGCTGCCGCGGCCCAAACGTGAGCCCGACCCTGCTGCGGCCACGATCGCTCCGACCGACAGCGGCCTAGCCACTTTCCACCTTGCCCCGCGGGTTGCTGCGACGGCCGTCCACCGGCGCCGGCTCCGCGAAGATCATCCGGCCGGCGGAAGTCTGGATCACCGACGTGACTACCGCCGTGATCGTCTGGTTCAAAAGGCGCCTGCCGTTCTGCACGACGACCATGGTGCCGTCATCGAGGCTGCCCACCCCCTGGCCTGGTTCCTTCCCCTCGCGAGCCACGGTGACCACGATCTCCTCGCCCGGGATCGCCACCGGCCGCATCGCATGCGCAAGCTCGTTGAGGTTCAGGACGGTCACGCCTTCCAGGCGTGCGATCCGGTTCAGGTTGAAGTCGTTGGTCATGATCGCCCAACCCTTGCGCTTTGCAGTTCGCACGAGGTGCGCGTCGATCTCGACGTCTGGAGTCGCGTCGTCGTCGACGACCTGGAGAGGAATGGAAGGGTCTTTTTGCATCTCGGTCAGAACGTCGAGCCCACGGCGACCGCGGCGCCGCCGCGTGGCATCCGCCGAATCCGCGACCTGCTGGAGCTCACGGAGCACCGAGCTGAGGATGATCAGAGGCATGTCCACAAAGCCGGTCTTGCCGATGTCGAGAATGCGCCCGTCGATGATGACCGAGGTATCGAGCAGGACCCCGCTCAAGCGATGGCTCTTCTGTTCGCGTGCGGCGCCGCCAAAGAACAGCGCCGCCAGCTCACTGCGGCGCGTGAGACCCACTGAAGCGCCCTGGACGGCGAGCAAGAGAGCAAGGATCGCGGAGAGCACGTAGCCGTTTGGCAGGTCGCGCACGAACACCGCGATGAGCGCGGCAATGACGAGCCCGACGACCATTCCAAGGAGTCCGCTGAGCAGATCGGGCAGCGGCGTGCTGGTGAGCCGGAAGTTAAAGGTGCGCCAGCCACCGAGCACGTAGGGCGTGCCCAGGTAGGCAAAGATCAGGCCTTCCAGCGTGGTCAGACCGATGATGACGTAGCCAGGGTGCGCGGCCACGCCACGGGCCAAGAAATAGCCGAGCGCGAATCCGCCGATCACGCCGAGCCCCGCCCCAACCCATCGGGCGAGATTCTCAGAACGCTTCACGGGATACCTCCTAGGAGACCGAGATTCCGGCCTCCTCTATGAATGCCCCGGACTGGATGGGTGAAGAAAATGCGACGGACATCGCATCCGCCAGCGTCCGGACCTCGATCACCTCGAGGCCGGAAGGCCGGCCGGCTTTGACACCAGCCGGAATCAAGGCGCGCGTCAGCCCATGCCGGGCCGCCTCCGACAGGCGGCGCTCCAGCTGGCCTACGCGGCGCACCTCGCCCGCCAACCCGAGCTCACCGATCACAACCATGCCGTCCGGGAGGGGCACGTTGCGCTCGTTGCTGAGGATGGACAGGGCAAGTCCGAGGTCGGCGGCAGGCTCCGTGATCCGGATGCCTCCCGCAACGTTGACGAAGACGTCGGAGTTGCCGAGCTTGCGCCCGGCTCGTTTCTCGATCACTGCGATGAGCATGTGCAGTCGGTTGATGTCGACCCCGTTCGCAATGCGTCTAACGATGGCGCTTTCGCTCTTGAGGTTGACAAGGCTCTGGATCTCGATCAGCAGAGGACGGGTGCCTTCGAGAGCCGCCACGATGGCGGTCCCCGGGGACCTTGTGGTCGCCTGGCTGAGCAGCGCCGACGAAGGGTCGGGTACCTCTTCGAGGCCGGTTTCGCCCATGGCGAAGACGCCGATCTCCTCGGCGGATCCGAAGCGGTTCTTCATGGCGCGGAGCACGCGCAGCTCCTGCCGCCGGTCTCCTTCCAGGTAAAGCACGGTGTCAACGATATGCTCAAGGACCCGCGGTCCGGCGATCGCTCCGTCCTTGGTGACGTGGCCGACGAGGAAGATGGGGACGCCGACCTCCTTGGCGAGGCGCATCAGCCGACCGGCCGACTCCCGAACCTGCGTGACGCTTCCCGCGCTCCCTTCGAAACCGGCGTCAGTGACTGTTTGAATGGAATCGACGATCGCCAGCTGTGGAGCTTCAGAGCGGATGGCTTCGCATATCGCATCGAGATCGTTTTCGGCGAAAAGCAGGATTCCAGGCTCCATAGCGCCCAGGCGCTGTGCTCGCAGGCGTATTTGCTGAGGGGACTCTTCACCCGAGGCGTACAACACCCTGCCGCCTCGCGCGGCGATTTGCTGGGCGGCGTGCATCAGGAGGGTCGATTTGCCCACGCCGGGCTCGCCCCCCACCAGGACAAGGCTCCCCGGCACGATACCGCCGCCCAGCACCCTGTTGAGCTCGCCCCAGGCGAGGGCGCGGCGCGGCGCGGCGTCGCCGGCCAGCTCGGTAAGGGGCACGGGCCGAGTGGCGGAGGCCGCCCGCGGAGCTCGGGATCGGCCTCCGGGTGCTTTGCGGACCTGGAACTCCTGGAGAGTGTTCCATGCGTTGCAGTGAGGGCACTGGCCTGCCCAACGGAGGCTCTCGCCTCCGCAATCGGTGCATACGAACGTGACTGTTGCTTTGGGCATCTGGTGACCTTGACCATCATCCGGGTTTTGCTGGCTGGGCCGTAGCCTTTTAACAGGACCGAGCGTTTATTTGGACAGAGGAATCGCCGGAGTGCCTCCCGGCTCCTTGATGCGTAAGGCGCCGCCCTGACTACCCCCGGGGCGGCGTCTACTTAGGTCCCTGCACTTAGGTCCGGCCTAAAGCCGGACCAACCCCTCCCCACTTGCTGGGGAGGGCGCAGCCGGGTGGGGACGTCCAAGCTGGCGAGCGCGAGAAGGCCGTAATCTTCGACGCCTTGGACACCATAATCTCGATCGATCGAATCCGAGAGGCGGCTGAGGCGATCGACCCCGTTTTCAAGGACTCCCCGCAGTACGTCTGCGAGCCGCTCGGTGATCGCCTGTGAGTCACCACGGTCCTCAAGGTCGAATGCGTCAACCCCATCCGATCCTTCAAGGGACGCGGCACCGACTACCTACTGCACCGCCTCGGGCCCCAGCCCGGCGGTTTCGTCTGCGCCTCGGCCGGCAACTTCGGCCAGGGGATGGCCTACGCCGCACGCAAGCGAGCCGCCAGGATGACCGTGTTCGCTGCCGTGACAGCCAACCCCCTAAAGGTCGAACGCATGCGCGCCTTGGGGGCTGAGGTGGTGCTAGAGGGCGCCGACTTCGACGCCGCCAAGGACGCCGCCAAGGATTTCGCCCAGCAGAAGAACGCCCTCTACGTAGAGGACGGGGTCCTCCCGGAGATCGCCGAGGGCGCCGGCACGATGGCGTTGGAGCTCGGCCGCTTGCAAGAACCCCTTGACGCCATATTCGTTCCTCTGGGGAACGGCTCGCTGGTGAATGGGATCGGCACGTGGGTAAAACGCTTCAGTCCAACGACCAAGGTGATCGCCGTCTGCGCCGCGGGCGCGCCGGCGATGGAGCTCTCATGGCGGGCGGGCAAGCCGATCAGCACTGAAACCGCCTCCACCATCGCCGATGGCATCTCAGTCAGGGTGCCAGTGCCCGAAGCGCTGACAGCCATGCGCACGACTGTCGACGAGGTGATGCTCGTCACCGAGGACGAGATCCTCGCGGCGATGCGAATGCTCTTCCTCGACGCAGGATTGGTGGTCGAGCCTGCGGGCGCTGCAGGCGTGGCCGCTGTGGCGAAGCGGCGGAGCGATTTTGCCGGCCGGCGGGTGGCGGTTCCGATCTGCGGAGGCAATTTGACCGAAGAGCAGATCCGGCGCTGGCTGGCCTGAAACAACGCCCCCGGCTTATTGCTGCTCCAGGTCGGCCAGATAGTCGAGCGCGGCAAGCGGCCCCTCTTGCGAGAAGACGTCAGGCGTCGCCGACCGCAGGCTGGATTGGACCTTGCTCGCCAGCTGAACCCGCAGCTCCAGAGGTAGTTGCGGTCGCCGTCGAGCGTACGAAGTGACAAAGCGGCGAAGCTCCGGATCGAGGCGGCGAAGAGTCAGCTCCGCGGCGGAGGCAGGAGCATAAGGACTGGGCGCAAGAGGCGACCCGGGTGGGGGCGGTGGAGGCGCCGCTGGATATTGATAGGTGACATCGGCCGGGGGGGCGGAAGGGGGCGGCGCTGCAGGCGGACCGACCGGGCGACGGCCCCCCGCCAGCTGCCACAGCCAGACGTGGTCTGAATCCTTCACCACGATGGTCCCAGCGGCCAGGTCGCCAAGGCGCTTGCCCCTGCCGTTGGCAAACAGCACAACCATTCCCACGCCGTATCCATAAGGGAGGAAGTCGACGATCCGCACGACGTTGCGGATGCCGGCCTGGATGAAAGTCAGGGGCTCTCCCCGGTCCCCTACCGCCCTCAATCGAAAGGCCTTCTTGCCAAGCGTTTGGCCCGACCAGAGGGCCTCGCTGATCCAGAAGTACCCGAATACGACCATGAAGGTGCCGATGATGCTGATCAGGTTTCCCACGGTGTCGGAGGCAGTCACTGTGCTCGCGCCGAATGCGAAAAAGAAGACTGCGATGAGCAGGCCGGTCACGATCAGCAGATCGAGAAGCTGCGCAATCGCGCGGGTGCCAAGGCCGGCCACCTGGTAGTCGAAAGAAACGCGCTCTGGCGTTGCGATTACCAGATCGCTGTCAGAGAGTGGGCGCTCCATGTCGAGTATTTTGCTTTCCATGCGCTCAGAGGAGTTCGTCGCGCTTCGTCGTGATGACTGGAACCGCCTCGAAGACCTCCTGGCGCGCGGTGGCGCAGGCCACCTGAACGCCCTCGCGCCGGCGCAGGTCCTGACGATGGCTGCTTTGTACCGGCGGGCAACCGCGGACCTCGCTCGGGCTCAGCGCGACTGGCCGGACGAGCCGGTGCACCGCTACCTGAACGGGTTGGTCGGCCGGGGTCATGGCGTCGTTTACCGTCGCGGTGGACGGGTCTGGCGAAGGATTCGCACTTTCTATTCGGAGGTGCTTCCCCGCACGTACCGCGAGTCATGGCCTTACGTCGTGGCAGCGGCCGCGCTCCTTTTCGTGCCGGCGATGGTTGCCTACTTTGTTGTGCTCACAAATCCCGACTCTGTTGCGGGCCTTGGAGTTCCCGCGAGTGTCATCGACGACGTCAAGCACCACAAGCTGTGGACTGAGATTCCGCCCGAGCAGCGCGCCACGGTGGCCGGCGAGATCATGACCAACAACATCTGGGTCTCGATGCTCGCCTTTGCCTTAGGCGTCGTTTTCGGGCTGCCGGTCCTCTATGTGTTGGTAATCAATGGGATTCACCTGGGTGGTCTCTTCGGCTTCACGCAGGCATACGGGCTCAGCGGCGGGCTGTTCGAGTTCGTGATCGCCCACGGAGTGCTTGAGCTGTCGATCATCGTCGCGATGGCCGCAGCCGGCCTGATGATGGGTTGGGCCCTGATCTCACCAGGCAACCGAAAACGCTCAGACGCTTTGGTCGTCGCGACGCGCCGGGCTTTCGTCCTGCTCATCGGGCTGGCGCCGTTGCTCGTCATCGCTGGGACCATCGAAGGCAACATCTCGCCATCGGATGCACCCTTCGGTGTCAAGGTCACGATCGGCTTGACGACGGGACTTCTCCTCTATTCCTATCTGCTGCTCGCCGGACGTGGCCGCCGATTTACAGAAGAGCCCGTTCCTTGAGCTCCAGGTAGCGCTCGACAAGGGCTGGGCTGAGGCTGCCGGCCACCACGTCGAGCCCGAGCACCCCTCCTCGCCTGAGCAGCTCGAAGCTTTCCCGCCGGCTGGCGACGAACTCTTCAGCTGCAGCCCACTCATAGGCTCGAGCCGAGCTGGTGATCGATTGGTCGCGGGCCATCATCACCGCGGGGTCGGACATCGCGACCACCAGCACGAGGTGACGGGCGGCGAGCCTGAGGCAATGAGCGACAAGCTCTTTCGAGGCCTCGGGATCCTGGACGTCTGTCAGCACCACGACCATCGAGCGTCTGCCGAGCCGGAGCGCCAGGTGGGTGAAAGCGTGACCGAAGTCAGGCTCAACATAGTCAGCCTTGATCGCGTAGAGCGCTTCTGTGAGCCGTCGGATCTGTGAGCTCCCACGCTCGGGCTTGATGAAACCAGTGACGCGATCGTCGAATGTCATCAGCCCGACTCGATCGCCATAAGCCTGAGCCACCCACGCGAGCATCAGAGCCGCATTCACCGCGTGGTCGAGCTTGTCGAGCTCGCCCGCCGGCGCCGTCATCAGCCTGCCGCAATCGAGCGCGATCATCACCTGCTGGCCCCGCTCGGCCTCAACCTCGATGACCACCGGACGGTCGCGTCGAGCCGTGGCGGCCCAACTGACGCGCCGGACGTCGTCGCCCCGAACGTAGTCACGCAGTCCGGCGAATGCAGTCGAGGCGCCGGGCGGGCGGGCACGTCGAAGGCCTGCCATGGCGCGCAGGCCACGTCGCAATGTGAGCTGCACCCGCTTGATGGCGACAACATTCGGAAATACGGCAACTTCGTGTGGGCTAGGCAGTCGAACCTGGCGGCGCCACCAGCCGTCGTCTCGCGACACCTGCAGGTCGACGGGCCCGAACCGAAAAGCTCCCCGGCGTGGAGATGACGTGATGTACTTGACCTCGAGGCGGCCCCTGCCGTCGAACCGTCCTGCGAGCTCTCGAGGGTGCGGCTTCAAATCGGCCGGGGCATGGTCGGAGACCTTCGCGTCGAGGCCGGCCGCTGCGGGATTCTGCACCACCAATTTCACCTCCTCGAGCTCGCCGAGCGAGAACGGCTCAGGCACGACGCGCTGGACCGTGTAGCCCGTTCGTCCAGGCAGCAATGCCAGATCGCGGGAAAGGACGAGCACGAGGCCGATGTGGTACGCGACGGCCACAATTCCGAGCACTGGCGACACGACAGCCAGCGCGATGAGCGCGGCGCCGATCGCGATCGCCCAGAGCAGGCGCGGCTGAGGAGCGATCCCGCGAATCATCCGTTCAGCGAGGGGGAACAACCCGTGCCGCGACTGCCTCGAGGACGCTGTCTGGTGTCTGGCCACCGACCTCGGCTTCCGGACGGAGGATGAGTCGATGGCGGAACGCCGGCGCCAGCAGCGCCTTGACGTGATCTGGCGTCACGAACTCCGAGCCGTCAAAGGCAGCCAGCGCCCTAGCTGCCAGCATCAGCAGCACCTCGGCTCGAGTACTTGCACCTAAGGCAATCTCGGGTGCGTTGCGAGTGGCCGCGGCAAGCTCCACGACGTAGCGGCGGATCTTCTCATCGATGACGACCTTCGATACCTGCTCACGACAGGCTTCGATGTCGTTTGCACTCAGAACCGGCTCGACACCAGCTTTGGCCGGATCGCGCAGCTCGATGCCGGATTCCCAGCGCCTCAGCACTTCCATCTCGTCAGCGGAGGACGGGTAGTCGAGGCGGACCTTGAACAAGAAGCGATCCTGCTGCGCTTCCGGCAGCGGATACGTACCCTCGTACTCGACAGGGTTCTGCGTCGCCAGGACCAAGAATGGAGCTGGCAGAGCAAGCTGCTGCCCTTCGAGAGTCACTCCCCTCTCCTCCATCGCTTCCAAGAGGGCCGCCTGCACCTTGGCAGGCGCGCGATTGATCTCGTCCGCCAGGAGGACGTTGGTGAAGATCGGTCCGCGGCGCAGGGCAAATGTCCGGTTTGCGAGGTCGTAGACCGATGTGCCGACGATGTCGGCCGGCATCAGGTCCGGCGTGAACTGCACGCGACTGTACTGGAGATCGAGCGCGCGGGCCATTGACTTTGCAAGCAGCGTTTTGCCAGTGCCGGGCACTCCCTCGAGCAGGACATGGCCCTGCGCGACCAGCGCGATCGCACAAAGGCGGATCGCCTCGTCCTGCCCGACCACTGCCTTGATCAGCTGATCGTGGAGGCGAGCATAGAAATCAGGAGCGGCCGTAGGTGTGGCTGGTTGTTCGGTCATCTGACCTCCTTGGACGCGGATGGAAGGAGCGGGCGACGGCCCGAAGAGACTGGATAAGCGACCTGGTGGAGTCGCCGCGCGGCTTTCAGCAGCTCGGTGTCTCCGCTCTCGGATCCATACAGGGCGTGCTCCGCCTCGGCCAGCTCGGCGGCCAGCTCAGGCGCTCGGATCCACAGCGCGTTCCAAAAGCGTTCACGCGGATGCAACGGTAGGCCCGTTCTCGCCGCGACGGCTCGCTCGCTGGCAGTGGCGAGGAGGCCAAGCGTCATAGCGCGGGCGCCCGATCTGCGCAGCAGCTCACCGACGGCGACTGCCCATTCGACGTCGGCGCGCGCCACCTCTGCAGGGCGCGGAATCAGCGGTCCGAAGCGGCGTCCCCGGAGGATCAGGCCGGCGAACACTGCGACCAGGAGCCACAACAAGGCCGCACCCCATGGCGTCAGCACCCAGGCCTGCGGTGACAGGTCGTTGAGCGTGAGGCCGTGATGGTATTCGTCGACCGCCACTAGCGCGCCCGGTCCCACAGTTCCCAGCAGGTCGGCGAGGAGACGCCCGTTGTCCAGCTTGTCGAGGTAGCCGTTGCAGAGCACGAGTGGGTCGGCCAGCAGGACGACGGAACCGGATCCGAAGGATTCGATGTAACCGAGGGCAAACCCGCTGCGGCTGCGCAAGATGGGCACCTGGCCAGGCGATGGAAAAAACGGAACAGCGAAGCTGCCGCCGGCGACCTGGCCGACCCCAGCCAGGACAGGATTTGCGATCGCTGTGCTGCTTGAGGCCAAGCGGCTGAGGCGGCTCACGTCCAGGGCTCGATCAAGCTCTGGATCGCCCTGCTCCGACGCGTAAATGAGGTGGCCACCAGAGCGCACCCAGTCAGCAGTTCGCGCCGCTTCGTCTGAGGTGAATGGGCTGGTGGGCGTGAACACTATTAGGAGGGCGTCGGCAGCCGGTGGCGCGAAGGTATCCGCGACCTCGACTGTCGGATGTCCCATCGCCTGCGCAAAGAGGACTACTGCTGACGTGCCATTTGCAGCGTCGCTCGTCGAGCTGTGCTCGGGCGAATCCTCGTGCGGTTGGAAGACGTACACGGCGACGGCGATACCGATCGAGATGACCGCAGCGATGACCCAGCCACGCCCTCTCCTCATGCCGCCAGCTCCGTGCGCTGACGAAATGGCGCTGCCACCTGAAGTGCACGCGAGTAAGTGGCCTCATCGACTGCCCGGCCGCCATAGACCGCCGCCTCGAAAGGGACCAGCAGCGGACGAAGGCCGGCTGGGTCGGGGGCGTGCTGGAAAATCTCTCGGACGGTGAGAGGACTCCCCTCCCATGTGCGCTCGCCCGCAAGGGTCGCGGCCACGCCCGCGCACAAAGCACGTATGGCGCGGACACGATCGCCTTCGGCCTCCAGGCGGTCGGCCTCCGAAAAGTAATCGGCCGGTGCACGCGGCCCCGTAGATCGCCCCGCCATCGCGCCCTCGGCGAAACGCCCGCGCGTGGATCTGAAGATCAGGACCGCCACCGCGCCGACGACGATCGCGCCCAGGATGTAGAAGAAGTAAACCGGCACCGGCGACGAGCCAGCTCCACGGCGGTAGAGATTCAGCAGGTCGTTGATCCGATCGCCGAACCACTGGCGCAACCGATCGAGCCAGGAGGGAGGCCTATGCAAGGCGTCATACCTCTTCATCGCCAGCACATCGTTCAGGCGCTGTTGCGCTTGGGCCGCGTCGGTCGTGTCCGCCGGGGTATCGAGGGCATCGAGCAGAGCCTGCAAGCGTCGCGTCGCGTCCCCGAAGTCGGGCGGGTTGCGCTCGAGGTCGCCAATGATCTCGGGCTGGGTCAGACCCGCCCCATCCTCGAGAACCCTGACCGCCTGCCGGGCAAGGTTGGTGTCGCCCGGAAGAGCACCTCGAGTAAGAGTCAGCGTGTCCTGGACAGCCTGACGATAGGCGGCTGGCGTGGAAGTGTCAGCGGAAGCAGGAGTCGGCGTCGCCAGGGCAAGCGCCAACGTTCCCAGGACAAGGGCTCGGACCAGGTAGCGCGTCTTCAGAAAGCGCTCGCGCCGCCCGGCTGTGGACTTTCCACGCGCTGGGCCAGCTGAAAAAGGTCAAGGGCCTCCCGTCGCACCCTCAGGTCGAAATAGATGAGCACGATTGCGATCTGGAGAATCGGGTTGACGAGCGATGCGATGAGAATGCTCGCGGCGGCAAAGATCCAGGTCGTCGCGACTGACGATAGGATGACCTCGACCAGCAGCTGGGCGCCTGCGATGAAGGCGCCAAGGGCTGTTTGGACCACGTAGACGAGGATGAAAACCAGCAGAAGAATCAGAAAGGTCCGCCACCAGCGGCCCTCGACCAGCTGCCAGCTCCGGCTCATCGCCTCAATCAGGCCGACGTTCTCGATGAACATCACAGGCAGCACCGCGACCCACAGGACCCAGATCCAGATCCACAGCGGCAGCAAGCAGAACAGCAGCACCATGAAGACGATGGCCATCGCATAGCCGAAAATCTGGAAGTACTTACGCGTGACGCCGCGCAGCACGCCCGCCGGGGTCACAGGACGGCCCTGTGCTGATTCACAGACTGCATAAACGACAGCCCCGTAGTTGAAGGGGACCAGCAGCAGGCCTATAACAACCACCACCAGCGCGCCGACGAGAGTGGTCGTGCTTATGTCGAAAGGCTGTCCGGTGCCCGCCTGCGCAGCGATGCTGCCGAACACCGCGAAGTAGATGTAGGCCCAGAGGGCGGCGACAGGGATTGACACGATTGCCGAGATGCCTGCAAAAAGAAAGAAATGCCGCCGGTACATCCGAAAGGTCTCGTCGAGGAGGTCGCCGATCTCCAAGGGACGCATGCGCAACGGCGAGGGGCCGATCATCGCGACCAATTGTCGCGTGTAGGTCCGCTATGCCGGTGTTCGGCATGCAATCGAGTACGGCTCCGATTCGAACTTGTCGTACGCTCACTGCTTGAGGGTGCCGCTTGGCCAGTAGCTCTCAGGGCGAGCGAGATCCCATACGGGTGCTGTTGGCCGAGGACGACGGGTCCGTCGCCCAGATGTACAAGCTGAAGCTCGAGCTGGAAGGTTGTCGAGTCGACGTCGCCCCGGATGGGGAGACCGCGGTCCAGATGGCAACTCGCGACCTACCCGACATCATGTTTCTGGACATCCGCCTGCCCAAGCTGGATGGAATCGGTGTTCTGCAAGCGTTGCGTGCCGACCCGAGAACGAAAGGCCTGCGCGTCGTCATCCTTTCCAACTACAGCCGCCGCGAGCTCGGCGATCGCGCGGCAAAGCTCGGCGTGCTGGATCACCTCATCAAGACCGAGACAACCCCCGCCAAGCTGACGGCGGGCCTGGAGCGCTGGCTTAAGGCTTAGCCAGAAACCGCCGCGCCGACCCAGGAAACACCTGGCGCGGGCCCTCCCTCCTCCCCGGCCGGCGACCCTCCCCCTCGCCAACACGCCTACGCGGCGGAGCGTAGGCACGCCGAACCTGACTGACAACCCAGGGTGTTAACGCCGCGACTGAGGTGGGTTAGGGCTTGGCCCCGGCGGGCTCCTTGTGGCGATGTTTGACAGGCGTGAACTTCAAGCTGTCCTCGCCGTCGACGTCGATCTGGACCGTGTCGCCACGAGAGATCTTTCCACGTAGGAGGTGCTCCGACAGCTGGTCCTCGATCCTGCTCGTGATCACGCGCCGCAGCGGGCGAGCGCCATAGGTTCGGTCGTAACCCTCCTTTGACAGGAGGTCCTTGGCCGCATCCGTGACCTCGATGGTTATCTGCTGCTCGACCAGGTGCTTGCTCAGCTTGTTCAGCTGTAGGTCGACGATCTGGCGTATCTGTCCAGTGGTCAGGCTCTTGAAGACGACCACGGCGTCAACGCGGTTCAAGAACTCTGGGCGGAACATCCGCTTCAGCTCCTCGTCGATCTTTTCCTTGGTGTTCTTGTGGCGGCGCTCGACCTCGTCGGCTTCATCCACGACAGCGGGCTGGAAGCCGAGGGACGTCCCTGCCTGGTTGACATCGCGGATGCCGAGGTTCGAGGTCATGATGATCACGGTGTTGGCAAAGTTGACGACCTTACCCTTCGCGTCGCTGAGCCGCCCATCCTCGAGGATCTGCAACAGCATGTTGAAGACCTCGGGGTGCGCCTTCTCGATCTCGTCGAAAAGAATCACCGAGTAAGGCCTGCGGCGCACGGCCTCCGTCAGCTGACCGCCCTCGTCGTACCCGACATAGCCTGGAGGCGACCCCACCAACCGGGCGGTCGTGTGTCGCTCCATGAATTCCGACATATCCAGCTTGATCAGCGCGTCTTCGGAGTCGAACAGATACTCGGCCAGCGCTCGCGCCAGCTCGGTCTTTCCGATACCGGTAGGTCCGAGGAAGATGAACGACCCGATCGGGCGCCGAGGATCTTTCAGGCCGGCGCGGGCGCGCCGCACTGCCTGGGACACGGTGATGATCGCCTCGTCCTGGCCGACCATCCGCTTGTGGATCTCTTCCTCCATCCGCAGCAACCGCGCGGTCTCCTCCTCCACGAGGCGAGAGACGGGAACGCCCGTCCACGCGGACACGATCTGAGCGATGTGTTCCTCGCTTACTTCGGGGACGGTCTCCCCGAGCTTGTCGCGCCACGCGGCTTCCTTGACCGCAAGCTTGTCCTGCAGCTTCTTGACCTTGTCGCGCACGCTGGCGGCCGCCTCGAAGTCCTGCTTGTTGACCGACTCGTCCTGGTCGGTCCGGTGCTTCTTGATCTCCTTCTGAAGTTCCTTCAGGTCGTCAGGCGTGGTCGTCAGCTTCATGCGGACGCGCGCCGATGCCTCGTCGATGAGGTCGATCGCCTTGTCAGGTAGGGCACGATCGCTGACGTACCTGTCGCTCAGCACCGCTGCGGCGTGAACAGCCGAGTCCGTGATCGTCACCCGGTGGTGCTTCTCGTACAGGGACTTGACGCCGTTGAGGATGTCAATCGTCTCTGCCAGCGTCGGCTGGTCGACGAACACCGGCTGGAAGCGGCGCTCCAGCGCTGCGTCCTTTTCGATGTACTTGCGGTACTCGTTGAGCGTTGTCGCGCCGATGCACTGGATCTCGCCGCGCGCAAGCGCCGGCTTGAGGATGTTGGCGGCGTCGATCGCGCCTTCGGCCGCACCGGCGCCGACCAATGTGTGCAGCTCATCGATGAACAGGACCACCTCACGGCTCGATCGGATCTCATCAAGGATCTTCTTCAGCCGCTCTTCAAACTCACCGCGGTACTTGGTCCCCGCGACGAGGGCGCCCATGTCGAGCGTGAGCACTCGCTTGTGCTGCAGCGACTCCGGCACATTGCCCAGGTTGATCTGCTGCGCAAGGCCCTCCGCGATGGCCGTCTTGCCGACACCAGGCTCGCCGATCAGGGCGGGATTGTTCTTGGTCCGCCGGCTGAGGATCTGGATGACGCGCTCGATCTCCAGCTCGCGGCCGATGACAGGATCGAGCTGGTTGCGCCGGGCAAGCTCCGTGAGATCGCGACCGAACTGGTCCAGCAGCGGTGTCTTCGACGGCTTCTTCGGAGCAGGCTCAGCCTCGGTCTCGGCGCTCGAGTCGTGCAGGAGTCGCTCGATCTCCGAGCGAACCTTCTCCAGGGTGGCGCCAAGATCCTCCAGCACGTGGGCCGCGATGCCTTCGCCCTCGATCAGGAGTCCAAGCAGCAGGTGCTCGGTGCCAACGTAGTTGTGGCCCATGCGCCGCGCTTCCTCGAAGGAGATTTCGATCACCTTCTTGACGCGCGAGGTCGGGATGATCTGCTGGATGATGATCCGCTCGTTGCGGCCCAGCACAGATTCGATGGTCTGGCGAACCTTGCCGATCTCGACGCCAAGGTTGTTCAGAACTTTGGCTGCCAGGCCCTCGCCCTCGCGCAGCAAACCCAGGAGCAAATGCTCTGTACCGATATAGCTGTGGTGCGATCGTTCTGCTTCTTCTTGAGCCAGCGTCAGGACTTTCTTAGCCCGCTCAGTGAATCGTTCAAAGGGATACACGGTTTTCCCCCTGGACTACGACGGCTTTGGGTGGGGCCAGCACCTCCTCGATCTGTTGCTAGGGTACCGGTTGGTACCTCGCCCCTAATATAACGAACAACTCAACCGGCGGAATTCCCTGGTGGAGGCACTATGAGGCCGCTTCTTGAGCGCCTCGGCGGTTTCCTCCCCGCGGCGATCGCCCTGGCACTGCCGACAGTCTTCATACCCATTGCTGTCGATTCCTACATCCTGCCCCGCGCGGCTGTCGTCATCGCCGGCGCGGGCCTTGGCGTCGGGCTCGCCTTCCTGCTGCCCGGGGGACCCAGCCTGGGTGCAGCTCGTATGCCTCTGGCCGCCGCCGCCGGCGCTGCGCTCCTGGCCTTTGCCTTCTCGGTCAGCTGGCCGGTGAGCCTGGTCGGCTCGTATACGCGCTACGAGTCGCTGCCCATCCGCCTGGCCTACCTCGGCCTTTTCGCGGCATCGGTCTGGCTGCTGCGCGACAAGAGCGCACGGGATCGAGTCGTCCCGGCTTTTGTCCTGGGCACCGCCATCGCATCCATTGAGGCGCTGTGGCAGGAGCTTCTCCTGTCCAATCACCTCATCGACTACCGGCCCGATGGCAACCTGGGCAATGCCAACCTGCTCGGCGCCCTGCTCGCGATGGCCATTCCGCTCGCTGTCGACCGCGGCCTGCGCGGTGGCCGATTCCTTGTCGCGTGGTGGCTGGGCGTCGTTGTGATGGCCGGGGCGCTCGTCGCCACCACCTCTCGAAGCGGCGGGTTGGGGGCGCTGGCAGCTTGCCTTGCCTTAGTGGTGTTCAATCTCAAGGGACGGACCGCGCTCGCGGCTGGAGCTGTCGGTTCGTTAGTCGTGGGGGTTGCCCTGCTGGCCATCCTGTTCTCACCTCTGCGACTTCTCAACGACGACCCAGGACCAGCACGACTTCACCTGTGGTCGGATGCGATCCACATGATCGCCGCGCGGCCGATCACCGGCTGGGGCGAGGACGCGACGGGCCTTGTATACGGCAGGTTCCTGAGCGGTGACTGGGCTCCCCAGGTCGACCGAGCCCACTCGGGGCCGCTCGACATCGCCGCAACCCAGGGGGTCCTGGGCCTGGCGGCGCTGGCATGGGTCCTCTTCATCCTGTTTCGCGGGACCTGGCGATGGCGATTCCAGGAATCGGTGGCAGCCCTTGCCGCTGGGTGCCTCGGATTCAGCGTCGTTGTCCTCTTCAACTTCGACTGGGCGCCGGCCACCGGCGCCTTCTGGCTGCTGGCGGGCACCGCATGGTCCGCCGTCCGGGCAGCCGAAGGGAAGGCCAGCGTGCGCGCCACACGGGAAAGCGCGTGGCTGCCCTCATGGAGACCTTTCCGCTCGGTTGTGGCTTTGGCCGTGGTGGGCGCTGTCGTTTGGTTCGGCGCCCTGCCTGTCCTGGCTGACGTCTGGTACTACAACGGCAGGCTCGATCTTGCCGTGGCGGCCGATCCGCTCCAGGGCCGCTACCACTGGCTGCTCGGCCAGAGCCTCGTACAGACCGGACCCTCGTCGCGCAGCTTGGACGAGATGCTCCTTGCCGGGCGCCTGGGCGAAAGCAATCCACAGCTCTACGTGGACATCGGCGATGCGGAGCAGCGCCTGGGTCGTGCGGCGGAGGCCCGCGCCGCCTACCGGATGGCTCTCACCATCGATCCTTATTACGCCCCTGCGCTGAAGCGGCTGGCCGAATAGGCGAGTCCGGCTAGGACTCGTCCTCCACGTCTTCGTACTCGTCAGGCCGCCGGTCCGTCCGGCTTGCCGCAAGCCCGGCCGGTGGAGCCGAAAGCTGTTTCAGGCTGAGCGAGATCCTGCGCCGCGCGGTGTCGATCCCAATCACCTTCACCTGGAGGTTCTCCCCCACTTTGAGGACGTCCTCGGTGCGCTCGACGTGATCCCAGGAGAGTTCCGAGATATGGAGTAGGCCTTCGATGCCGGCCATGATCTGCAGGAAAGCGCCGTACTTCTTGGTTTTCGTGACCTGGCCCTCGACGATCGAGCCGATCGGCATCGACTGAACCAGCTTCTCCCATGGGTCCTGCTGGAGCTGCCGAAGCGAAAGCGAGATGCGCGTCTGCTCCGGATCGAGCTTGATCACCTTGACGGTGACCTCCTCTCCCAGCTGTAGCACGTCAGTGACCTTGGACACGCGGTCCCAGGAGAGCTCTGAGATGTGGATGAGCCCGTCGGCGCCGCCGATGTCGACGAACGCTCCATAGCTTGTGATTCCCGACACCGTTCCCTTGACCGTGCTGCCTGTCAGCAGCCGGCTGAACAGGTCCTCGCGCTTGCGCGCGCGATCCTCGTCCTCAGCCGCCTTCTGGCTGACGATGAGCCGATTGCGCTTGCGGTTGACCTCGAGGATCTTGACCGGGATCCGCTGCCCGACCAGCGACTCAAGGCTGCCTGCGTAAGCGCGTGCGACCTGGCTCGAAGGCAGGAAGCCACGGAGGCCCAGGACGTTGACGATCAGGCCGCCCTTGTTCTGTTCCCTGACGTCCGCCTCGATGACAGATCCGTCGGTCTGCTTTTCGGCAGCCACAATCCACGTGGTCTCCGCACGGGCGCGCCGCAGGCTGAGGACAACGTTGCCCTCCTCGTTCTCAGGCTGGAGGACGTAGACCTTGATCTGGTCGCCGGGCTCGAGACCGACCGAGTCTGCCTCGCCGCGGAGACCCAGCTCCTTGCTGGAGATGACACCCTCGGCTTTCGCACCGATGTCGACGAGGACCTCGTCGGCGTCGACGCGTACCACGATTCCATCCACGATGTCTCCGTGGTTTGGAGTCTTGAAGGCCTCCGATTCGTAATGGAGGTAGTCCTCCATCGTCATCGGGTTGGATGAGTCTCTTTCGGTGGCCTCCTCTTGTTCAGTCAGGACAGCACCGGACTCATTGGACAACGCGCATTCCCCCTAAGGTTTATTGGTGTGGTGTTGGTCGTCAACTCGGCCTCCGCCAGTAAGAACCGCAATTGTACCGCAGAACCCCGATTTATCCCGAGAAAGGCGTTGCCAGGTCGTGGTTGTCAATCAGGCGGGTTTTTCCGATCCAGACGGCCATGACGGCAAGGCTGCCGGGGGGTGTGAAGGTGTCAGGGTCGACCAGGTCGAGGTAGTCGACTTTAGCCAGCGGTTCGGCTTGCAAGACCTCCTGGATCCCCCGCTTGAGCTCTTTGAAGTCGCGCTCCCCTGCCTTGTACGCCCTCGCGGCACGTTCCAGAGCGAAGCTCAGGCACGATGCCGATTGGCGCTCCTGGGGTGTGAGATAGGCGTTGCGCGAACTCAGCGCCAGGCCGTCAGGCTCGCGGACTGTCCGGCCGACGCAGATCTGGACGCCGGTGTCTAGATCCAAGGCCAGGCGCTTGACGACCGCCACCTGTTGGGCATCCTTCTGGCCGAAGTAAGCCCTGTCGGGCTCGGTGGCGTTGAAGAGCTTGGCGACCACAGTTGCAACCCCCTCAAAGTGGCCAGGCCGAGCCGCGCCCTCGAGCGTCTCACCGACTCCGAAAACTTTGATCCGCGTGGTCGCCTGAGGCGGGTACATGACCTTGGCCGTGGGCATGTAGACGGCGCCGACCCCGGCTTGCTGCAGAAGCCCGAGGTCGCGCTCCGGGCTGGTTGGGTAGCGATCGAGGTCCTCTTTGGGCCCGAATTGGATCGGGTTGACAAAGATGCTGACGACGACCCTCGAGTTCTCACGGCAGGCCCGCTCGACGAGGCTCATGTGGCCGGCGTGCAGCGCACCCATCGTCGGGACAAGGCCAATCGTGTGCCCTTCACGCCGCCATCCGCGCGAGGTCGTGAGCATCGCCGCGGGGGTATCGAGGACGAGGGGTGCGCTAGCTGGTGCCGTATTTGACCTCGTCTTTGGCTTCCTTGGACTCCGGGGCTGCGCCATTGGCCGAGTAGGTGTGCTCAGGAGCCGGGAAACTCCCACTTCCCACCTCGCTGGCGAACTGCCGCGCGGCCCTGTCGATCTCTTCGGCAAGGTTGGCGTAGCGCTTTACGAACTTGGGCGCCTTGCCGGTGGTCATTCCGAGCATGTCGTGAAGAACGAGCACCTGGCCATCGGTGCCAGGCCCCGCGCCGATCCCGATCGTCGGGATGCGAAGAGCCTTGGTGACTCTGGCCGCCAACGAGTTGGGCACGCCTTCGAGGACGATGCTGAACGCGCCGGCCTGCTCGAGATCCTTGGCGTCGGCCAGGATGCGAGCGGCCTGCGCCTCGCTCTTGCCCTGCACCTTGAATCCGCCCATCTGGTGCACGAACTGAGGCGTCAATCCCAGGTGACCCATGACCGGAATGCCAAGCGCAGTCAGGCGGCGCGTGATCTCGACGATCCGTCCACCGCCCTCGACCTTGACAGCGTGCATGCCGCCCTCTTGCAGAAACCGGCCGGCGCTGGTTATCGCCTGCTCGGTGGAAGCGTGATACGACATGAAGGGCATATCGCCGACCAGAAGGGCCTGCCGCGACCCGCGGGCGACCGCCTTCGCGTGGTGGATCATCTCGTCGAGGGTGACCGGCAGCGTGGTCGGGTAGCCGAGCACGACCATCCCGAGGCTGTCACCGACCAAAAGAATCGGGATGCCCGCCTCGTCGAGGATCTGGGCGCTCAGGTAGTCGTAAGCGGTGAGCATCGCGAAACGACGGCCTTCATCCTTGAATCTCTGGACGTCCAGGACCGTTGTCATTGACGAGATCTCCTTCGGGTCGCTGCCACTTTTCGGGTCAGCGCCCTTCTCGTTTGCCCGGCCGCCACCGGCTCTAATCCAGCCTCTTTGGCGATCTCGAGCGCGACTTCGCCGAGCATACGATAAAGGTCGATTCGCCGCGTGCTGCGACCCCCCTTGGCAAGGGCCGCAAGATGGCGACGGACCGTCTCTGAATCTCCGCGCCTTATCGGGCCGGTCAGAGCTGCGGTCGAACCCCGCTTGGCGACGTTGGCGACCGCCCCATCGGCCAGCGTGGTCAACCCCTTGATCGCATCCTTTTCTGTCCAACCCAACTGTTCGAGGAGGCCGATGGCCACACCGACCAGGGCGACCACATAGTTGGACGCGAAGACCGCGGCTGCGTGATAGAGGGCCCGCTGGCTGTCTTCCACCCTCCTGGGCTTTGCGCCAAGGTCGCGGGCCAGCCGGTTGAGTACGCGCAGCAGGGACGGGCTGGTCGCATCCACTGCGATGACGATGTTTCGGAACGAATCAGGCGGGCCGGGCTCGGGGAAGGACCTCAGCGGATGAAATGAGCCGACAGGATGGAGCCCTGCCAAGGGCGCCAGCGCTCCCAGCTCGAGGGCGCCGCTCGCATGGACGAACGCGACAACGGCTGGGATTGGCGGACCGCTCGCCAGCCTGGATGCGACTCCCGTGACCGCGCTATCAGGGACTGTCAGGAAGACGATCGTTGGGGCTGACGATTTGAGAGTGTGCACCGCCTGAGCCAGGCCGGTTCGCGCACTCACCGAGCGCACCGGGTGACCTGCTGCGCGGAGAGCTCGCGCGAGGCTCCGGCCGAGGTTGCCCCGGCCCGCGACGATCAGCCGCGGGGTGGACGGCGTCTTAAGAAGCTGTCGAGGACGCGGCCGCAGGGGCTTCCGGCGCCACGCGGTTCAGGATCTCGTCGAGATCCTTCGCGTCGAGTGTCTCGACGATCTTCAGCCGCTCCACCACCGCATCCATCTTGTGACGCTGCGCCGTGAGGATGACCTTGGCGGTCTGATAGCCCTGGTTGACGATGCTGCGGATTTCCTCGTCGATCACGGCTGCAACCTCTTCCGAGTAGTTTCGCTGCTCGCCCAGGTCCCGGCCCAGGAACACGAGCTCCTCCTTATGACCCATCGTCACGGTGCCGAGCTTTTCACTCATGCCCCACTGCGTCACCATGCGGCGGGCCAGCTGCGTCGCTTTCTGAATGTCGTTCTCAGCCCCCGATGTGACATCGCCGAACACGATCTCCTCAGCCACGCGGCCTCCCATGATGCCCGCGATCTCATCCATCAGCTCATCTCGCGAGATGAGGTACTTGTCCTCTTCGGGCAGGCTGAGCGTCCAGCCCAGTGCCATGCCTCGAGAGATGATCGAAACCTTATGCACGGGGTTGGTATGCGGAAGCGCCTTCATGACCAGAGCGTGGCCTGTCTCGTGGTACGCGATGACTTCCTTTTCGTGGTCCGAGATGCGGCGGCTCTTGCGCTCGGGGCCCGCGATCACTCGCGCGATTGCCTCTTCGAGCTCCTCCATGCCGATCGTCTTCTTGTTGGCGCGCGCGGCAAGAATGGCGGCCTCGTTGATCAGGTTGGCCAGGTCGGCGCCGCTGAAACCGGGGGTCTGGCGAGCGAGGACGTCGAGGTCGACAGTCGAGTCGAGTGGCTTGTTCCTCGCGTGGACATCCAGGATCGCTCGCCGGCCTTTGATGTCGGGTCGGTCAAGAGTCACGTGGCGGTCGAAGCGTCCAGGCCGTAGGAGAGCCGGGTCGAGCACGTCGGGTCGGTTGGTTGCGGCAATCACGATGACGTGCGTATTGGTATCGAAACCGTCCATCTCCACCAGGAGCTGGTTCAGCGTCTGCTCGCGCTCGTCGTGGCCGCCGCCGAGGCCGGCGCCACGCTGACGCCCCACTGCGTCGATCTCGTCGACGAACACGATGCAGGGTGAGTTCTTCTTGGCCTGATCGAACAGGTCGCGCACGCGGCTCGCGCCGACGCCGACGAACATCTCGACGAACTCGGAGCCTGAGATCGAGAAGAACGGCACGCCGGCCTCGCCTGCCACCGCCTTGCTGAGGAGCGTCTTGCCAGTGCCGGGAGGGCCGACCAGCAGCACTCCCTTCGGGATGCGAGCGCCGAGGGCGACGAATTTCTCGGGATATTTGAGAAACTCGACGATCTCCGTCAGCTCCTGTTTTGCCTCTTCAACTCCGGCGACGTCGGCGAAAGTGATGGCGGGCTTGTCGCCGGCGATCAGGCGCGCGCGCGACCGTCCGAACGAGATGGCCTGATTGTTGCCGCTCTGCGTCTGGCGGAGCACCCACCACATGAATGCCGCAATCAGGATGACCAGGATGATGTTCGGAAGCAGAACGCTGAGGAGGTAGTTGCCGCCGTTGTTCTTGTCGAACTTGATGGCTACGCCCTGTGCTGCCAGATCGTCAACGAACTTGCACTCTCCCGAACATTCGGGGAGCGTCACGTTGTGTTTGTTCTTTGAGGTGTCGACGGCGATGCCGTCGGGCCCGTTGATCTCGAGCGACACGACGGAACCAGTCTTGGTGTTGGCCAGGAGTTGTGAGTAGGTCCAGTCGTTGCCGCCTTGGCCACCCTGTATCGACTGCCATGTGAACCAGAACACGAGGCCGAGCAGCACGACCAGTGCGAAATAAAACAGGCTGGAGCGTGGGAAGCGGCTCAACTCGGCTCTCCTGGGGGACTTTGCGGGGATTCTAGCACGGCAATTTTCGACTTCCTGAACGTTGGGGGAACCACAGAAACGTGCTGCGCGACCACGCCCGGCGCGCTCGAGAGCTCAGCGTCAACTGCGACGCCTGGAACCCACGCCAATCTTTCACCGGCAAAAACCAGCGGCCATCTGTCGCGCTCTTCGCGCGGCACCCGCGCGTCAACAAAAATGTCCTGGAGCTTGCGCGTTCCTCGACCGCCACGTGGCCGCATGGTCAAGCCCGGCGAGCGAAAGCCCAGACGAAGATTCAAACCAATTTTGAGGTGCGCCGCCCCTCGATCGTCGCAGCCTGAGCAGCGCGTGATTTCGAGGCGCGAGCCGGTTTGGTCTCGCCAAACCTGGTTGGTTTTGGAAGCCACGAACTCCATGGTCTCCCCCACGATACGGAACCGCAAGCCGCGAGGTAGGTCGACCCCGCGGCCGCCCCGACCCGGCTGGGCCAACCTGAGCATCGATTGCAGATGCTTGCGCGACAGGGCGGGCTGCTCTCCCCCCGCTTGTGCGTACAGGATTCTCATCATCTCAGCGGCGACGGGCTCCGACGCCTCGGCGACTGCGGAGCGGCTGAGGGGCCGGGTTCGCAGCGCGGCGTCCGCCTGATCTTCGATCGATTCTTGGAATGTGGCGGCCTGCATGGCGGCAGCATAGAAGCGCCGTCCGATACCAGGCCGATCCCGCTCTAGAGCAGGCAGGATCTCGTGCCGCACCCTGACACGCGCATAGGCGGTATTGGAGTTCGCAGGGTCTTCCAGCGGCACAATGCCCCGACG
>DATLPO010000021.1:0-7204 GCA_035535675.1 Candidatus Limnocylindria bacterium
GGTCGAAGACCATCGTCCGCGGCTCGGGCAGGTTGGAGGCGTACGACAGCGAGGTGTGGAATTCGAGCGTTGCAATTTGGGCGAGCCACACCAGAGTCGGCAGGTCCTGACAAAGGCAGTAATACATGTCGCGGTTGTTGCCTCCGCTCCACACGGTGGCTGTCTCAACCCACGGCGGACGGTGCTTGGGGCAGTTCTTCTCATAGAAGAACTCGGCGTCGACACCGTTCGGATAGCGCTTCAGGGTCAGCGGGTGGTCGCGCGTGTGGGGGAGGATGGCCCCCGCGATACGTGTGTAGTAATCGATGACCTGCGCCTTGGTGAACCCCACCTCGGGATAGAGAATTTTTTCGAGGTTGGTCAGCTTGAGGGTGCGATCCTCGATCTTGACCTCGACAGCAGTTTCCTTAGCCACCTTCGCGCACCACTTTGCGAGCCGGCTTGTCGGCACGCAAGCCCTTGAACGCTGGAGCGCGAAGTTGGCCGGATCTCGTCCATTCCACGAACTCGAACTCTGCCACGAGCTTGGGTTTCACGTAATGAGCTGCCCTTGGAGGAGCTCCCACGTGGAACGAGCTTTTGTCCTGTTCCAACGGCTTCAAAAGCTTGGCCAGCTTCTCCAGCATCGCGTCGGTGAAGCCGGTCCCCACCTTGCCGGCGTATACGAACTTCTCCTTGTCGTAGTAGCCCACCAGCAGCGCACCCGGATAGCCGCGCCGCTTGCCTTCTCCTTCCAGCCACCCGCCGATCACCAGCTCCTGCCGGTTGTGGTTCTTCACTTTGACCCAGACGCCGCTGCGACGGCCAGGCTCGTAATGCGAGTCAAGCTTTTTCGCCATCACGCCTTCGAGCCCCCCCTTTGCGCTCGCCTCGAGCATCGCCTGGCCACCACCTTTCTCGTAGGGCGGCGTCTGCCATGACGCACCCGCCAGCTTGAGCGCGGCCAGGAGACGCCGCCGCTCTGTGTACGGCTCCGTGAGCAGCGAATGGCCGTCCTGCCACAGGAGGTCGAACAGCATGTAGGTGACCGGAACGACCTTCATCTTCCTGCGCACCTCCGACTCAGAGGTGAGTCCCATGCGCTGCTGGATCTCTTCGAAGCTCGGCCGTCCCTTGTCGTCGAGGGCGACGACTTCCCCGTCGAGGATCACCTCACTCGAGCCGATCGCCCGGCCCATCGCGTGGATCTCCGGATAGCGGGGCGTGATGTTCTCGCCGCTTCGACTCATGAGTCGTACGGTCCCACCTTCGACGTAAGCGAGCGCGCGGATGCCGTCCCACTTGAACTCAAAACCCCAGGCGGCGTCAGGCTTTGGGATCGCTGCGCCGAGCTTCGCCATCATCGGCTCGATGTGGTCCGGCATCGGCTTGCGCCCTGGATCCTGAGGCGGATCCATCCGGTGGATCATCCAGTTCTCGCCGTTCGTCCTGAACAACACGTAGCGACCCTGCAACCGCTTGCCGTGGAGGACGACCATCACCTCGCGATCGGAGAATTTTTCGGGAGTGTAAGTTCCTGAGTCCCAGATCGAGACGCTGCCCGCACCGTAGTTGCCTGCAGGGATCTCACCCGCGAAGTTGATGTATTCGAGCGGATGGTCTTCGACATGGACGGCGAGGTGATTTTTCTTGGGGTCGGGCGGAACCCCTTTCGGCACCGCCCAGGAAACCAGCACCCCGTCGCGCTCGAGCCGGAAATCCCAGTGCAGCCTGCGCGCGTGGTGCTCCTGGACGACGAACCGCGGCGCCTTGGCCTCCTTTCGGGGGACTTTGGCGCCGGGTTCCGGTGTGTTCTTGAAATCGCGCTTCGCCTCGTACTCGGCGAGCTTCTTGGCCACCCGACAAGATTAAGACCGAACCGATCCGCCTCTCTTTCAGGCGGGCTTCCGCTTGACGAGCCGCACCTCGAGCCCGATCCCTTCCTTCTGGATGTCGCACGTCAGAAAGGGGCTCTCGGCGACGAGACCTGCGAAACGAGCCGGCGAGTAGGCGCGGCGCCGGAGCATCTCCAACGTCGCCTTCGTCATGAACGAGCTCAGCCGGCCGAGCTCCATCTGCCTCACCTCCTGCTCGATGTCGGCATGGGAGGCGTCGCTGCTCATGTCCTGGATCACCGCCGTTCCACCCGTGCGAAGGACCCTGTGCATCTCGGCGAGAGCGCTTCGTGGCTGTGTGAAGTTCTTGAAGGCTGCCTGGCAGACCACGAGGTCGAACGACTCCGTGCCGAAAGGCATCTGGGCTGCATCGCCCTGGCGGAAGTCGGCGCCGACCCCTTCCTTGACGGCGTTTGCGCCAGCGATCTCCACGAACGTTCTGCTGATATCCAAACCCGTTACGTGAATCCGGCCGTTTCGCGCCATCTCGATTGCGAGGTACCCCGGACCGGGAGCCACCTCCAATACAGCCGCGCCCGCCGCTAGATCGGCAGTTAGACGCGCCGCCTGCTTCCGGTACTCCGCAACCTGGCTGCCCGAATTGCGAATCCCGGCATACCAGCGCGCCACCACTCCTTCCATCTCCGGCCCTTTGAACCGCCATCGCCGTCTTTCAGCCAGCTGCATCGCCCACCTCCAAGCATGACCCTAACGGTGTTAGGTAGGCAGGCATACTACCCCTAACGGTGGTAGGGTTGCAAGCGTGAAGGAGAGTGCCGTGTCGACCGACGGTGAGGAAGCTCGGCCTGGGCTGAGCCGAGCCGGCCTCGTCTCGGCCGCGCTCGGCCTTGTCAATGAAGAGGGCCTTGAAGCGCTCTCGATGCGCGCGCTCGCCGACCGCTTGCATGTCAAGGCAGCTTCGCTTTACTGGCACGTTCGGGACCGCCGCGAGCTTCTCGAGCTGCTGGCCGGCTCGATCCTTGATGGCGTGCCAGTCGACCGAGCTGGTACTTGGCGCCCGGCAGTGCTGGACACGGCGCTGGCGCTGGAGACCGCCGTCGGCTCACGACGGGATGCCGATCGCATCCTTCTCGAGGTGCCCGACGCTCTCCCGCGCAGCCTGCCCTACGCGCATCTCAAGCACCGGCTGCTCGATGCCGGCCTGCACGGTTCCGAGGCCGCGGAGGTGGCCCTCATGGTGATGATGCAGGTGATCGGCAGCCGGGCGACGACCGGTGATCCGATGATGCCTGAATCGGGCGGCATGGCCTCGATCGCAGTCGATTCTGGCTCCCGCGGCGTCGTCCTGCGACACGGCGCCGAAATGGAGACCTTGATCAGGGTTCCACATGATCCGGGCGCCGCCGCTCCCGCGATCGTGCGCGGTGAGACAGTGAAGGTGCGGCGTCTCCGAGGTGTGGGCCGTGGCGACATCGAGCTCAACCCTCGCCGCGCATGGCGGTTTCAGATACAAGGGCCGACCTGGAACACAGTGCTTGATGTGGGTGGCCTCGACGTGCGAGAGATCAAGCTCGATAGCGGCGCAGCGAAGGTTGAGTGCTTTCTGCCGCGCCCGCGAGGCGTGGTGCCCATAGTCGTATCGGGAGGTGTGGTGGGGGTCAACTTGCACATGCTGCCGAACGTCGCTGTTATCGCGGAAATCAGCAGCGGCGCGCTTCGTGTGAAGCTCGACACCTTTTCCGTCAAGGCTGTGATCACTGACGTTCATTGGGAAAGCGCCCGCGCGTCTGCATCTCCTGACAGGTACGAGCTGCGCATCAGCGGCGGAGCGGTGCAGGTGAACCTCGACGACAAGGCAACAGCCCAGCCCGCTGCTTCAGTTGAAACGCATCGCCCTCCGAGAGGCGAATCCGCCTCCGCGATTGACATGTTGTTGGACGGAGTGGAGAAGCGCGTGAGCTCGCGCGATTAACAGCCAGGGTTCCATCGCCGTTCCCAGCGTTCTAGCCTGCGGCCACAAAACTCCGGGAGGCTCGCATGGTTTTTCTTGCAGCGCAACCAAACGTCGCGCCGATTCTTGATCTGATCCTGACGTGGACACACATCGGTCAGGCGCTGGTCGGGTCCATCGGCGCCTTGGCCTTCATATTCGCGTTCCTATGGAAGATCACCGCTGTTGAGGCCAAGTCTGCTCTGGAAGCGAAGCAGTGGATCCAGCGCATCGTAGTAGGCACCATCGGAGTCGAGGTGGCGGGTTCGCTGGTCGGCATCCTGACCAGCTCGGTGCCTCCTTCCGCCCATTGAACCGGTGGATTTTCCCGACTATGTGAAGTCTCTGCTCGAAGCCATCGGCAGGCTGAACGGCTTGTTGTGGCCGCTCGTTCATCCCGAGCAGATAATCGCGACTCTTCTTGACGACAGCCTCGGTCTGCTCCTCAAGGTGTGGTTTGGGTTCATCCTCCGCACCACGGACTTCGAAACCGGTCGGGACTTCACCACCAACGTGACAATCCATCACTTCGAGCCTTCAGTGCAGGTGGTGGCGGACGCGGGTCTCGTTCTCGTCGTGGTCTGGGCTTCGTACCGGATCATGTGGGGCGGCGGGGTCCGCGCCCAGTACGCCGCGCGCATCATGCTTCCCCGACTGTTGATGGGGACAGTCCTCATCAACTTTGCGTTGCCTCTTTTCCAGCTGGTGGTCAACGCAAGCAATGTGGTGTGCGACACGATTCAGAGCTTCGGGACCATCCCGGACTGGAAGACCTGGTGGAGCAACTTCAATCTCGACCAGACGCACGGCGTCTGGCAGATCATCACCACCGGCGCCCTGGTGGTGGGCTACGACATCCTGGCAGTCGCCTACCTGGTTCGCTACGCAATCCTCATCGCTCTTGCCATCACGGCGCCCCTTGCAGGCCTTCTGTTCACACTTCCCGACACGCACCACCTGGCCAAGCATTGGACCGCCTTGTTCCTGACCAACCTCCTTATGCAACCTACGCAGCTCTTCGTGCTTGGCATCGGGTTCGCCCTCGAGAATGGCGGCCACACTCCCGTCCATCACCTCTTCGCGCTGGCATCTCTGTTGATCGTGTTCAAGGTGCCTGGAGCGCTGGGGAGCGCGGAGAAGACCGCACACAAGCTCGAGTCGGCGTTGACCGCAGGTCTTCGCGGTCTGCAGCACATTGCTGCACACGCTGGGTGATCAGCATGATTCGCATTGCCGCGGTTTGTTCTGCGGCGGCCCTGATCTGGGTTGTCGGTGCATCGCGCGTGCCGAGTCACGAGAGGCTCACCCTCAGCGCCATCGTCGCCGGCGCCATCATGACCCAACCGTTCGGCTGCTCGAGCCTGGTCGTCGAACCATTCGATCCCTACTGTCCGAGCCGCCACATACACACAGGGGTCGACCTGGCGGCGCCTAAAGGTACCCTGGTCCACGCTGCCGCCGGGGGCAAAGTCAGCGTCGGATTCGATCCAGGGGGCGCGGGACTATACGTGGTTGTCGCAGCCGACGGCCACGTCAGGGCCCTGTACTGCCACCTCTCCGAGGTGACGGTGTCGCCCGATGAGCGGGTCCATGCGGGCGAGGTCGTTGGGAAGGTCGGATCCTCAGGCTTGTCGACCGGCGCCCACCTGCACTTCGAGGTCCAGGTCGACGGCCGGTCTGTCGACCCTGTGTTGTGGCTTGCGTCTTAACAAGCGGGGTATGCGGCGCCGGCCGTCCGACCTACGCTGCGCTCAATTCAACGGAGGTGATCGGAATTGGTCAACAAGGTGATCCTGGTCGGCAACCTGGCGGCAGACCCTGATGTGAAGGCGACACCCAAAGGCACATACGTCGCCAAGCTCGTGCTCGCCACCAACACGTACGCGGGGAAGGATGACGACGGAAATAGCAAGGAGGAGACCGAGTTCCACCACATGGTGGTCTTCGGCAAGCGGGCAGAGTTCGCCGGACAGTATTTGCGCAAGGGGCGGCTGATGTACGCGGACGGCCGCTTGAAGACGACCTCGTGGGTCGACAGTGCCGGACTGAAGCACTACCGGACGGAGGTGGTCGTGGACTCCCTGACCCTCTTGGGCCCCAAGCCGCAGGAGGTCGCGGCTTAGGTCAGCCCGGCCAAGGTTGCGTTCCGGAGGCGTGGGGGTAATGATGTAATCGATGGCTGAGGATTTCCGCACCTGGTTTGGGAGTCGGCTGCCCAAGACATGGTTCGCCGGGCCGCCCGAGGTCACGGCGGACGGGGACGAGGTACTGGTGGTCGGCACGCTCCCGGACGTCGAGCTGGCCAGAGGCACGGCTCCCGAAGGGCGGTCGGCGGCCCGGTTGGCGCGAATCGACCGCTTCCGTGAGGAGACCCGAGAGGAGCGCGTCAAGATCGCCCGCGAGGCTGAGCGCCATTTTCAGCGAAAGGTGGCCTGGGGCGCCCGATGCGGGGACGAGACCAAGGTGTTCACCACCCTCAGCGTGCCCGTCATGACCCGCCTGCGAATGTCGGAGCGGTCGATCCTTGACACGCTCGTGGCCGGGGGAGTGGCGCGCAGCCGGAGCGACGCCCTCGCCTGGTGCGTGAGGCTCGTCGGCATGCACCAGGCCGACTGGATCCAGGGCCTCCGGGATGCGCTGGTCAAGGTCGACGAGGTCCGGAGCAAGGGCCCGATCAACTGACCGCCGGCCGGAAGCGGTCCGGCTCGCAGGTTCTGAACCGGAACACCGTCGGACCCGTTGATACCCTGTGGGTACTTTGACGACGGTTGACGATCGCAGGCATGTCGTGATCATGGGCGCCGGACCGGCCGGTCTCACAGCCGCGTACGAGCTCATGAAGCACGAGGTTCCGATCACGGTGGTCGAGAAGGACCCCAGCTACGTCGGCGGGCTGGCACGCACTGTCGAGCACAAGGGATACCGCTTCGACATCGGCGGGCACCGTTTCTTCTCCAAGAACCAGGAGGTCGAGGACCTATGGACTGAGATCCTCGGCTCCGAGATGCTCACCCGGGATCGGCTGTCGCGCATCTACTACAGGGGAAAGTTCTTCGCCTATCCGCTCAAGGCGGCAAACGCCCTGTGGAACCTTGGCCTGTTGGAGACCATCAGGTGCATGGCCAGCTACGCTCGCGCGCGCGTCTTTCCAATTCCTCACCCCCGCAGCTTTGAAGACTGGGTGCGCAACCAGTTCGGGTGGCGCCTCTACAGCATCTTTTTCAAGACGTACACGGAGAAGGTATGGGGGATCAGCACCACGGAGCTGTCAGCTGATTGGGCCGCACAGAGGATCAAGAGCCTTGACATGTGGCAAGTCCTGAAGAGCGCGCTGCTGCCGCACCGAACGCCGAGCCATCGCGACGATATCGTCACCACC
>DATLPO010000022.1:0-11295 GCA_035535675.1 Candidatus Limnocylindria bacterium
TGGCACCAAGCTGGTGGCGGCGAACTGGGTGGCGGTGCGCAGCTACGACTACGGCCAGCCGATCTTCATGAACGCGAAGGACAATGCGATCGCGCTGACGACGATGGAGGCGGCAAGCGACCAGCTGGCGGCACGCTTGAAGCAACCGACCACGTCCCCAATCCCAAGAATGCCGCCAGCCCCAATCTGCGCCCCGCAACACGCCCCACCCCCATGGGGAGCGGGGGGTACCGGGGTAGGGGAGTGCGCGCCGGCTTAGGTTAAGGTTCGCCTCCCCGCTTGCCGGGGAGGTGGCGCGAAGCGCCGGAGGGGAGGTGCTTAAGTTTTGTCCTCCCCGCTAGTGGTTTAGAATCTCGGCAACTTAATCCCAGGGGGTCCCAACGTCGCAGCTTACGTTCCACTAGGCGGAAACCCACGGACACGCGGGCGTCAGCGGAGGCGCCGTGATCGAGTCACATTTCTCATCGCCACCGCCCTGATCGTCGGGGGCGGGGTGACGAGCAGCTTCGCCGCGATCAAGCACCAGGTCGTCTCCTTCGACTCGAAGAGTGCCAGCGCGCCCTCCGCGGCCGAATACGACCACTTCGATTTCTCGAACCTCTGGCTGGCGAGCAACCCACAGCCCAACCTCCCGATCCACGGTCAAGCCGCATACCTCGTCGACCTGGACTCAAGGCTGGTCCTGTGGCAGCGAGATGCGGAAACCACGCGCGCGCCTGCCAGCCTCACCAAGCTCGTCACGGCTATGGTCGCGGTGGATGACGCCGGATCGCTCGACTATGCAGTCCAGGTCGCCAGGGCGGCGACCCAGATCACGCCAAGCGTCATGGGCCTCTCGCCCGGCGAGCGCCTCACGGTGCGGCAACTGCTGGACGGCCTCTTCCTCGACTCGGGCAACGATGCCGCGGAAGCGCTCGCCCGCGGGATCGTCCCGCGCGAACGGTTCATCCGCCAGATGAACCAGAAGGCCGCCAGCATCGGCCTCAATGCAAGCCACTTCGTCAACCCAAGCGGGCTCGACGCGCCCGGCCACGGGATGTCCGCCCACGATCTCGCCCATGTCGCCGCCTACGTGGGCAAGTACTACCCCGAGCTGGCGGCGATTGCCGCCACCAAGGACGTTGCGATCGCAGCCTCCTCCACGCACAAGGCTTTCTACCCTCACAACCTGAACCGGCTGCTGTGGACCTATCCCGGTGCCACCGGCCTCAAGACCGGCCTCACCGACGACGCGGGCGGTTGCATGCTGGCCACCGCCACACGCAACGGGAGACACCTCATAGCAGTCGTCCTGAACGCGACAGGGTTCTCCACCGCAGACGCCACTGTGCTGCTGAATTACGGGTTCAGCGTTCATCCTCGACTCACCCTGTGGCCGGTACAGCCGTCCTGAACGTAGGGCTCCCCTAGACTTTCTCGGTCGTGGTTCGCCTCACGGGACTCTCCGCGCTGGAGGTTCTCGATTCACGCGGAAACCCAACCGTCTCCGTAACCGCTTACACCGAGTCGGGCAGCGGCACGGCGATCGTCCCCTCCGGCGCGTCCACCGGCAAACACGAAGCGGTGGAGCTGCGCGACGGCGATCCTTCGCGCTACGGGGGCAAGGGAGTCCAGAAGGCGGTCTGGAACGTGGAAAACGAGATCGCCGAGAAGGTCGTCGGCATGGACATCTCCGACCAGGCGGCCTTCGACGCGACGTTGATCGCTCTCGACGGGACGCGTGACAAGTCGCGACTCGGCGCCAACGCTATCCTCGGCGTCTCCCTGGCCGGCGCCCGCGCGGCCGCGGATGCCATGGAGACCCCGCTGTACAGGTATCTCGGCGGGGCTCAGGCCCACCTCCTGCCGCTGCCGATGGCGAACATCCTCAATGGAGGAGCACATGCCGACACCTCGGTCGACCTGCAGGAGTTCATGGTCTGCCCGGTGGGAGCTCCATCGTTCACCGAGGCGATCCGTGCGGTCTCCGAGGTGTATCACGCCCTGAAGGGCGTCCTGAAAAAGCAGAAGTTCGCCACGGGCGTCGGCGATGAGGGAGGCTTCGCGCCGAACCTGACCTCCAACGAGGAGGCGCTCAAGCTGATCGTGGACGCCATCGTTGCCGCCGGCTACCGGCCGGGGGAGGAGGTCGCGATCGCACTCGACCCGGCGGCCAGCGAGTTCTTCAACAACGGGACCTACAACCTGGCCGGCGAGGGGCGAACGCTGAGCGCCGCAGAGCTGGTGGACCTTTACGAGGCGTGGACCAAGCGCTATCCGATCGTCAGCATCGAGGACGGAATGGCCGAGGACGACTGGGCGGGATGGAAGCTCTTGACTGAGCGCCTCGGAGACAGAATCCAGCTGGTTGGCGACGACCTGTTTGTGACCAACGTCGAGCGGCTGTCGGAGGGAATCGAGAAAGGCGTTGCCAACTCGATCCTAATCAAGGTCAACCAGATCGGGACGCTCAGCGAGACCCTGCAGGCGATCGATACAGCACGCACCGCGCGCTACTCCGCCGTCATCTCGCATCGTTCTGGAGAGACCGAGGACACGACGATCGCCGACCTGGTGGTCGCGACCGGCGTCGGCATGATCAAAACTGGCGCTCCGGCACGGGCCGAGCGCGTTGCGAAGTACAACCGCCTGCTCGCGATCGAGCACGAGCTCGGCGCTGGCGCGTACTACGCGCAGGCCTCGGCCCTGCCGTGAAGCAGGCGTCTCGGGCGGTGCACGCCGGTCGTGGCGGCAAGGTCGGCGCGGGTCCAGGGGGCGCCCAAAGCGGGGTCCCGCTCGCACCCGACCTGAGCCCGGCTGCGGTCCAGGTCTATACGGACCTCGACGACTACGACGCTGTCGCGCGTGGCGAGCGCCCGGGTCACTACTACGGGCGCAACTCGAACAGCAACCGGACGATGCTCGAGGAGGCGGTGGCCGAGCTGGAAGGGGCGGAGGCGGGCGTCGCCACCGCATCGGGCATGGCGGCCCTGCACGTGGCGATCCTGGCGCTGGCGCCCAAGCCCGTGACCATCCTGGCGACGCGGGAGCTTTACGGCGGCACGCTCGCGCTCCTGCGCCAGGACCTCGAGCCGGCGGGCTACGAGGCGCTGTTCGTCGACCTCAACGACCTCGATGCTGTACGGCGCGCCATGGACGCCGCGGGTCTCGTCCTGATCGAGACGATCACGAACCCGCTGTGCAGAGTGCCCGACCTCGAGGCGCTAGTCGGGCTGGCGCGCGGTCGCGGCGTGCCGGTGCTGGTCGACAACACGTTCGCGACTCCTCTGCTGTGCAAGCCGCTGGAGCTTGGGGCCACCGCGGTGATGCACAGCGTTACCAAGTACCTCGGCGGCCATTCCGACCTTGTCGCAGGTGTCGTGGTGGGCGGCGCATCGCTGATGACCGCTGCCCGAGCGCGCTCGAGCCGCACCGGAACGACGCTCGGCCCATTCGACGCATGGCTGGCCCTGCGTGGCTTGCGCACCCTTGACGTGCGGATGCGCAGGCACAGCGACAACTCCCTGGCCCTGGCTCGCGCGATGCAATCGATGCCTGCAGTGACGAAGATCCATCACCCCCTCCTCGAGGGATCGTCGTCTTTCGCAGTCGCCTCTCGACTGCTGCCGCAGGGGTCGGGCGGGATGATGGCTTTCGATCTCGAGGGCGGCAGAAACGCGGTGCAGAGGATGATGTCGCGCTTCCAGCTGGTGGCGTTCGCCGCGAGCCTCGGAGGGGTGGAGACCACGATCTCTTATCCGGAGATCACCTCGCATCGCGGCCTGACACCCGAAGAGCGTGCAATGCTCGGGGTCGGGCCGGGAACCGTGCGCGTCTCGGTGGGAATCGAGGACGCCGAGGACATCGTCGCCGATTTCGCCCAGGCCCTTTCTTGATGTCGGCATACACCCTGTTACAGCTGATCGAGGTGCTGCTGATGAGCGCTGTGCTCCTGGTCGGGGTGGTTACGCACTCGTCTGCGCTCGCCATCCTGGGCGGCGGTTTCCTGATCGGCAAGGCGATCCTCAACATCCTTGCTCCGGAAGGCGGCTCGGTCTACAGGCGATCTCTCATCGGTTATGCGGTCGGCGCTGTCTTCGCCTTGATCGGCCTGGTCGCGATCCACTTCATCGCCTGACCGCGCAGGGGGTGGCGCCGGGTTCCTATCCTTTGCTGAACATGGCGCAGGGCATTGTGACCGCGGGCATCACTCGGCTGATCGGCAACACGCCGCTCTTGCGCATCCGCATGTTCGAGCGCGACTTTCCGAAGCTGGAGGTCTACGCCAAAGCTGAGTGGTTCAACCCCGGAGGCTCTGTGAAAGACAGGGCCGCCCTGTCGATGATCGAGGACGGCGAGCGGAGTGGAGCGCTCACGCACCAGAAAACGATCATCGACTCGACGTCGGGCAACACGGGGATCGCCTACTCACTGGTCGGCGCGGCAAAGGGATACCGAGTGAAGCTGGTGATGCCCGGTAACGTGAGCGCCGAGCGCAAAGCCCTTGTCGTCGCCTACGGAGCGGAGATCGTCTACAGCGACCCGCTCGAAGGATCTGACGGGGCGATCCTGAAGGTTCGCGAGCTGGTCGCCGCCGATCCTGACGCCTACTTCTACCCCGACCAGTACTCGAACCCGGCCAACGTGCGGGCCCACTACGACGGCACTGCCATCGAAATCCTTGAACAGACGTCAGGTCGCGTGACCCATTTCGTTGCAGGCCTTGGCACGACTGGGACGTTTGTCGGCACGGCGCGGCGCCTCAAGGACCAGGACGCGGCAATCCACACCATCGCAGTGCAGCCCGAGGACTCGTTTCACGGTCTGGAGGGGCTGAAGCACCTTCCGACAGCGATCGTGCCCAAGATCTGGGACCCGAGCGTCGCCGACGAGGTGTGGGGCTGCCCGACCGAGCCCGCATACGACCTCGCTCGCGAGGTCGCACGAACGGAAGGGCTGCTGGTCGGGCATTCCAGCGGGGCAGCGCTGTGGGCGGTGAGGCGACTGGCCGAGACGGTCCGAGAAGGAGTGGTCGTGACCGTATTCCCGGACTCGGGTGACAGGTACATCTCGACAGGCCTTTACGGCTCGAAAGCCAGATGAAGATCAGCCGGGCAGCATTCGAAGCGATCGAGGCCCACGGCTCGGAGGGCTATCCGAACGAGATCTGCGGCGTGCTCGTCGGGCCGCGAGGCGAGCGAATGGCCACTGATGCGAAGCGAGCGCGCAACATCATCGTCGAGCGTTCGCAAGACCGATATGAGATCGACCCGCGCGACCACATACGAATCCAGCGCGAGGCGGACTCCGCAGGACAGGACATAGTCGGCTACTACCACTCACACCCCGACCATCCAGCCCAAGCGTCGCGTTTCGACACCGAACGCGCGTGGTCCGGCTACGTCTATCTGATTGTCTCGGTCGAGAAAGGCAAGCCAGTCGACGCGAACGCTTTCGTTGCCGACGCAGATGGCGGGCCGTTCGTGCCAGAGCCGTTAGAGGTCGTCTGAACACGCCGACTGACGCCCCGCCTCGCCAGGGCGTCAAGTGGCTCAATCGAAACGTTGTCGGCATCGGCATCGCCGACCTCGCGGCCGACGCGAACTACGAGATGGTCTTCGCGGTTCTACCCCTGTTCATCACGGCGGGGCTTGGCGCACCAGTGATCGCGGTGGGCGTGATCGAGGGAGTAGCCGACGGTTCGTCAGCGCTGGTCAAGCTCTGGAGCGGCTGGTACAGCGACCGCATCGGCTGGCGCAAGAGGCTGGCGGTCGGCGGTTATGGAGCCACAGTGTTCGCTCTCGGCTTGATGACGGTGGTGGGCAGCTGGCCGCAGGTCCTCGTCGCGCGGGCCATCGCGTGGATGGGTCGCGGCCTGCGCCAGCCGATCCGCTCAGCGATGCTCGCGGGCTCGGTCGATAAGAAAGACCTCGGAAAGGCCTTCGGCTTCCACGAAGCGCTGGACACAGCGGGTGCCCTCATCGGACCAGCTGCGGCGTTCCTGCTGCTGGCCACCGGCCATGGCTTCCGAACCATCTTCTTGTGGGCGTTGGTGCCGGGTGTGCTCTGCGTGGCGCTGTTCGCGCTCGTCACGCGGGACCCTCGGCGGCAGCGTGCCGAGCCTGTTTCGCTGAGGGTGCCGATGCCGCCCGCCTTCTGGCGCCTGATGCTCCCGGTCGCGATCTTCGGCGCCGGCAACTTCGCCACAGCCTTCTTCACATTGCGCGCTGCGCAGATGATGCAACCAGAGCTGAGCGAGGCAGCCTCGCTGGCGGCCGCCGTCGGTTTCTACCTGGCGCACAACGCGGTCGGAGCAGCGGTCTCTTTCCCGGCCGGGTGGCTGGCTGACAAGGTCGGAAAGGCTCCCGTCCTTGCAGCGGCCTATCTCACGTTTGCCGGCGCTTGCGTCGTGGGGCTCGCGGGGCATGGCTGGTTCGCCCTGGCGCTGATGGCGCTGCTCGTTGGGACACAGGCCCCGATCGTCAGCTCGGTCGAAGGCTCGCTCACTAGCTCACTTGTCGAGGAGCAACGGCTTGGCACAGCGTTCGGTTTCCTCAATGGGATCAATGGGGCGGCCGACCTCGCAGCGAGCGTGACCGCCGGAGCACTTTGGACGTTCGTGAGCCCGGTGGCAGCTCTCGGTTTTGGCGCTGTTTTGTGCGCAGTGGCCGGCGCGGTCCTGTGGCTGAGGGCTCCGACCCCGTCTAGTTGACGAGCAGACATGGCCCGACTACTACTGCCTGATCGTCTCGTGCATGAAAGGCCGGGTGAAAGAGGGAAGGGCCTTCACTCGAAGTTCGTGGAACACGCGGGAGAGGATCGAGGAGCCGGTCGACATACTGCCTCGGTAACACCGCCGAACGGTTAGGCTCGTGCGGATGCAGCGGATCGACGGCTGGATACTGAGGGTCCTCGTCTGAGCCGCCAGCGGATCGCGTTCATCGCTGTCGTGACGGCGCTAGCGCTCGCCTCGATCCTGGCATCGGTCGCGCAACCGCTGGTATGCCCGGTCGGCGAGGGCTGTCCGCCCGCAGGTTTCATGCCCGCCCTGCCGCCCCCGTTCGTGGTGTGCGCCGTGTGGGCCATGTTGACGGCGCTGGCATTCGCGACTTGGCGTCGGCCGGCGTCTGAGGGTCGAGCCCTTCTGGTGCCTCGGCCTGCGACGGCGCTGGTTGCGGTCGGGCTCGGGCTGGGTATCGCTCTCGTCGCCGCGCATGCGTTCCTCGCCTCGCCACTCGAATCGAAACTGCTCTGCGCCACCCCTGTCTATCTCGGGGGAGGCCTCGGGTACGCCCGCAACTGCGACTCGAACCAGTTCGTCCGCGACGCGGAGCATCCTCGTCGGCTGCTGGCGGCAAACAACGTACGGCAGACCCGCCCACTGGAGATTGTCATCGCCGCCGGCCTGGCGCGCACCGTTGGTCGGGCTGTGCTCGCGACGCCAGTGGCCCGCCTTTACGGAATGGGGACGCGGGAATACGTCGCTTACATCCTTCTCAACCTGGGCATCGCCGCGGCTGCTATCGCGTTGCTGCTCCGGCTCGTACCGTTCGGGCAAGTGCCGGTTGCGGCCGTGGCAACCGCCGTTTGGATGGCGTTCGACGACGTGATGAAGGCCTTCTTCTGGACGCCGCACTCGCAGCTCTTCAACCTCCTCGTGCCTCTGGTCGCAGTCGCGGTCACGCGGGCTGTGCTCATTAATCCCCGCCTCCGACGCCCACTCGTGCTCGGCGCAATCGGCCTCGGAGTGGGCACGCTCGTGCTCGCCTACGGCTCGTTTCTTCTGGCGGGGGCCGGAGCCGGCGTCGCGCTCCTGCTCAGCGCCCGACACCAGCCAGCGGCCCGGAC
This sequence comes from Candidatus Limnocylindria bacterium, assembly GCA_035535675.1. GTDB lineage: Bacteria > Chloroflexota > Dormibacteria > Dormibacterales > Dormibacteraceae > Palsa-872. The sequence continues at coordinate 7,828 of DATLPO010000022.1, forward strand.
GGTGTTGGGCGCCGCCGCGCTCAGTGTAGGGTTCGCCCTTCCGAACCTGGCCTGGATTGGGCTGTGCTTGGTGGCCGCCGGCTCCTTCTACAGCTTGGAGACGACGAAGTACTGGGAGTTCGTCTGGGTCGCAAGGACCGCCGCGCAAGGCCTGAGCCAGCTCGCCAGCTACTGGTGGTCGGTAACTGTTCTCACACTTTGGGCGACGTTGCCGACGGTGGCCTCGGTCGCGATGGCGACGCTACTGGCCTGGCTGGCGGCGATCGCTACCGGCACCCGAGTGGCGGCGGCGCAGGTCGCCACCCTTGTCGCGTCATTACTCGTTCTCGGACTTTCGGTGATCTTCCTCGACCTGCTTGGCTACTACGCGAGCAGGCTCAGCTACATGCTGGTGCCGGTCCTGATGGTTGTGCTCGTTGGGCTGGTCGCGGCCGTGAAGGATCGGCGGCGCCACCTGGGCCAGGCGCTCGAGGGACTGATCGTCCTCGTCGCGGTGGTCAACGCCCTGGTCCTAGTGCTGCGGCACGGGCCGTATGCGTAGCCGCAAATCGACGAACATGCAAAATTACTTGACGGCTGTGGCCCAGGTGTTCATAGCAGCCTCAAAGTAACCGAGCCGCACCTGGGCACTGCCGAACCCGGCCTTAACGAGAATCGAACGAATATCGGACTCCCGATACTGGCGCTTGTGCTCGTCCAATTCTTCGTGGCTCACCATGCCGAGTCTCGCAAGCAGCTTCAGGAGCCCCTCGGTCCAGTAAGACGGGGTCGTCATCACATAGACACCTCCCGGTCGCAACACGCGTCGAACCTCGTCCACCAGGCCTTGGATTAGGTTTGCATCCACGTGCTCGAACACTGCCAGCATCGTCACAACGTCGAAGAAATCATTGGAGAAGGGCAACCCGTGCCCTGAGGTGAGGTCATGCTCGATCAATGTGACGTTCTGTGCACGGACATCGTCGGATATGTTGACTTGAACACGATCGAGACCATATTTCTCGGCGAAGTTGGTCCTGACAAGGAACAGTGGATAAGAGCCGCAGCCGATGTCAAGGAGTCGTCCCTCATGCCGGTCGGCCCCAATTAGCTTGTGGGCTTGAATGGTCCTTTGCCGAGCGAGAAAGCCTTCGAGGAGGCCATGCCCCCTAGTGACGTTTGCCATTGCTAGGGTCCCATTTTGATCGACACGCTTTGGATCGCGCCAAGCCGTGAGCTGCGACCGAGTGACTCAAAACATGCGCGAAGGAGGGGTCGCCAAGCCGCGGGCCACTCCCGCAGGTGGCCGCCCGGCTCGCGAAATTGCCGCTGCGGTCCTGTGGCTGGGGTCTCCGACCCCGTCTAATTGACGTTGTGGCTCGCCCGATCGTCGCAATCGTCGGCCGACCCAACGTCGGGAAATCGACCCTTTTCAACCGGATCCTGGGTTGGCGCAAGGCGATCGTCGACCCGCAGTCGGGGCTCACCCGCGACCGGCTCTATGGGATCGCTGAGTGGAGCGGACGGGAGTTCACTGTCGTTGATACAGCCGGCCTGGACCTTGACACGGCGCAGGACGAATCCCGGGCTGCGATAGAGGCTCAGACCAAGGTCGCCATCGATCAGGCCAATGTGATTGTGTTACTGCTCGACGTCCGCCAGGGCCTCACGCCGGTCGACCGAGACATCGCCGGATTGCTGCGACGTTCGGGCAGCAAGGTCCTTGTCGCAGCCAACAAGGCGGACTCACCCAGCGAGCGTCATTTCGCGCACGAGATCCTCGAGCTGGGATTTGAGACGCCCTATCTGCTGTCGGCGCAGCACGGCATCGGGGTCGGCGACTTTCTCGACCGCGTGCTCGAGATGCTGCCACCGGCAGATGAGGAAGGGCCAAGCGACTCGAAGGCCGATCGGCTTGCCATCATGGGCCGCCCGAACGTCGGCAAGTCCTCATTGTTGAACACGCTGTTGGGGGACGAGCGCGCGCTGGTCAGCGATGTGCCGGGCACGACGCGCGATCCTGTCGATACGGAGCTGATCTTCGACAACATCCCCGTGGTGCTAGTCGATACCGCGGGCATCAGGCGCAAGTCGGCGCACCGAGATCGCCTCGAGCGCTACAGCCTGATGCGGGGCATCAATGCGATGGAGCGGGCCGATGTGGTGCTGCTCGTGATCGAGGCTTCAACCGGAGTGCTCGCCCAGGACCAGCACGTGGCGGGCTACGCGCTAGAGGCGGGGAAGGGGTTGGTCATCGTGGTCAACAAGATCGACCTTGTCGAGCCTGCGATGCGCAAGGCCGCTTACTGGCAAAAGGAGCTTCTCAGGGATTTCAAATTCGCGCCTTACGCTCCGATCGTCCCAGTTTCAGCCAAGACCAAGGAGGGCATCAGGGCGCTGATGCCAATCGCTCTGGACGTGGTGGGACAGCGGCGCATCAAGATTCCACCGAACGAGCTCAACCGGCTCCTGCGCGACGCCCTTGACGAGCATCCACCTCCGAGCTTCAAGGGCAAGCGCTTGAAGGTCGGTTATGCGACCCAGGCGGGGACCGAAGCGCCAACCATCGTGCTGTTCGTCAACGACGTCGGGCTGCTCCACTTCTCATACAGGCGATACCTGGAGAAGAAGATTCGGGACAGGTTTGGTCTAGCGGGCAACCCGATCAAGCTCGTTCTACGCTCGGATACTGGCAAACGCGTAGCGGCCAAGAGCTAACCTCGCCCAGGGCATTTACATTTCGATCATCCCTTTGCGACAGCGGGGTGATCGAATGGTGATCTCTTGATGCGATGGGCAGGGCAATGACTTCAAAGGTGTTGGTGGTTGACGACGAGGACCACATAGTCGAGCTCGCCCGCCTCTACCTCACCCGCGAGGGTTATGAGGTGGAGGGAGTGGGGGATGGGTCTCAGGCGCTGGCTCGGTTCGGGCAGGTCAAACCCGACCTGGTCGTGCTCGACATCATGCTGCCTGGCGCGGACGGCCTGGCGATCTGCAAGGAGATCCGGAAGCAGAGCCAGGTGCCGATCATCATGCTGACCGCGAGGGACGAGGTCACCGACAAGGTGGTGGGTCTCGAGGTCGGCGCTGACGACTACCTCACCAAACCGTTCCACCCCCAGGAGCTGGTCGCCCGGGCCAAAGCGCTGCTGCGACGGGCGCGTATCGAGCCTGACGCGCCCAAGCTGATCCGGGCGGGCAAGCTCGAGGTGGACCTCGAGCGCCACGAGGTCCGGTATGGGGAGGCGAAAGTCCAGCTCCGGCCCAAAGAGTTCGACCTGCTGGCCCTGCTGGCGCGGCATCCAGGCAGGGTCTTCCAGCGCAGCGAACTGCTCGACCTCGTGTGGGGTTACGACTTTCCCGGCTACACGCGGACGGTGGACGTCCACGTCCAGCAGCTGAGAGAGAAGCTCGCTGCCGCCGCAATCACCGACCCGAGCGTCCAGACCGTTTGGGGCGTCGGGTACCGGTTGGAGCTGGCCGGCA
>DATLPO010000023.1:0-4208 GCA_035535675.1 Candidatus Limnocylindria bacterium
GACGAGTACCGCGAGGACATCGACCTCTACAAGCTCGCCGCCAACTTGATAGTTGACGATGTCGTCGAGCCCGATCGCCTGCGCGACGCCCTGATCGCACGCTTCAAGGCTTACGGAACGCGACTGTCAGCACGCCCTGACCGCAAGCACGGAGTGCCCCCGATCTAGCGACGCCGTCAGGTCCGGTGAAAAGGCACCGCGTAGCGGACGATGAGCACGTAGAAGGTCAAGCTCGCGGTGATCACCGCGACGTGGAACAGCTCGTGATAGCCGAACACCCTCGGCCACAGGCGCGGCCTCTTAAACGCGTAGGCGGCGGCCCCCAGGGAGTACTGCAGCCCACCCAGTGCCATCAACGCGGCTGCCGCCCAGCCCAACGCGGCGGTAAGCGGGACCAGCGCCACGACAGCCAACCAGCCCATGGCGAGATACAGAGCTGCCAGGGGGCGTGGAGGAATGCGGAGGAACGGCGCCGCCCCTGCCACCCCGGTCGCGGCGCAGATCCAGATCGCGACGAGCACACCGGTGCGCCACCAGCCGTCCAGCACGTTGAAGACAAGAGGCGTGTAGGTCGCCGCAATGAAAACAAAGATCGTGGCGTGGTCCGCTCGCCGCAGCCAGTCCTTGACTTTCGGCGGCCAGTTGAAGATGTGGTAGGTGGCGCTGACGCCGAACAGAAGGACAAGTCCGGTCCCATAGACGACCATCGAGACCAGCTTCGCGGGGTCGTTCCGCGTGACAACGATTAGCGCCACGAGCCCGGCCACCGAGACCAGCGCAGCCACGCCGTGAGACCAGCCACGCAGAAGTGGCTTTGAGAGGGACAGGCTAGGAGAGCTCATTTGACACGACGCAGCATACCGCGTCAGAAAACCTTCGATGCGGTCAGCCCCAGCGCAAGCGCAACCACTCCCCAGGAGAACGCTCGAAGGGCCTGCTCCAACGGGCGCAGCAGGGTCGGCTCGTCCAGCTCCACCGCCGACCCGTCGGACAATGTAACGGTGCCGGTGACAGATCGGCTGCGCCGGCGGAGGAGACGAGCCGGAGTGCTCAGGCTCCGCTGCCCGAACGACAGCGCATATGCGCCGGCTGCCGCAGCGACGGCGCCGACCGAGATGCGGCCGGTCTGGGCGAAGTACGAGGTAAGCACTGGGAACGCTCCCCATGAGAGCGCGAACCAGAAGTCGCCGTGGAGCTTGCCGCCCAGCAGCTCCAGGTTGTAGGCGAAGACGAACAAGACTCCAGCCGCAATGAAAGGAAGCAGCCCGAAGCCCACCCGTGTCACACCCGCAACGCCGAGGCCGACGGCCACGATCAACCCGAGTACCGCAGCAGTGGTCAGGACGGCGCCGGGCAGCTCGGTCCCGAGAGGGCGCCCCTTGAGCTCATCGAGCGCGTGTGCAGAGATGCCGACCGCGAAGAAGAAGGCCAGCAGGGTTGCGGAAAGGCGCACGCCATCGACTGAGGGGGCCAGGGCTGCGCCGATGAGAACGTACGAAAGGTGCCAGGCGGTGTACGGCGGATGGAGGACTGCCCATACGTCACGCCGCCACCCGCCCGACCGAGCGGCGTAGTAGGCGGGCGCCAGCGTTTCAGGCACTTTTGCGACCCCACATCACAAAACCGCCGCCGACGCTCATCACGCGGTACTCGACATCGACGATCCCGGCCGACGCCCACGCCTCGGCGATTCTCGCCTGAGGCCAGCCCCGATAGAACGTAGAGATGTTGGGGCCGAGGAACCTTCCTACTCTCCACCATTCGGCTCCTCCGAGGGCAAGGCCGGCCAAAGGAAGAATGGAGCGCGTGTAGAACCACCATGCTGCCCGCCAGGCAGCGTTGGGCGGAACAAAGAAATCGAGGCTTGCAAGTGTGCCGCCAGGGCGAAGGACTCGCGCCAGCTCCGCCAAAGTCGCTGCGGGATCGCGCACGTAGCGCAGGAGGTAGGTGAAACTCAGGGCATCAAATGAGTCGCTCGCGAAAGGCAGGTCTTCGGCGCGTCCCGCCTGGAGTGTGATCCGGTCGTCGAGTCCCGCCGCACGCGCGCGCTCGCGACCTCGCGCCAGCATCGATTCGCTGATGTCGATGCCTGTCACCTCCGCGTCAGTGCGCCTGGCGAGCGCAATCGCAACTCCCGCAGTGCCGGTCGCGACGTCGAGGATTCGCTTCGGTTGGCCCGACACGACTCGCGCAACCAGCTCTCGGCGCCACCGCCCGTTCTGGCCAAAAGAAAGCACCTCGGCGAGAGCGTCGTAACGCGCAGGCAACCCATGAAAAAGATCCCTTGCGAAGGCATTCTCAGCGCTTGCGGCGGTCGGCTGCGCAGTCATGCCAGCTCAGGATGGGGAAGGCGGGCGCCGGCGGCAACATCCAACCTCAATGCCGCCGCTGCGAACGAACCCGAAATGGTTGCGCCAGAATTGGGTCTCGCGGCAGAGCGCAAAGCCTCATGAGTGACAGCGACAGGTTTCAGATATGGCAGCGTGACACGCTCGAGGGTCGTGATGACGGCGCCGAGGTGCTTTCGATCGGCCCGTTCCGGGCTGTCCTGTCCGCTGCGGGCGAAGGCTCACCGACGGGCTGGGTGACTCTCATCGACGGAAGCGCGACCGAGCGCGAGACCAGCAAAGCTATCACCAAGCTTCGTTTGGCCCTCAAGAAGCACAAGGTCCCCCTCGAGATCGAGTACAACGAAGCAGTTTTTCCGAAAGTTGGCGGCTGGCTCGAGGCCGCAGGCCTGAAGCTGCTGGAACGAAATCCATTGATGTCCTGCAGGCCCGATGCGTTCAAGCCCTTCCCCACGCCGGCAGAGGTGCACCTCACCCAGCTCTCGTCGGCAGCGACTCCGGCAGAGCTGGAGGCCTTTCAGACCATCCGCTGGACCGATGGCGGTGAGATCGACCGACCGCCGCAACCGGTCGACAAGCTTCGCGCCGATATCGGTCGTCCGAACAGCGTCTTCCTCCTGGCGTGGCTGGAATGGGAGCCCGCCGGAACCGGCGTCTCGCACTCGCTGAAGGGCGCCGCCGAGATCGTCGGAGTCGTCACGCACAAGGATCTGAGACGCCGCGGCATTGCTGCGGCGATCACATCTGAGCTCATGAGGCGGCATTTCGCGAATGGCGGAGATTTCGTCTTTCTCGACGCCGCCAATGAGGAGGCTGCGCGTATTTACGAGCGCCTTGGCTTCTCCCGCTTCGGCGCGAACCTGATTTACCGCTAAGGCGACCCCTTGCACGGGCGCTATCGTTGACAAACGGTGGCCACTCCGATCAAGCGAATGAAGGACGAACCCGACCAGGCTCAGGGTGGCGTGGACGGCAAGCTACCTCCGATCGTCCTTAAGGAGGTCTATGAACAGCGCTTCAGCCATGAGGAGCAGCTTGGCAAGGAAGCGATCTGGCGTGAGCTGGGGCGCTTCCTGCAGCGCTATATCGAACCCGGCGCCCGCGTCGTAGACATCGCTTGCGACCTGGGCTATTTCATCCGCAACATCCGAGCCGGTGAGCGCTGGGCGACTGACATTCGGGATATCAGCGCCTCCCTGCCGAAAGATGTGCACTTCGTGCCGGCCAGCGGGCTCGACCTGGCCGAGGTCCTCCCGAACGACCACTTCGACCTGGCTTTCTTCAGCAACTACCTGGAGCACCTTCCATCGACCGAAGCGGTGCTGCAGCAGTTGCGGGTTACGTTCTCGATCCTGAAACCTGGTGGTCGCGTTCTGATCCTGCAGCCGAACATCCGCCTAATCGGCGGTTCCTACTGGGATTTCATCGATCACCAGACAGCTCTTACCGACAAAAGCCTGGCAGAGGCGGCAGTGATGGCCGGGTTCACGACCAAGAAGGTGATTGCGCGGTTTCTGCCCTACACCACGAAGAGTCGCCTCCCGCAGCATCACCTCCTCGTGCGCGCTTACCTTGCCTTTCCGCCGGCGTGGCTGTTCTTGGGCAAGCAGACGCTCTATCTCGGCGAGAAGCCCAGCCAGGCCTGACCTCAGCCAGGCGGAGTCGGTTCCACCGCCTCCAGGCTGAGCAGCTCGCCGGAGTGGGCAGCGAGATAGATCCGCAGCAATCCCCTTCCCGAAAGAGCATCGAACAGAGCCTTGCCGATCGTGAAACCGTGGTCGGCAACCTCGAGGTGGTAAGTGAATTGCCCCGGATAGCTGTACGAGGAGGGAAGGGGGCGCGCAAGCGCGTTGGTAGTGA
>DATLPO010000024.1:0-3513 GCA_035535675.1 Candidatus Limnocylindria bacterium
CGCGCATCGTCGATCGCGGACGCGAACGCGCGCAGAAACGCGTAGTCGTAGCTGTTGGCGGGTGGCCGGTCGAGCACGATGATTCCGACCGCGCCTTCCTTGTCCAACCTCACTGGCATGGCAGCCCCCTCCGAACCCCGCCTTTCTGCGACGGGGATAATTATCGAAGTACTGATAAGAACCTACATAAGTAGAGGGGTGTGCACCTGATGGCAACGATGATCATCGAAGGCGAGAGGACCAAGGCCGCTTCGGGCAAGACATACGAAGTCCGCAATCCGGCGACAGGCGAAGTGGTGGACGTGGTGCCGGCCGGCGGCCCTGCCGACGTCGACAAAGCGGCTCAGGCAGCTCAGAAAGCATTTACATCGTGGTCCAAGCTCGCGCCCAACAAGCGCGCGGAAATCCTTCACAAGGCTGCGCATCACATGCTCGGCAAGGTCGAGGAGATCGCCCCGATCCTGACCAAGGAGCAGGGCAAGACCCTCCTGGAGTCGAGGCTCGAGGCGCAGAGGTTCGGCGAGAACATTGCGTGGTTTGCCGACCTCGCCGACAAGGTCCACGGCCAGCACGTCTCGCTGCCCGACACGACCACCTACGGGCTCGTGATCCGGATGCCGATCGGCGTCTGTGGCGCGATCGTCCCCTGGAACTTCCCGCTCACCCTGGCCGCGAACAAGGTCGCGCCCGCGATCGCCGCCGGCAACACTGTCGTCCTCAAGCCCGCCAGCACAACACCGCTGTCGACGCTCGCTTGCATCGAGGCGCTGATCGAAGGCGGGCTCCCGGAGGGAGTGGTCAACGTCGTGTTGGGGCAGGCGACTGGTGAGGCGATAGTCGAGCACCCTCTCATCCGCAAGATCGCGCTCACCGGATCGACGCCGACCGGCAAGAAGGTGATGGCCAAAGCTGCCGAAGGTCTCAAGAAGATCACGCTCGAGCTCGGCGGCAGCGACCCGTGCATCGTCCTCGACGATGCGGACCTCGAGGCTGCGATGAAGGCCATCTCCATCGGTCGTTTCTTCAACTGCGGGCAGGCGTGCCTGGCGGTCAAGCGGCTCTATGTGCAGGAGGGCGTTTACGACGCCCTGCTCGAGAAGCTCGTCGCGCGCGCGGCCAAGCTGAAGCCCGGGAACGGGTTGGACAAGGACAGCCGCATGGGGCCGATGCACACCGAGACCCAGAGGGCCGAGGTCGAAGCCCAGATTCAGGACGCGATCAGCAAGGGGGGGAGGGCTCTGTTCGGCGGCGGGCGCCCCAAGGGCGACGAGTACGAGAAAGGATGGTTCATCGAGCCGACCATCCTTGTCGACGTCCCTGACGGGGCCAGGGTATGGAAGGAGGAGGTGTTCGGGCCGGCGCTGCCCGTGCGACGCATCAAGGACCTCGACGAGGGTCTGCGCTTGGCGAACGACTCGCCGTTCGGGCTTGGATCGTCGATCTGGACCTCCAACATGGCGGCGGCACGGCGAGCGGTGCAGGAGCTCGAGGCGGGGTACACATGGGTGAACGCGCTCCAGATCGCGCACGACGAGCTGCCCTTCGGGGGCGTCAAGCAGTCGGGTTTTGGCAAGGAGCACGGCCTGGAGGCCTACTACGGGTACACCGAGCAGAAGTCGGTCGTTTACGGCGGGGTCTGATTGAGAGCCGGTCTGGCTGTCGTCGGGGTGCTCGTGTTGCTCGCCGGGGCCGTTTTTGCCGGTCAGGGGCTTGGCTTCATCAAGGGGAGCTACATGACCGGCGACATGACCTGGTTCTGGATTGGGAGCGTGATGATCGTTGTCGGGCTGGTGCTGGGCGCCGCAGGCTTAATGCGGCGCCCAAGGAAAACCTGATCTAGGCCGGCGCCCGGCGCCCCCCACCGGCCACGCTGAGGCGTGACCGTGCTCCCCGCCCAGTGGCGGGGCGCAAAACGAACGGCCTTAGGCCGTTCTCCCATTCATGCGGTCCCACTGGCTTTGGCATTCGACGCAGCGCGTGGCGGCAGGCTGGTATTTGAGCCGTTCGGCCGGGATCCGCCGTGCGCAGCCTTCGCAGACGCCGTATGCGCCTTCCCTGACCCGCTCCAGGGCGTGTTCCACCCGCTCGCGGTTCTCGTCGAGCAGGTGCACGAGGATGTCAGCGGTTTCCCGGTCGGAGAGAGCCTGCGCCAGGTCTGCCTCTTCCGGGATGCCTGTGATCACGCCGCCGACGATCTCGTTGAGCGGTCTGTGGAGGCCGGCCTCTTCGCCGCAGGCCGCCGCCAGGTACTCGAGGTTTCGCCTATCGGCCTCGAGCCTATGTTCCGGTGGGATATCTGGTCCTTTACGAGTGGCCATTTGCAACCCTCCCTTCCATTCGAGATACCGCGGCAGGCTACTGTCTGATTCGTCAGCAACAACGCCCAAACTTAGCCTTGTACTCGGGTCAAGCACAATTAGTCGCCTGTGCCCCGGGCTATGAAAGTACTTTCGCTCTCCCTCCTCCTCCTTGTCGGGCTCGGCGCCTGCCAAAGGGGACCCGTAAATCGGCCGGTCCCAAGTGTCTCCCAGATCGGCGGGGACCTCACCTGCCCGGCGGGGGACCACGGCTATTCGGACGGCGCGGCGGCGTGGGGGTTCTGCTACCCCGGCACCTGGCGGTACAACTTGAGATCGCAGTCGAGCAGCAACCCAACTCGCCTCGACATCACCTTCGACATCACCGACGTTCCTTGCGTCTCGAGCTCCCCGGTGGCCGGTCAGTCACCGCGCCCGGTCTGCTCACCCGGCGCCGGGCTTTTCGGTTTCATGATCATCTCGACCTTCGAGCGCGGCGATGCGCCGGATCTCGTGAGCTGGATGAAAGCGAACTTGCGATCCCTACCTGACCGGCAGGCGATTGTGTGGGGCAACGCGGACGAGGCGGATCGGTTGAGCGACGGGCGCCGCATAGCGCTGACGCCGCATCACGTCGTGATCATGGACCTCCGAACCACCCTCAACCAGCTCGACATGGAAGGCCTGATGTCGGCCAGGTTAAACACGTGGGTGTTCACCTACTGAGTCCTGCCCCCCACCGGCTCCGCTAAGGCGGAGCCGCCTCCTCGCAAGCAGGGGGGAACGCGGTCCGGCTCCCCACCCGGCTGCGCTCGCTTCGCGAGCGGTGCCGCCCTCCCGTCGAGCGGGGAGGGGTTGGTCTGGCATTAGGCCAGACCAAAGTGCCGGACCTAGCTCGGCCTCTTAAACAGGGTCTGGAGCTTCACCGCCAGGCCCATGTCGCCTTTGACCTGGAGCTTGCGTGTCATGAAAGCCGACATGCCGTCCATCTCGCCGGTCATGATCTTCACGAAGTCGCCTGAGTCAGCGACCAAGGTGAGGTTCGCGGCGTCGGGCGCTTCGCCCTTTCCCGATTCGGCCTTGCCGTCGGCGATCTTGACCCACCACTTGCCGCCATTTGCGCCGCTCAGGTCGAACTGGATTGTGGCTTTTGTGGTCCCCGCCTTTTCCGCCACCAGGTAGCGAGGTAGGGCATCAACGATCTGGTCGGGTGTTA
>DATLPO010000025.1:0-15102 GCA_035535675.1 Candidatus Limnocylindria bacterium
CAAGGATCCCTGTCGCGAACGCGTTGAGGAAGCCTTGGACCGGCTTCGGGAGCCCGCGAAGACGCGCCACAGGCAGGCCCAGAAAGATGGTGGCTCCTGCGATGGCTCCGAGTAAAACGGCAGTCGCTTGGCTCATAGTGGTCTCAAAGGATTAGTACGTGCAAAAGGGGCAATTAGATAAGTCTAACTCGGGGTCGAGACCGCCTTCTGAGGTGGTGTCGCACTACCTCGAGGCCATCTACTACATGTGGTCGGAGGGCGAACCTCTCCGCAGCGCGCGCCTCGCTGACTGGCTCGCGGTCAGCCGGCCAACGGTCACGGTTGCCCTTCGCCGGATGGCGGGCTACGGCATGGTTCGCATGAACAGGCGCAAGGAGATCGAGCTGACTCCGGCAGGCCGCAAGGCAGCCGAAGCGATAGTGAGGCGGCACCGGATCATGGAGCGCTGGCTCACCGACGGGCTGGGCCTGGATTGGGTCACTGCCGATGAGGAGGCAGCCCGCCTGGAGCACGCGGTCTCCGAGGTCGTCGAGCGGCGCCTTTACGAGGTGCTCGGAAGGCCCACCACGTGCCCGCACGGCAACCCGATACCCGGTTACTCCAAGCCCTTGCCGAAAGAGGTCAGACTCGCGAGCGTCGAGGCGGGCGCTCGAGCAAAGGTTTCGCGCGTCTCCGAGGTCGCTGAACGAGAGGCGCCGATGCTGCTGAACTACCTTCATCAGCGGGGTCTTACTCCAGGCAGGGAGCTGGCGGTGGTCGAGGTCGACGGTGTTGCTCTTACGATCCGGATCCGTGCCGGCAAGCGCGCTGTCACGCTCAGCCATGACACAGCCGCCAAACTATGGGTTGTTCCGTCATGAGCGAGCTCGACGACAGCCACGACCTGCAGGCCCTGCGCGAACGCGTCGCCGCCGCGCGGGCCGGCCTCGCCAGCACACCTCTGTCAAAAGAGCGCGGCACCGGGCCCCCCGATCCTGAAACGGGGGAGAGCTGGCATCGTGGAAACGTCCTTGGCCACGTGAACGAGATGCTCGACTACTGGACCGCCCAGATCCAGCGCGCGATTGAAGGCTCGGGCACGATTGGGCGCGACGAGAAAGGGGTTGCGGGACGGCGAGAGGGCATCGATCAGGGCAACGCAGCGTCCGAGGCTGAGTTGAAGCGAGGAATTGACGAGAGGATCGGGCGCGTTCTGGTCATGCTCGCTGCAATGACGCCTGACGACCTCGAGCGAACAGTCGTCTTCCACAATCGCCAGGGAAATCGAGAGGCCCGCGTCGGCGAGCTGCTGCAGACGCTGATCGTGAGCCACCTCGAAGACCACGTGGAGCAGCTCGCGAGCCTGCCCTAGAGAGCTGTCCTAGAACGACGGCGTGGCGGCGGCGATTCGTAGGCTCAGGGGTTAGCTGGGCTGCGGCTGCCCGCAGAAGGCGCACCGTCGGGCGTCAATCGGGATCTCGCTGAGGCACTCGGGGCACTTTTTGGTGGCGGCGGCCGGCTCCTTCTTGGCGCGCGCCATCCATGCGGTGTAGGGCATTACCACGAAGAAGTAGATGACCGCCGCGATGATCAGAAACGCGATCAGAGCGTTGAGGAAGTCCCCATAAAGGAACTTGCTGTTGTTGACGGTGAACGAGAGAGTTGAGAAGTCGGGTTGTCCCCCGATGGCGGCGATCAGAGGGGTCACCATGTCCTTCACGAACGCTGTGATCACGACACCGAAGGCGACAGCGATCACGACAGCCACCGCGAGCTCGACGACATTGCCACGCAGAAGAAAAGCTTTGAACCCTTTCACGACCGATCTCTCCTCGCCTAATCCCCCGAAACCGACAGCACGACTTTCCCGAACTGCTCCGTATTGTCAACGCGCGTCAGAGCATCCTGCACTCGATCGAGCGGATAAATCTTGTCGACGACCGGGCGAAGGCCCGCATCGATGGCCTTGAGTACCGCCTCGAACTCCGAAGCGTTGCCCATCGTCGACCCAAGAAGGTCGGCCTGCCTGAAGAACAGCCGCGGCATGCTGATCTCGGCTTTGACGCCTGAAGTCGAGCCACACGTGACGATCCTGCCGCCCATGGCGAGGGAGCGCATCGACTCCTCGAGGGTTGCCGGGCCGACATGCTCGAAGACGACGTCTACACCGTCCTTCGTGACCTTGCGGACGTCCTTGCTGAAGCCGGCGGAGTCGAACGCGGCCTCGGCCCCGAGCTCCACCGCCAACTTGCGCTTTGCCTCCGAACGGCTGGTCGCGAGAACGCGAGCGCCGAGATGTTTCGCGATGCTTATCGCAGCTACCGCGACACCCGCCCCTGCACCGACGACGAGCACTGTCTCGCCTGCCCGCAGCCCAGCCCGAGTGGTCAGCATCCTCCAGGCGGTCAGGAAGGTCAGGGGAAAAGCCGCCGCCTCGTCCCACGTCAAGGCCTTCGGCTTGCGGAAAACGTTGCGGGCGTCGATGTGAATCAGCTCACAGGCAGTGCCGTCCGAGTGCTCGCCGAGGACGCCAAAACGTGCGCACTTCACATTCTCACCCGCGCGGCACCACTCGCATTCCCAGCAGCAGAGGGTGGGAAAGATCACCACCTCGTCGCCAGCCTTCCATGCGTGGTCTCCCGACGCGTGGACGACCCCTGCACCGTCGGCGGCGATGACCCGAGGAGGTGTGACGCGCTGGGCACCGTGGGCGAGCCAGAGGTCAAGGTGGTTGATGGAAGCCGACCGGATCGCGATGGCTACGGCGCCAGGCACGGGATCGGTGCGGGGCCGCTCGCGAACTCGCACGCCGGCGGGCCCAATCGGCTCCTCGTAGACAGCCGCCCGACCCTGGCTCAAAACATCCACGGAATCACCTCAAAACAGAGCATTTGCCAAACTTAACAAGATCGCCGTGGGCGCCACCGGGGCTCCCGCCATAGACTGGTCACTCCCCCTCCCAAGGGCTATGCGCATTCTGGTCTCGATCCTCACCCTCCTGTCGCTGCTCCTGCACGCCGTTCCGGCGCAGGCAGCGGCCGCATACCCTCCAGGCCACAAGCTCGGCCACTACGTCCGATGGAGCTATCCGAGCCAGATGAGCTACGGACCAATCGAGAACGGCACCGGCAAAACCGGAATGGCGCCTGCTGCCGGCGCGTTTCTGACGCTGCCCTTCATGGGCCCTCACTACGTCACATCGATCTTCGACCACTGCTCGCCGGACTACGCGGCCAACGGCACGACTTGCCGGTACGACGGGACTGTCGTGTCGTCCAGTGTCGGCGGGCCAGATCCTGGCTTTGACTGGGGGTACGCGCAGACGCCCGGCAGCCACGACTACATCTACTACGACGGCCACGACGGCTATGACTACGGCCTGACCTACGAACCGATTGCCGCTGCTGCTCCGGGCGTGGTCATCTGGGCCGGCTGGATCAACGATTCCTGCCACACCTGCTCAAGTGGGATAACCGTCGAGATCAGCCACGGCAACGGGCTGCTCTCTTACTACGGCCACCTCTCCCGCGTTTCAGTCGCCAACGGGCAGCAGATTCGGCGCGGCCAGGTGATCGGGCTATCTGGAATGACTGGGACCGCGACGGGCCCGCACCTGCACTTCGGTATCTACCACGTCAACGGCGGAGGTGCGGTTGACCCGTACGGATGGGGAGGGTCGGACGCGGACCCCTACTCAAAGGACGTCGGCGATCTCTGGCTCGGGGGCTCTCCGCGGTTCGCGGCCATCGCCATGCCGAAAGTCGCCGTTACAGCGATCTCGAACCCCCGTGACCCGACGGCGATCAAGGTCTCATGGTCGAGCCCAGGGGGTGGCAACGTCTTTGCCGTCTATGTCGTCGGGCCTGATGGGACCATGCAGACCTGGAAGAGGGCGACGGGGGCAGGCTCGGCAGTTTTTCACGGCAGGCCGGGCAATTCGTACTGGTTCTGGGCCTCGGTGACCACCGACCTCGGCTGGCAGGATGCGAATGGCTCTTCGGTGGTGGGCCTCCCCAGCGTGAAGGGTCCGAAAATCCCATAAGCGCCTAACACTAAAATCAGGCGGTCTTGATAGCGGAAGCCTTCAGGGGCAAGACCATCCTGGTCACCGGCACCACCGGCTTCCTGGGCAAGTCCATAGTCGAGAAGTGCCTGCGTTCGATCCCTGAAGTGGGCAGGATCAACCTGGCGATTCGATCCAGCGCGCGGCGGCCGGCCGCCGAGCGGTTGGAGCGTGAGGTGCTCTCCAGCCCAGCTTTCAAGCGCCTGAAGGAGCAGCTGGGCGAGCAGGCTTTCTCAAAGCTCGTCAAAGAGAAGCTTGCAGTCATCGAGATCGACCTCGGCAGCGATGGGCTCGGCCTGAGCGAAGCCGGTCGCGAGCAGCTGCGTGAGTGCGAGATAGTGATCCACTCGGCCGCGGCTGTCGAGTTCGACAACCCCGCCGACCTGTCGGCCCAGACGAACCTGCTCGGTGCGGCGCGGATGGTTGAGGCTCTCAAGGCGAGCGGGAACCGGCCGCACCTCGTGCATGTGTCGACGGCATATGTGGGCGGAATGCTGCGAGGGCTGGTACGCGAGGAGGCGCCACACGACCCGGGTCTGAACTGGCGTCATGAGGCGGCTGTCCTTTCGAACCTGCGCCCAGCGGTTGAGGAGGAGTCGCGGCGCCCCGAGATCTTGAAGCGGCTGCGCAGAGAGGCCGGCTCGAAGATGGGCCCCGCCGGCACACCCGCGGTCGCGCGTGCCACCGAGCGATTGCGCGACAGGTGGGTGAAGGACAAGCTCATCGAGCGCGGCCGTGTGCACGCCAACGCAATGGGTTTTGCAGACATCTACTCCTTCACCAAGGCGATGGCCGAGCACGCGATCGTGGAGCTGCATGGCGACATCCCGCTTTCGATAGTGCGGCCGTCAATCATCGAGAGCGCACTCGCGGAACCGTTCCCGGGATGGCTCGAAGGCTTTCGCATGGCGGAGCCGTTGATCCTCGCATTCGGACGAGGAATCCTCCAGGACTTCTCAGGCCTGCCCGACGCGCTGCTTGACATCATCCCGGCAGACTTCGTCGTCAATACTGTTCTGGCGGTGGCAGCGAACCCGCCACCTGACGAAAAGCCGCGCGTCTACCACGCGGCCTCGGGCACACGCAATCCGCTGCGATTCAGGCAGGTCGAGGACGCGGCAAGGCGGTACTTCACAAAGAATCCGCTGCGTGATCGTTACGGCCAGGCGATTGGTACGCCGACGTGGACGTATCCGACTCGCGGCCAGCTCTCCGCCCAAGCTAGTACCGCGCTGCGTTTCGTGGAAGCTGCGCAATGGTTGGTTGAGCGGCTCCCTCTCGGGGCGGATGTGGCGAAGGTGTCCGATGACCTGAACGCGGAGCGGGAACGGTTGGACCGCGCGGTGAATCTCATCCAGCTGTATGGCGTCTACACGGAGGTCGACTGCATCTTCGACACGCGAAACGTCATGGCGATCTGGGACAAGGTTCCGGCCGGAGAGCGCAAGACGTTTCCATTCGACCCGGCCGTTTACGACTGGGAGCGCTACTTCGACGACGTGCACTTCCCGACGGTGGTTCGCATGTCGCGTGCGGAGACGGTGTCAAGGAAGGGCAAGCAGCCGACAGGCAGCACCGCTGTCAAAGCGGAGGCCAGCTCCGTTCGCTCAGCCATCGAGCGCCGGACGGGTCGCGCCGACGTGCTTGCAGTCTTCGACGTCGATGGCACCCTTGTCGAGACCAACGTCGTCGAATACTTCCTTTGGATGCGGCTGCGCGCGCAGCCGCTGGAAGACTGGCCGGCATTCCTGGCCCAGATGCTCCGCGAGGCGCCGCGGTGGCTGTATCTCGAGCGCCGGTCGCGAGCTGATTTCCAGCGCAGCTTCTACCGCGAGTACAAAGGCCTCGACTACGAGGTGATGAAGGGTCTTGGGCGGGAAGCTCTCGATGCGGTGACGCTGCGCCGAATCTACCCCGAAGGGATGCGGCGCATCCGCGAGCATAAGCGGGCGGGTCATCGCGTGCTGCTGCTGACAGGCGCACTCGATGTCGTTGTCCAGCCGCTGGCGGACCTGCTCGAGGTGGAGGTCGACTGCGCGCACCTTCTCACTGATCAAGACGGCCGCCTCACCGGGGATCTCCAATCGCCACCACCGGCGGGTGAGGCTCGAGGCACTCTCCTGGAGGAGTACGCCGCGCGCAATGGCATCGTTCTTGCCGAGAGCTTCGCGTACGCAGACTCCCTGTCCGACCTTGGCATGCTCGAGCTCGTGGGCACGCCAGTCGCTGTGAACCCTGATGCCCGGCTCTCACAGGTCGCGGGCCAGCGTGGGTGGCGCATCGAGCGCTGGCGTATGGCCCCAGGTAACTGGCGCCTCCCGATGCCCGACCCGCGCTCCCCCGAATACAGAGAAGCAGTGAGGCGCTGATGCTGGCACTGATCCTCCCCGCTCGCCGGGGAGGTGGCGAGGTCCGGCGAGCAGCCGGACCGTTATCCTCCCCGCTCGCCGGGGAGGTGGCGCGCGAAGCGCGCCGGAGGGGTGGCCGATGCTGGCACTAACCTTCCAACGGTCAATAGCGTCCTTCGCCATCGTCAAGGCATCAGGCGGCAGGCCTGACGTGGCCACCAGCGCGCTCTCGATGCTCCACCTTGGCGACGTGCCGGAGCCCGAGCTCCCGGCGCCCGGTTGGGTTCGCGTGATGCCGACCCTGAGCGGCATCTGCGGCTCCGACCTGGCTGCGATCGGCGGCCACGCCTCTCTCTACCTGGACCCGCTGACAAGCTATCCCTTCGTACCAGGCCACGAGATCGTCGGGACTCTTGACGACGGCTCACGTGTGGTGATCGAGCCCGCCCTGGGCTGCAAGGTTCGCGGCATCGAGCCGCCATGCCCGCGATGTGCGGAGGGGCGCCCGGGCCTTTGCTACAACGTCACCGAAGGCCCGATCGAGGTGGGCTTGCAGACCGGTTATTGCGCTGACACAGGCGGGGGGTGGGGAGAGGTGCTTGTGGCACACCCGAGCCAGCTTCACCCCATCCCTGACGCCCTCACCGATGAGGCAGCCGTCCTGATCGAGCCCTTCGCATGCTGCGTCCACGCCGCTCTTCGCGGCGGCGCAGGCAAGGACGACTTCGTTGTCGTACTTGGCGCAGGCACCATCGGTTTGCTCACCGTCGCCGCCGTGAGGTTGTTCACGCCTCCCAAGCGGCTGGTCGCGGTCGCCAAGCACCCGACCCAGCGGGATCTCGCTCTCAAGCTGGGCGCCGACCAGGTCATCGCGCCGGCCGATGTGTTTCAGCGCCTGCGTTTCGCGACTGGGGCCCGGCGCCTCGATGGCATGGACCGCTCGCTGCTGCTTGGAGGGGCCGACGTCACCTTCGACTGCGTCGGCCGCGCGGACAGCCTGAATGACGCAGTCAGGTTCACGCGAGGGGGAGGAACTGTCGTCGCGGTGGGCATGCCCGGCGAGGAGAAGGTCGACTGGGCGCCGATCTGGCAGCGCGAGCTGACCGTGATGGGCGCGTACGCATACGGTTCGGAGCCAAAGCAGAAGGGCAGGCGGACGTTCGAGCTGGCTCTGGAGGCGGCGCCCGACCTGCATCTCGAGACTCTGACCGGCCCGCTGTTTGGATTGGGGGAGTACCGCGACGCGATCGCGTACGCGATGAGCGCTGGGCGGCTGGGCGCCGTGAAGGTCGCATTCGATCTGCGAGGATTGAGAGTCTGATGCCGCGTCCCGGTGCCGTCATCGAAGTCGATCGCAACACCCCACCTGTGCTCTTTCATTTCGGCGAAGGAGTCCGGCTGGAAAAGCTCCCCTTGGGCGCGCGCATCGTGTATCCGCCCGACCCCCTCGAGCCGATCGCGCACGCGGAGCGTGCCATCAAGCGCGCGCTGGCCAAGCCGCTCGACGACGATCCACTGAAGTCGCTGCTCCGCCGCGGCATGAAGCTCACGCTCGCCTTCGACGACCTGTCGCTGCCGCTGCCACCGATGGCTGCGCCTGACGTGCGCCAGCTGGTGATGGAGGAGGTCATCGATATGGCGGCCGAAGCGGGCGTGGAGGACATCCACCTGATCGCCGCTCTCGGCCTGCATCGACGCATGACGGCCGACGAGATTCGCCACATCGTCGGCGATC
Source organism: Candidatus Limnocylindria bacterium (assembly GCA_035535675.1). Classification (GTDB taxonomy): domain Bacteria; phylum Chloroflexota; class Dormibacteria; order Dormibacterales; family Dormibacteraceae; genus Palsa-872. The sequence goes on from DATLPO010000025.1 coordinate 8,126, forward strand.
GGATCTTCAGCACGTTCTGGCCCGACCGTCTTTACCAGCACGACGGCGAGGATCCTGAGGCCAACGTTTACATCGGCAAGACGTCGGCGGGCGAGGACGTCACGCTCCACAAGCGCGCCGCCGAATCGGACCTCGTCATCTACGTGAACTTGACCTTGGTGCCGATGGACGGAGGACACAAGTCGATGTCCACCGGCCTTGCCACCTATCGTGGGATCCGCGAGCACCACAACGTGAAGACGCTCATGGGCTCGCTGTCATACATGAACCCTCCGGATTCTGCGCTACACCACTCATGCATCCGGCAGGGCCAGCTGATCGAGGACACGGTCCGTGTCTTTCACATCGAGACCACTGTCAACAACCACGCTTTTCCCGCGATCGCCAACTTCATGCAGAAGCGCGAGACCGACTGGACGGCCCAGGACCAGGCGATGTTCCTGGGCATGAAGCAGTTCACCGACATGGCGCCAACGGCGTTCAAACGCAATGTCTTCCACGCGATGCGAGCGCCTTACGGGCTGACTGGTGTGCACGCGGGACAGGTCGATGCGGTGCACGAAAAGACTTTGGAGGCGGTGCGCAACCAGATCAGCGTGCGTGTCGAAGGCCAGACTGACATCGTCACCATCGGCGTGCCGTACCTCGGTCCTTATAACGTCAACGCCCCAATGAACCCCGTGCTTGTCGTGTGCATGGGCCTGGGCTACTTGTTCAACTTCTACAGGAACAAGCCGGTCCTCAGGAAGGGCGGCGTCGCCATCCTCACCCACCCCTGCAGGTACGAGTTCGACGCTGTGCAGCACCCGAGCTACATCGATTTCTACGACGAGGTCCTGGCCGACACGACAGATCCGCAGGAGATCGAGACCAAGTACGAGTTGCGGTTCGCCGAAGACCCGTGGTTCAGGCAGCTCTACCGGAAGTCACACGCCTATCACGGGGCGCACCCGTTCTATGCCTGGTACTGGGCCGCTCACGCCATGGACCATGCAGGCGACATCATCATCGTCGGAGGCGATCGCGAGGTCGTGCACAGGCTCGGCTTCAAGTGTGCAACCACCCTCGAGGACGCATTCAAGATGGCGGAGCAGACGGTGGGCCGTCACCCGAGCGTGACGCACATGAGGATGCCACCGATCCTGCTTGCCGACGTCGAGTGAGCTTTGGCGATGAGGCTCCTCCTCATCGCGGTGGTCGTATTGACGTGCGCATGCAGCACGGGATCGGGTGCCATTTCGCACGGTTGGCCGCCAGCAACAGCGAAGAGCGTCGTGCTTCAAGACGAGGACATACCCGGCTTGCAGAAGTGCACGCAGAGTGACGTGTGGGCTGGATTGATGCTCAAAGGTGAGCCTGCGATGTTGCCGACAGGCATGGCGAGCTGGTCGGCTCTACAGTCGGCAGGCGCGACGGAGGGCTGGCTCTCCATGTACGCAGACGATGTGTCCGAGTGTGCGTTCCTGTTCGGGGCCGGCTCGCTCAAGGGCCGCCTCGTCTACACCGCAGCGATCCGATTCAAGAATTCATCGATTGCGGCAGCGGACTTTGCATCTGGCTCGCAGGCCTTTCCAGTGGCCGCCTCCTTTCAGGCCAGGTTCGAAGCGGTGGGCGGCAAGCTGACCAAAGGGGTGGCCACCGGCTATGGAGACAACTCGGCAGTCGCCGTTGTCTCCTACAGGGGCGTCCCAACATATGTGGCTTTCTGGCAACGCAATAATTTCGAAGCGATTGTCTGGGCCGACAACAGCTTTGCCTCTGAAGGGCAGGCGGCTGCCGCCCGCATGAACCACAGGATCAACTGAGATGCCCTGGTACTCAGGAGAGGGGGGCGTAAATCGCCTTGCCGAGGCGATCGGCGGGGCGGTGCGCGATGTCCAGCGGGTGCGCAGGGGCTGGCACTGGGATACCCCTCGCCCGAGGAGCTGGCCCGAGCAGGGAGCCGTTGTGCCCACGCCCGCGAGCGACCTGGGCTGGGCGCGGCAGGAGCCGGTCAGGACACTGCGCTTCCTGATCCAGCGGGGGCTGCTGCTGCCATTCACCGAGGCGATGTCGCATCCCAAGGTCGAAGGCAGGGAGTGGGTGCGCGACCTAGAGCGTCCAGTGATCTTCGCCGCCAACCACTCGAGCCACGCCGACACCTCGCTCATCCTTCATGCGCTGGGCGACCATGCCCGTGAACGGACAGTGGTGGCGGCAGCCGCCGACTACTGGTTCAAGCGACCGCTGCTCGGCAACATCGTCAGCCTCTTTCTCAACACCTTCCCGTTCTCCCGAACCGGTGGCGCGCAGGCGCAGCTTCACAGCTCGAGCCAGCTGCTCAAGTCGGGATGGAACCTCGTTCTGTTCCCCGAGGGGAGCCGCTCGCCAGACGGCCGGATCCAGGAGTTCAAAGCGGGCGTCGGCCACCTCGCCAACGAGACCGGCACGCCGGTGGTGCCGATGCACATTCGGGGCGCGTTCCAGGTAATGCCGAAGGGCCAGAAGCTGCCGCTCCCCGGTCCCGTCCGCGTGCGGATCGGCAAGCCGATGGCTCCGCAGTCGGATGAAGGCTCGCGGCAGTTCACGGCGAGGGTGGAGAAAGCGGTGAGGGCACTCGCCCTGGAGCCTTCGCAGCCCGAGATCCAGGGCACGTGGATCGAGCGCTGGCGGGCGACCACGCCACGGGAGCTGCGTTATGAGGACACTCCAGACGCATCGCCTCCGGCGCCGCCGGCGACCAAGCATGCGGATCCTCCCCCTCCTAGCGAGGCGGCGTCACCTCAATCCGAAAAACTGGGTGCTCGGGCGCGATCCGACGCAAAGACTCCTCGGGTGAGTCGGCCGAAACGCCGCTGAAGAAAATGCCGACCTCTGCCTTCCATCTCTTGAGGTAAGCCCTCAGGATCGGGATCTTCCCGGCGTCGGAAATCTCGACAGCCTTGAACGGTTCGACCTTGTTGCCGAGCAACAGCTCACCGTCTCCGGCCACGCGCAGGTTGCGCACCCACTGGGTGAGGCCACGCGGCGCGACGAGGTACTGGTTCCCCTCGTAGGTCAGGAGGTTAACCGGGGCGCTCCTCCACTCGCCTGATGTTCGGCCTCGAACGCGAAGGACTCGCGAGCCCCAGACACTGATCCCGGCCCGAGTGAGGGCGGCAACAGTTGGGTTGAAGATCGTCTTGGTGAACCATCCAGGGCGCCGGTAGTAGGCCATCTCCGCGCTACCATCATGCGCGTCATGACTTACTCGATAGTCGCCCGCGACAAGAAGACGGGTGAGTTCGGTGTTGCGGTGCAGTCGCACTACTTCCAGGTCAGCCCGGCGGTGCCATGGGCTCTCGCCGGGGTGGGGGCCGTGGCGACCCAGTCGCTGGTCAACCTCAGCTACGGGCCGCTGGGCCTAGAGCTGTTGCAGGCCGGCTACACGGCCGAGCAGGCGCTGAAAGCGCTGACCGCCGGCGACCCAAGGGCGGAGGTGCGGCAGTGCGCGATAGTCGATGCGTCAGGCAACGTCGCGGCGCACACGGGAACCAAGTGCATCTCGGCCGCCGGCCACCGGCTGGGTGATGGTTTCAGCTGTCAGGCAAACTTGATGGACAAGGACACCGTGTGGGCTGCAATGGCAGCCGCATACGAATCGACAGACGCCCCTTTGGCAGAGCGAATGATGGCTGCGCTCGAGGCGGCCGAGGCGGAGGGTGGCGACATTCGCGGCAAGCAGTCGGCAGCAATGCTCGTGGTCGCCCCAACCGGTACGGGCCGTCCGTGGGATGACAGGATCATCGACCTTCGCGTAGAGGACGCCGCGGAGCCGCTGCCTGAGCTTCGCCGGTTGCTCCGAATCAAGCGCGCCTACATGGCGGCCGCCGAGGCGGACCACCTGGAGGAAGGGAAAGACCTCGGCGCGACCGCGGAGAAGTTGCGCCAGGCGCTCGCGATCGCGCCGGAGATGATCGAGATCCGATTCATGACGGGGATCGCAACTGTCGCGGCAGGTGACGTCGATGGTGGTTGTGCGCTGATCGCCGAGGTAGTCAAGAAGGACGGCCGCTGGCTCGAGACGCTGCGACGTCTTGCCACGGCCGGCCTTGTGCGCGACGAGGTGGCATCGGCCATCGAAGCCCGACTCGCACCCCCCAGCAAGTAAACTTCACGCGTCTTGGGGAAATCGAAAGGTCCGCGAAGGGGTCCGCGAACGCCAAAGGTTCGAAAAACGGATCGCGACGATGGTGACCAGAAAGAAGCAGCAGTTGTCATGGACGCCGTGGTCGCGCAGGCGCTGCCAAATGCGATGTTCGAGGTCGAGTTAGAGAACGGCCACAAGCTCATCGCTTACGCGGCAGGACGCATGAGGCGCTATTTCATTCGCATCACGCCGGGCGATCGGATCCGAGTGGAGCTGTCCCCATACGACCTTTCGCGGGGACGCATCGTCTACAGGTATCGCGAGTAGATTGAGCTCCGGCATCGCCGGCTCGCTGGGCTCGGCCCGTGTCTTCGACCTCGAGCAGCTTCGATACTCGGGCGCGCCATCGCATCCGGCGCACACGCCTGGCTTCAACTATTTCCTTCATCGCCATCACGCACGCGGCGCGCCCGAGGCGCGAACCGGGGCGTCAGGCATCGTCGTCATGCCTGAGCATTCCGGCACTCACATCGATGCTCTCGCCCACCAGGCTGAGAACCTGATGCTGCACGGCGGAGTCGACGTCGACTCGGGCGTCCAGACATCGGTCGGGTTTCGCGTCCTCGGCATCGAGACCATGGCGCCGCTGTTGGGGAGGGGGGTCCTTCTGGACGTCGCCGGCGAGCAACGCCTTCCGCCCGAGCACGAAATAAGTGTCCAAGAGCTGGAGCGCGCAGCAGGTTCTGCGGGGATCGAGGTGCGCGAAGGCGATGTCGTACTGGTGCGCACCGGGTACGGGGCTCTTTGGGGCGAGCCAGAGCAATACCTGCGAGCCGCCGGCGTCAGCGGAGGTGGCTCTCGCTGGCTCGCTGAGCGCAAGGTCAAGGCCGTCGGCGCCGACAACATGGCCTGGGACGTGATCGGGCCGACCGATCCGGATTTAGGAGTGACGCTGCCCGGCCATGTCTTGCTGCTGGTTCGCGCGGGGATCCCGATCATCGAGAACCTCAACCTCGAAGAGCTGGCGGCAGCCAGGGTCTACGAGTTCGGCTTCGTATGCCTTCCGCTCAAGATGCGGGGCGCGACAGGCTCACCGGTCCGCCCAATTGCAATTGCGGCAAGGTCCGGCTAAAAGCCGGACCTGTTCTCCTTCCCAGCTTCCTGGGGAGGTCCGCTCACGTCCTCTTGGGGCCCCCGCGTCGTGGTCGCGGGGCGAGTCGGCGGGTGGGGGGCAGTCGGCTAGCGGCGTCCCACCGTCTGGAAGCAGTCCAGGCAATAGACCGGGCGGGCGCCCGTCGGCACGAATGGCACCTGGGTCTGCTTTCCGCAGTTCGAGCAGATCACGTCGTGCATCGCGCGGGTCCGGCCGTTTCCTTCAGTGGTCCGCCGCGCGGCACGGCATTCCGGACAGCGCCGAGGCTCGTTCTGAAGCCCGCGAGACTGATAGAACTCCTGCTCCCCCGCCGTGAAGAGGAAATCGCGACCGCAGTCACGGCACTGCAACGTCCTGTCCGAAAAGCTCACCGTCTGGCCCCCCCCAAGAATGGCGCTCAGAGTCCCGGACGGAAATACCACCGGATCTACCCCCCCTAGCGCTTCGGGGGCGATTCTATCGTGCCGGGCGCCAGTTTGGAGGCGCGGGTTTATGGGCTCCACGCACCGTCGCGTTATCCTCGATCGGAATTGATCGTTGACGCTCATCTGGACATCGCCTGGAACGCGATCTCGGCAGGCCGCGGCTTTCTGTCGGCCCCTGCTCCAGGCTATGTCATCAGCAGGCAGTCGCTGAGCGCTGCCGGGGTGGGCCTGGTCTTTGCCACCCTCTACACGGCTCCCGCTCACGCCAAGCACGCGATGAGCACCCGCTTCGTCTACAAGAACGAGCGCGAGGCAGCCATCATGGCTGTCGCCGAGGTCAACTACTACAAGAGCTGCGACCTACAGCTGATTGGCACCAAAGAGGAGCTCGCGGCCTACGTTCGGGGCTGGAGGAAAGGCAAAGTCGCCGCAGTGCTGTTGATGGAGGGCGCGGATCCGGTGGAGACGCCCTCTCACCTCGGCGCCTGGACTGACATGGGAGTTCGAATCATCGGGCTGGCCTGGGGCGCGACGCGCTACAGCGGGGGCACCGGCGCTCCTGGCGGGCTGACAGATCTTGGCCTGCAGCTCCTGAAGGCGATGAAGCGCAAGAAGGTCATCCTCGACCTCAGCCACATGGCTGAGCAGGCTGTCGAGGAGGCGTTCGACGAATGGCGCGGACCGATCATCTCGTCGCATAGCAATGCGCGCGCGATTGTGCCAGGCGACAGGCAGATAACCGACGCGACGGCTGCCGAGGTGGCGCGTCGTGGCGGCATGCTGGGCATCAGCTTCTACGCGCACCATCTGCGTACATCGGGCCGGGCCTCGCTGGCGGACGTCGTGCGCCACACAGTGCACCTGGCTCGGGCGGCCGGCGGTCCCGAGTGCGTCGGATTGGGCACTGACCTCGATGGAGGGTTCGACTCTAGATATGCGCCTTTCAAAAAGCTGGAAGAGCTAAAGGACCTACCGGCCCGCCTCGGCAAGCACTTCAGCCGAGCCCAGGTCGAAGGCGTGATGGGCGGGAACTGGTTGGAATTCCTCGGTCGCGCTCTTCCTGACTAACGCCAAGCACCCCGACCCTCGCCCCTGAAGGGCGAGGGAGATTTACAGCGACTCGACCAGCTGCTTTGCGCTCATGAAGGCGAAGCCCATGCCGTGGCCGTTGTAGCCCGCGCATAGATACACGTTCGGCAGAGCGTCGACCGGGCCGATAAGGGGTAGGCCTGTTTCGGTGAAGCCCATCGTGCCCGCCCAACGATGAGTGACCTCGCCGTCGGCACCCATG
>DATLPO010000026.1:0-5793 GCA_035535675.1 Candidatus Limnocylindria bacterium
CATCGCCAACGTTTTCGGCCTCGGCATCCCTCCGCTCCGCGAGCTCCTCGACAAGTGCATTGCCCAGAACATCCACTTCTACGTTTGAAAAGGCTGTGCTGAGGCCCGTGGGGTCTTACCGGAGATGCTGACCCACAACGCATCCTTCATAACGCCGCCGGACCTCGTGCGTCTGACGATGGAGGCCGACCGAGTCCTCTCCTTCTGACCTCAGTCGCGTGTGGCGCCGATGGCGGCCAGCGCGCTCGGGTTCTCTAAAGAGGAGAGGTCGCCCGGATCCTTGCCCGTATAGACCGAGCGAACAACGCGACGCAGGATCTTGGCGTTGCGCGTACGCGGCAGGTCGGTGACGAAATGAACCGCCTTCGGGCGCAGCGGCTTGCCCAGCGCTGTCGCGACAAGGTCCTGCAGCTCATGAGAAAGCTCGTCGCTGGCGGTCTTGCCGGGCCGGAGGATGACGAAGCACACGAGCGCCTCGCCCTTGAGCTCGTCGGGCACACCGATCGCCGCCGACTCGGCGACCGAGGAGTGCGCGACCAGCACTGACTCCACCTCGGCCGGCCCCAGGCGCTTGCCCGCCACCTTGATGGTGTCGTCGGAGCGGCCGAGGACGTACCAGAGGTCGTCTTCGGGGTCGGCGTAGGCCCAATCGCCGTGGACCCACACTCCCTCAAAGCGTCCCCAGTAGGTGTCGAGGTAGCGCTGCTTGTCGCCCCAGAAGCCGCGGGTCATCCCGGGCCACGGGTTGCGGATCACGAGCTCGCCGACCTCGCCGCGCACCGAGTTGCCCTCAGCGTCGATGACATCTGCCGCCATGCCGGGCAGCGGGCCGGCGAAAGAGCATGGCCGCAGGTGCGTGATCACGTTGCCGCAGAGGATTCCTCCTGAGATCTCCGTGCCACCCGTGTAGTTGATGATCGGGATGCGGCCGCCGCCGATCGTCTTGAAGAACCAGTTGAAGGGCTCAGGGTTCCAGGGCTCGCCGGTGCCGCCCAGGATGCGCAAGCTGGAGAGGTCGTGGCGGGCAGGCAGCTCGTCGCCATGAGTCATCAGGCCGCGCACGAGGGTGGGGGAGACTCCGAGCACTGTCACCTTGTGGTCGGCGACCATGCGCCACAGGCGATCGGGCGCCGGATGATCGGGAGTGCCCTCGTACAGGACCATCGTGGCCCCCAGCGCGAGCGAGCCAAAGATGAGCCAGGGGCCCATCATCCAGCCGATGTCCGTGTACCAGAAGATCGTGTCCTCGGCGCCGACGTCGAACCCGTGCGCCATGTCCTGGGCCGTCTTGACGGGGAAGCCGCCGTGCACGTGAACAGTGCCCTTCGGCTTGCCGGTGGTGCCTGACGTGTAAATGATCATCAGCGGGTCTTCGGGGTCGAGCTCGTGCGTTGGCGCGTGGCTTGCCTCGTCCTCGAGCAGCACCTCCCACACCTGGTCGCGGCCGTGTGTCCATGGGATCTCGCGCACTACCCTTCGATACACGATGACCTTGGTCACTGTCGGGCAGCTGACCAGGGCGCGGTCGGCCGTCTCTTTCATCGGGACTACCGCACCGCGGCGGTAGAAGCCGTCGGCGCAGATCAGCACCTTGGCTTCGGCGTCCTGGAGCCTGGTGGCGATCGCTTCAGCGCCGTAGCCCGAGAAGATCGGGATGATCACAGCCCCGATCTTCACGGTCGCCAATACCGAGATCGCGACCTCGGGGCACATCGGCATGAAGATCCCGACGCGATCGCCGGGCCGCACGCCGAGGCGCCGCAGCCCTCCGGCAAGTCGGCAGACCTCGACGTCAAGCTCGCCATAGGTGAGCTTTCGCACGTCGCCGGGCTCGCCTTCCCATATCAGAGCGACCTTGTCGTGGAACTCACGATCGCGATGCCTGTCGAGACAGCTCTGCACGATGTTCATGCGCCCGCCGATCCACCACTTCGCCCAAGGCTTGCCCTGCGACATGTCGACGACCTTGTCGTAGTGGCGGTAGAACGCGATATCGATGTCCTTGATCGCGGCGTCCCAGAACCACTCGATGTCATCGTCGGCGCGCTTGAGGAGATCGCGGAAGGTCTCGATCCCCTGCTCGTCCATGAAGCGCTTGAGCCGGCTCCTCGCGATCACCTCGGGGCTCGGTTCCCAGATCACATCCCCGATCACGACAGGCTGCATGGCCTTTGAAGTCTAGGAGGTGCGGCGGGTCGCCCGGACGTGGAGGGGGGCCGCCTATAAACTCCGCCGTGATGGATCAGCTGCCGAAGGATTTCGCGGAGGCCGTTGCCCGTGTCGTGGAACCCGGCCACGAAGCTGAGATCGCCAAGATCATCGAGGCGGCGACCCTACTTGATGATGATGGCCTTCGGATATTCCTCGAGAAGTTCGCTGGACGAGTCCGCTCCTCTCCTACTCCCGTCACACACCAAGAGCTGCTGGAGTTCCTGCGGGCCGCAGGCGCGACCTGATTCGCTCGGCGTCCTGCAGCAGCTCCCAGTAGTTGGACCACGCCGTCCGCGCAACCGCTACCGCGACATGTGGCTTGAATTGCGCGCGTGCCGCGCGCACCGCGTGTTGCTGTGCAAAGCACCAGCGATCCCAAGCCCGCTCCACTGTCGAGTCGACAAGCTCCAGCCACTCGTCGTCGTCCCCGGTGCTTGGAGGATTTGGCAAGGTAAGCAGCTTCCACCGCCTGCCATCACAGACAACAGTCACCATCGGCTCGCCCCCGGGCCGGCGCACGTGGCGGTTTGGGCGCGGGTTGTTGGGGTTGGCTGCCATGAGCCTTTGCTGAACGGCGAAGACTAGATCGTGCGCAGCGTGAAGAGTGGCAGGCGGCATCGGCGGCTCGTGGCGCCCGAGGCGAACCTGAAGGGCACGAATCGCTTCGCGTAAAGCTTGTGGCGCGTCGGTGTGATCATCGAGGCGAAGCGTCTCGACATCGTCAAGCAGGGAATCGGATTCCGCGAGCAACGACCTTCTTCGCGCCTCGCCGGCCTTCTCTCGAGCTGGCCGAGCGATAGTCGCGACCATGGAGCGCAGGTTAATCCTTCCTGGCGCTTTGTCAAGTATAGGTTTACACATGAAAAAAGTCGACGATCGTTCAATTACCTCCTTAACAGGCACAGTTGGCGAGCCTCGCGGGGCCGTCTTAATGTCGTCGCGAAATGGTTTCGATGAGGCGATGGGTGATTGCTTTTGCGGCAATTGCGATCGGTGGAGGGGTCAGCGCAGCGATGTTTGTCGCAACGAATCCCGCTCGCGGAACAGTTGAGGTGTACGTCGCAGCGCGTGATCTGCCCGCCGGCGCGACGCTCGCGCCCGACGTGCTCGCACTCGAGCGCATCACACCTGCTTCGGGGATGTCGCTCCTGTTCGGGCGTGCCGACGAGGCCGCTTTGACCAGCCTGCGAGCGTCACACGACCTGGCCTCGGGACAGCTGATCCAACGGAGCGATGTGATGGATGCGAGCTCCTTCCCGGATCGCCGGCTTGTCTTCTTGCCACTGAAGGACGTCCCGGCCGTGGCACCGGGGTCGAAGGTCGACCTCCTGGTGATCACCGGTACCGCCGACCGACCGACAGTGGCCCCATTTGCCCTTGGCGTTGATGTGCGCTCGACAGTTACGGGCGGGCTTGTCGTTGAGGTGACATCAAGACAGGCCGCAGCGTTTGTGTATGCGGCCAACACGATGCATCTGGCCGCGGTGATCGCCGAGCCTGGCGCCACCGGCGGCACGGAAGGGTCGATAACCACACGGGACCAGGCAATGGCCGTTGCCGCGCAGCAATGACCGGCCGTACCATCGCGATCGCCGGCGCCAAGGGAAGCCCAGGCTGCTCGTTTTTGGCGGTCGCGCTCGCCGAGTGCTTTGCTGCCGCCAACCTGCCAACGCTGCTGCTCGACGGTGATGCCGAAGGCGGTGGCTCGGCGGCGCTCCTCGATCTGCCCCCTGGGACCCCGGTTCTTCCAATTGACCGAAACGCACTTGACGAGCGGGCACTGCAGATCGAGCAGTGCCTTCGATTCGCGGAGCTCGATCCCGCCAGTGCCAGCTCGTTCGACGCCCTCGAGTCTCTCAGCGCAGCACGGGCGCGGCAAGGCGCGGTTGTGGTCGACCTTGGACACGCCACAGGTAGCCTCCAACAGCAGCTGTCGGCAGCCTCCGACTGGCTGTTGTGGGTTGTCGTCCCCGACCGAAGCGGCCTCGAGCGAGCCGACAGAGCGCTGGAATCGGCTGCGCTTGGTGCAGCAAACGTCGGACTGGTGTTCAACAGGATCAAACCCGGCTGCCTTGACCGCGCTGACGAGGTGCTGTCGGGTCGCCATCGCCTGCCGGTGCTGGCCAGGATCAAAGAGAACCGCAGCATCGGGTATCGGATGTCTCAAGGGCTTCCCGTCCACCGCGAGCGAAGCATTCGGCGCACCCTGCTCGCGCTGGCCAGGTCGCTTCACCCAGACATGGCTGTGAGGGTTCCGGCTTGGCGGTGACGGGCGCAGAGCGTGCGACGGCTGAATCTCAGATCCGCATGCGGGTCGAGTCAGACCTCGCGGCCCAGCTGTCCCGGCTAGACCGGACCCGCCTCAGGGTTGATGACCAGCTCTGGGTTTACGAGCTCGTTGCGCGTGTGGTTGGCGAGGAACAGACCCGTGCGCTGACTGCGTTGACTCGCGACGAGTATGAGGAGATTCGGCGACAGGTGTTCGCGGCGGTGACGCCGTTAGGTCCGCTTGCTGAGCACCTTGCCGATCCCGACGTAGAGGAGGTTCGAATCAACGGCACTGCGGCGTGCTTCGTCTTCAAAGCGGGCCGGCGATACGAGGTCGAGCCGCCTTTCGTCGACGAGGCGGCCCTTGTCGACCTCGTGCACTGGTACACAGATGGGACGGCGAGCGCGCGCCTGGACCGCGCCAGCCCAACTGTGACGATGACCTTGCCCGAAGGAAGCCGCCTGCACGCGGCGCTGTCACCGCCTGCGCGCCCGATGACAGTCACCATCCGCCGGCATCCACCAGCCCGCTTCCCCGACCTGGATTCGCTTGCGGTTTCTGGCTTTCTGCCGCGCGAGCTCATTCAGTTTCTGGAGGCAGCAGTCGCCGGTCGGTTGAACATCCTTATCGCCGGAGGCGCCGGGGCAGGCAAGACAACTTTCATGCGCGTGCTCGCCCGGCTCATCGCGCCGGATGAGCGGGTTGTCACCATCGAGGATCAATCAGAGCTGCATCTTTGGCGGGAGCTGCGCGACTGCATCTCGCTCGAGGGCCGGCCGCCGAACACGGAGGGTCGCGGCGCCATCACGATCCAGATGCTGGTCCACGAAGCGCTGCGGATGTCGCCCGACCGCATCATCATCGGAGAAGTCAGAGGAGGGGAGGCTCTCGATCTCCTCGACGCGATGAACACAGGGCATCCGGGCTCGATCTGCACCATCCACTCAGACAGCCCACGTGAAACCCTGCCGCGGCTCGTGCGCGTGGCGCTGCGCAACCCGCAGGCCCCGCGGGCGGACGCGGTCCTGGCGGAGGTCGTGCACACAGTCGATCTCGTCCTCTACACCGGGCTTGTCAGAGGTCCGGGGCTGGGACGCGAGTCACGAGGCCGCAGGCTGCTGTCGCTGGGCTGCGTAAGTGGCGTTGACGACGGCCGGCCTGTGGTACAGGAGCTCGTCGCCCTTGGCCAAGACGGTCGCTGGCACCGCGTCGGCTCGCCCGCGGCGATGCCAGAGCGCGTGCGGGCCAAGCTCGCCCCTGTCTGCGACCCATTGAGGCTGCTCGACGCTTTCGATGCTTGAGATCGTGGCTGC
>DATLPO010000027.1:0-25459 GCA_035535675.1 Candidatus Limnocylindria bacterium
GATGCGCCGCTCGATCTGCGAGGCGATGTTCTCGGCCACGAGCTGGGCGTCGAGCTCAGGCTGCTTGATCTCCTGGATCGAGATGCGCACGCGGTTGCCGAAGCGCTTCTCGAGGTCCTCGCGAAGCTGATCGACCGACGCACCGCCCTTCCCGATCACGATGCCCGGCTTGGCGGTGTGGATGGTCACCGTGAGCTGGGCGTTGGAGGAGCGCTCCGTCTCGATCTTGGCGATGCCCGCGTTGCGCAGGCGCGCCAGGATCACACGACGCATCTCAAGATCCTCGTGAAGCATCTTCGTGTAGTCCTTGGGGTTGGCGAACCAGTTCGCCTCCCAGGGGCGGAACACTCCAAGCCGGAACGCGTTCGGGTGGACTTTATGACCCAACTATTTGTTGCTCCCAGCTGGGCGGTCTTCGACGACCGCTGTGATGTGGCAGGTGCGGTGGAAGAACTCGTGCGCCATGCTCCGGCTCACCGGGCGGCGGCGCTTGAACGTGGGGCCCTCGTCGATGAGGACCTGCTTCAGAACCAGGTCGTCGCGGTTCAAGTTGAAGTTGTGCTCGGCGTTGGCAGCTGCGGACTTGATCGCCTTGGCGACATCGCGCGCTGCGTGCTTGGGCGAGAACTCGAGCTGCGCGAGGGCGTCCGACACCTTCATGCCCTTGACCGAGTCGGCCACGAGCCTCGCCTTGCGGGGCGTACGCCGCACAAACCTCTGCACTGCTGAAACTTCCATCGTTGCCACTTATCTCTACTTCTACTTGAGCGCCGTTGACTTTTCGGTGTGGGTGCCGTGGCCGCGGAAGTGGCGGGTGGGCGCGAATTCGCCAAGGCGGTGGCCGACCATGTTCTCGCTGATGAAGACGGGGACGTGCTTCCGTCCGTCGTGCACACCGATGGTGTGGCCGACCATATCCGGATAGATCACCGAGGCGCGCGCCCAGGTGCGGATGACCTTCTTGTCTTTGGTCGCGTTCATCTTGTCGATCTTCTCCTTCAACGGAGGACTGATGAACGGTCCCTTCTTCAGCGATCGCGACATCTACTTCTTTCTTCCCTTCTTCTCACGGCGGCGGATGATGAGCTTGTCGGAGGCCTTCTTCGGCTTGCGCGTGCGATAGCCGAGGGCGGGCTTGCCCCATGGAGTCTTCGGGTTGCCACCCGGTCCGGTCTTGCCCTCACCACCACCATGCGGATGGTCGCGGGGGTTCATCGTCGAACCGCGGACCGTCGGCCTCACGCCCAGCCACCTGCTGCGGCCGGCCTTGCCGCCTGACTCGTTCTCGTGCTCGATATTACCGACCTGGCCGATCGTGGCCTGGCAGCGTACATGGATGCGGCGCAGCTCTCCTGATGGCATGCGCACCACCGCGTAGTCACCTTCCTTGGCCAGGAGCTGGGCGGATGCCCCAGCGGACCGGACAAGCTGGCCGCCGCGGCCGAGCGTCAGTTCGATGTTGTGCACTGTGGAGCCGACCGGGATCCGGTGCAGCGGGAGCGCGTTGCCGATACGCACAGGCGCGTCCTCCCCACTCTCGATCGGATCGCCCACCTTGAGGCCGAGCGGGGCGAGGATGTAACGCTTCTCGCCGTCCTTGTAGTGGATGAGAGCGATGCGCGCGCTCCGGTTGGGGTCGTACTCGATTGTCGCGACGCGGCCCGCAATGCCGTGCTTGTCGCGCTTGAAGTCGATCTTCCGGTAGAGCTTCCGGTAACCCCCACCCTGATGCCGTGTGGTGATCCGTCCCTGGTTGTTGCGGCCGGCATGCGTCGGCAGCGATTCCACGAGGGACTTCTCGGGCTCGTCGGTGGTGATCTCCTCGAACCCGGCGATCGTCATGAAACGACGTCCCGGGCTGGTCGGCTTGAACTTTCGCAGAGGCATGGTTTCTATACGCTCCCGAACAGCCCTTCGATCTTCTGGCCCTCGCCGAGCGTGACAATCGCTTTCTTCCAATCAGCTGTGTGGCCGATCGATCCGATGCGACGCATGCTGCGACGGCGCTTGCCTCGCATGCTCACCGTGTTCACGTCCTTGACCTTGATGCCCTGCGCCTGGTACTGCTCCTCGAGAGCCTTCTTGATGTCGGTCTTTGAAGCCTTCGGCGCAACACGGAACGTGTACCTGCCCTGCGTGTAGAGCTGGTAGGTGCGCTCGGTGATGACCGGGCCGATGACGATTTCCGAGGCGGCGCGCGTGGTCATTCAGCCACCTCCGCAGCCTTGCCCCGTGATCGGGACTCAGGCCGGCCGAAGTTGTCTTCGAGCAGCTCGAGGCAGTCCTTGGCGAGCAGGAGGTACGTGTGGGTGAACAGGTCGCGGATGTTCAGGTTTCGGGCGAGGATGATCTTGGAGCCCTTGAGGTTCTCGAACGAGCGGCTGACCACGTAATTCGGTGCGGGGAGAACCACCAGCGTGGTGTCATCGAACCCGATCGCTGCTATGAGGTCTGCCGCCTGCTTGGTCCGCGGTTCCTCGAAGCCAAAGCCGTCGATCACCCGAACTCGACCTTCGATCGCCTTCTGCGAGAGGGCCGAGCGTAGAGCCAGGCGGCGCATCTGCTTTGGCATGCGCTGGCTGTAGTCCCGCGGACGGGGGCCGAACACAACGCCGCCTCCTTTCATGGACGGCTCGCGAATGGAGCCGTGCCGTGCGCGCCCCGTGCCCTTCTGGCGGTAGGGCTTGGCGCCGCCTCCAGAGACCTGGCCGCGGCTCTTGGTGGAGGCGGTTCCCTGGCGGGCGTTGGCCATCTGGCGTACGTACGCCTGGTGCATCACCGGCGCGTTCGGCTCCTCGCCAAAGATGAGCTTGGGCAGCTTGACGTGACCCTGGCTCTCGCCTGCGGAATCGAACATCGGCGCCTGGAGGGGATCCTCATCCTTCTCCTTCTCTTTGCGCTTGGCGGCGGCTGCCGCGGTCACCTTCGCTGGCTTTTTCGTCGACTTCACAGCGGTCTTCGCGGTAGTCCTCGTCGTCTTGGCCGCGGGCTTCCTTGCAGCCATCAGACCTTTCTGCCTGTCGGCTTGCCGGCGGGGCCCTTGACCTTCTGCGGCTTGGTCGACTGCCGCACGAGAACCAGAGCGCCCTTCGCGCCGGGGACGCCGCCCTTGAGGAGCAGCAGATTCCGTTCCGCGTCGACGCGCACCACCTTGTAGGCGCGGGCAGTGGTTCGAACGTTGCCCATCTGGCCTGACATCTTCACGCCCTTGAAAACGCGGGCGGCGTCAGTGGCGCCGATAGCGCCGGGCTGCCTCACGTTCATCGAGCCATGCGACTCAGGACCCCGGCTGAACTTGTGCCTCTTGATCAGCCCCTGGAAGCCCTTGCCTTTGGATGTGGAGGTGACGTCGACTATCTCGCCTGCGCTGAAAATCTCCGCCTTCAGCTCCTGACCCGCTTCCAATCCTTCGTAGCCGCGAATCTCGACGATGTGCCGGTGCGGCTCGAAGCCTGCCTTCTTGAACTCGCCAAGCATGGGCTTGGTGAACTTCTTGTCGGGCGCAACTTCGAACGCGATGCGCGCAGCGCTGTATCCGTCCTTCTCTGTCGTGCGAAGACCCAGCACCTTGCATGGCCCAGCTTCGAGGACAGTGACCGCGGATGTCGTGCCGTCGGCGTTGAAGAGCTGGGTCATGCCCAGCTTCCGGGCCAGTAGGCCTTTCAACTTTTTATCTCAATGCTGACGCCGGCGGGAAGGCTGAGACGCATGAGAGCGTCGACGACTCGCGGGTTGGGGTCGAGGATGTCGACGATGCGCTTGTGAGTTCGCATCTCGAACTGCTCTCGCGAGTCCTTGTCGATGAACGGCGACCGAATGACGGTGAGCTTTGAAATCTCTGTTGGGAGTGGGATGGGGCCCGCCGTGCGCGCGTTTGTACGGCGGGCGGTGTCGACTATCTTGTCCGCCGCCTGATCCAGGACCCGATGGTCGTAGGCCTTGAGCCGGATCCGAATCTTTTGCGCCACTTGCTGAGCCCTTCCCCCCTCGTCTTCTTACTTGATGACTTCCGTGGCGACGCCGGCGCCCACGGTCTTGCCGCCTTCGCGGATGGCGAAGCGGAGTCCCTGCTCGATGGCGATCGGCTCACCGAGAGTGATTTCCATCACGACGTTGTCGCCGGGCATGCACATCTCGACGCCTTCGGGGAGCTTGACTTCGCCCGTCACGTCGGTGGTTCGCATGTAGAACTGCGGCCGGTAGCCGGTCAGGAATGGCGTGTGACGGCCACCCTCCTCCTTGGTGAGGACGTAGACCTGCGCCAGGAACTGGGTGTGCGGCTTGATCGAGCCTGGCTTGCAGAGCACCTGCCCTCGCACGACGTCCTCGCGCTTGACACCGCGCAGCAGCGCGCCGACGTTGTCGCCGGCCTGGCACTCGTCCATGTCCTTGTGGAACATCTCGATGGCGGTCACGACCGTCTTCGTGCTGTTCGGGTGGATACCGACGATCTCGATTTCCTCGTTCCTCTTGAGCTTGCCGCGCTCGACACGACCCGTGGTGACCGTGCCGCGACCCTCGATCGTGAACACGTCCTCGATCGGCATCAGGAACGGCTTGTCAACCGGGCGCTCCGGCTCGGGGATGTAGGTGTCGACGGCGTCCATCAGCTCCATGATCTTTGGGCTCCACTCGGGGTCGCCCTCGAGGGCCTTGAGCGCGGAGATGCGAACGATCGGGATGTCGTCTCCAGGGTATTCGTACTTCGTGAGGAGCTCACGCAGGTCGAGCTCGACCAGCTCGATGAACTCCTTGTCGTCGACCATGTCGCACTTGTTGAGCGCGACCACGAGGAAGGGAACACCGACCTGGCGCGCGAGGATGATGTGCTCGCGGGTCTGCGGCATGGCGCCGTCGTTGGCGGCCACAACGAGGATCGCGCCGTCCATCTGGGCAGCGCCTGTGATCATGTTCTTGATGTAGTCCTGGTGCCCCGGGCAGTCCACGTGCGCGTAGTGGCGCTTCTCGGTCTCGTACTCGACGTGAGTGATCGAGATTGTGATGCCGCGAGCCTTCTCTTCAGGCGCCTTGTCGATCTGGTCGAAAGCCTGGAACTCGGCCAAACCCTTCTCTGACAGAACTTTTGTGATGGCAGCCGTCAGCGTCGTCTTGCCATGGTCAATGTGACCGATGGTCCCGACGTTAAGGTGAGGCTTGGTCCTCTCGAACTTCTTCTTCGCCACTGTTTCCTCCTAACTAACTTCGCGACGTGGTGCGGCGGCCGACTGCTTCGGCCAGGTTTCCGGGCATCTCTGCGTAATGACTGAACTCCATCGAATAGGTCGCGCGCCCCGAGGTCATAGACCGAAGTTCGGTAGCGTAACCGAACATCTCAGCAAGGGGCACGTTCGCTTTGACGTTCTGCGACGTCCCTCGCCCCTCCATGCCGAGGATGTGACCGCGGCGCGAGGACAGGTCGCCCATCACATCGCCGAGGTACTCCTCCGGCATAACGACGTCGACCTTCATGATCGGCTCGAGCAGGTAGGGCTGAGCCTTGTGCATGGCGTCCTTCACGGCCATCGAGCCGGCGATGTGGAATGACATTTCACTGGAGTCGACGGCGTGGTATGAGCCGTCGACCAGGGTGACGATCATGTCGACCACCGGGTAGCCTCCGACCACCCCGGACTGGAGGGCCTCCCTTACGCCCTTCTCGACGGCTGGAATGTACTCGCGAGGGATGCGGCCCTGGGTGATCTTGTCCTCGAAGACGATGCCCGTCGCGGTCTCGCCCGGACGGACGTCCACCTCGGCGTGGCCGAACTGGCCCTTGCCGCCTGACTGGCGGATAAAGCGCCCAACACCGTGCGCGGGCTTCTTGATCGCCTCTTTGTATGCGACCTGTGGCTTGCCCTGGTTGGCGTCAACTTTGAACTCACGCATGAGGCGGTCGATGATGATCTCGAGGTGCAGCTCGCCCATGCCGGCGATGATGGTCTGGCCCGTCTCGTCGTCGGTGTGGACCTTGAAAGTCGGGTCCTCTTCGGTGAGGCGCTGCAGCCCAATGCCGAGCTTGTCCTGGTCGACCTTCGTCTTCGGCTCGATCGCCACCGAGATGACAGGCTCGGGGAAGGTGATCGACTCGAGCAGGATCGGGTGGCTCTCGTCGGACAGCGTGTCGCCGGTGGTCGTGTACTTCAAGCCGACCGCTGCCGCGATGTCCCCGGTGAACACCTCGTCGACGTCCTCGCGGCGGATGGCGTGCATCCGCAAGATGCGGCCGATCCTCTCCTTGCGGCCGTTGGACGCGTTGAGCACGCCAGACCCGGCCTTCAGGCGGCCTGAGTAAACGCGAAAGAAGGTGAGCTTGCCCACCCCTTGCGGGTCCATCTGGATCTTGAATGCGAGGGCCGAGAACGGCTCGTTGTCGTCGTGCTCTCGCACAACGAGCACACCCGTCTTGGGGTCGGTGCCCTCGACAGCCGGCACGTCCGCCGGCGATGGAAGGTAGTCGACCACCGCATCGAGGATCGGCTGGACGCCGCGGTTGCGCAGCGCGGCGCCGCACAGCACAGGCACGAGATGCCCGGCGACGGTGCCCTTGCGAAGGGCAGCCATGATCTGCTCCTCGGTGGGCTCCTTCTCGTCGAGATACAGGTGCATGATCGCGTCGTCGAAGTCGGCGACCGCCTCGATGAGGTCGTGCCGGTGCTGCTTGATCAGCTCCCCCATGCCGGCGGGGATGTCAAGCGACTCGGTGTTGGTGGTGCCCAGATCGTCCGTGTAGACGATCGCCTGCCTGGTCAGCAGGTCGACGTACCCGATGAACTCGTCCTCGGCGCCAATCGGCAGCTGGATAGGGATGGCCCTGGCTCCGAGGCGCGTGCGGATGGAGTTCAACGAGCCGTAGAAGTCCGCACCGATGCGGTCCATCTTGTTGATGAAGGCAATGCGCGGCACGCCATAGCGATCCGCCTGGCGCCACACGGTTTCCGACTGTGGCTCCACGCCGGCGACGGCGTCGAAAACGGCGACGGCACCGTCCAGGACCCTGAGGCTCCGCTCCACCTCGACTGTGAAGTCCACGTGCCCGGGCGTGTCTATGATGTTGATCGTGTGGTCGCGCCACATTGCGGTGGTCGCGGCCGATGTGATCGTGATCCCGCGCTCCTTCTCCTGGACCATCCAGTCCATGGTCGAAGCACCCTCGTGCACCTCGCCCATCTTGTGGATGCGGCCGGCATAGAACAGGATGCGTTCGGTCGTGGTCGTTTTGCCCGCATCGATGTGGGCCATGATCCCGATGTTCCGGGTCTTCTCGATCGACACCGGACGCTCCGTCATCTTGAGTGCCAAGCTCATCTCTCTTAACTAGTACCGGAAATGGGAGAAAGCCTTGTTGCTTTCAGCCATCCGGTGGGTTTCTTCCTTGCGCTTGACCGCCCCACCCGTGTTCTGGGACGCGTCAAGGATCTCGAACGCGAGCTTCTCAGACATGCTTTTCCCGCCACGCTGCCGGGCGAAACGCACAATCCAACGGCGGGCCAGGGCCAGCCTGCGCTCCGGCCTGATCTCGACGGGGACCTGATAGGTGGCGCCGCCGACGCGCCGGGGCTTGACCTCGAGCAACGGGGTTGCGTTGCGAAGAGCCGATTCGAACACCTCGAGCGGCTCCTTCTTGGCCTGCTTGCTGGCGCGTGCGAGCGCGTCGTACACGACCTTTTCGGCAGTCGAGCGCTTGCCCTTGTTCATGACCACGTTCACGAACTTGGCAATCGCTTCCGACTGGTAGACAGGGTCGGGCGCGATGACACGCTTGACGGGACGGCTGCGACGAGGCATCTAAGCTGCCTTGCTCTTTTCCCGCTTGGCGCCGTACTTCGATCGGGCCTTCTTGCGGTTCTTGGTGCCTGCCGTGTCGAGGGTGCCGCGGATGATGTGGTAGCGAACGCCGGGCAGGTCCTTGACGCGGCCGCCGCGGATGAGCACCACCGAGTGCTCCTGGAGGTTGTGCCCGATGCCAGGGATGTAGGCGGTCACCTCGATGCCGGTGGTCAGCCTGACCCTGGCGACCTTGCGGAGGGCCGAGTTCGGCTTCTTCGGCGTCTGGGTGTAGACGCGTACGCAGACACCCCGCCGCTGCGGTGAGCCCTTGAGCGCCGGCGCCTTAGACTTCGCTCTGGCCGCCTTGCGCCCGTTGCGGACCAGCTGCTGGATTGTGGGCAAACTCGACTCCTGAAAAACGGCTCAAATCCCATGCGGCAGTAGCCGATTGGGCGACAAACGATGAGTATACCCAAAATCCGACCCCCCCTATCCGGGCCGAAGCAGGCTCACTACTTCGATCCCACGCCGGCTGTCGAATCGAAGCTGCGCACCCTGCATCTGCGCACCAGCGATCTCAATGTCGACCTCCAGGCCGATCGCGGCGTCTTCGGCTCGCGTGCGATCGACCTGGGGACCCTCCAGCTCCTAAAGGAGGCCCCCCTCCCGCCAGCAGAGGGGGACCTGCTGGACCTCGGCTCCGGCTACGGCCCGATCGCCATCGCCCTCGCGCTCAGGTCCCCCGCGGCCAAGGTGTGGGCAGTGGACGTCAACGCGAGGGCGCTCGAGCTGACCCGGACCAATGCCGTGGCCGCCAAGATCCCAAACTTGATCGCCAGCCTCCCCGACGAGGTGCCGTCGGAGGTCCAGTTCAAGGCGATCTACTCGAACCCTCCCGTCCGGGTCGGCAAGGCGCCCCTCCACGAGCTGTTGGAGCGGTGGCTGCCACGGCTGGCGCCCGGCGCCAGCGCATACCTTGTCGTGCAGCGCAACCTGGGAGCTGACTCGCTGGCCACCTGGCTCTCGGCACAGGGCTGGCCGGTGCGGCGGCTCAAGTCGAAAAAGGGCTATCGAATCCTTGAGGTCACCGCGGCTCTGCCCTCCTGAGGCCCCTCCGGCCCCCCACCCGGCTGCGCTCGCTTTGCGAGCGGAGCCGACCTCCCCGCGCAGCGGGGAGGAAAACGGTCCGGCTACGCCGGACCTCCTATGCCTCCCCGGCGAAGTGACAGGCCGCCAGCTGGTCGCGGTGGCCATGAGGTTCGAGGACTGGCTCGTGCTCCGAGCAGACGCCCGGCGCGCGCGCGATCGGGCAGCGCGTGTGGAACCGGCAACCTGACGGCGGGTTGACGGGCGACGGGATCTCGCCCTTGAGCAGGATCGGCTCTCTGTCTCGCTCGATCAGGGGATCCGGGACCGGGATTGAGGTAAGAAGGGCCTTGGTGTACGGGTGCTGCGGATGCTCGTAGATGTCGACACGGTCAGCGATCTCAACGATCTTGCCCAGGTACATGACTGCGATCCGATCGGAGAGGTGCCTGACCACTGCCAGGTCGTGGGCGATGAACAGGTACGTGAGCTTGAACTCGCTCTGAAGGTCCTGCAGCAGATTGATGATCTGGGCCTGGATCGAGACATCGAGCGCCGAGACTGGCTCGTCGCAGACGATGAAGGAAGGGCTGACCGACAGCGCGCGGGCAATCCCGATGCGCTGGCGCTGGCCACCCGAGAACTCGTGGGGATAGCGGTTGGTGAAATTAGGGTTGAGGCCGACCAGACGCAGCAGCTCCTGGACGCGAGTCTTCCGCTCTCTGCCTCGGGCGAGGTTAAAAGCATCGAGCGGCTCGGCGATGATGTCGCCGACGGTCATCCGCGGGTCCAGTGACGCGAAGGGATCCTGGAAGATGATCTGCATCTGTCTGCGCACCCGGCGTAGGCGTCGCGATCGCAGCTTGCCCAGCTCCTGGCCGTCGAAGACGATCCGCCCGCCGGTCACCGGCTGCAGCGCGGTGATCAGTCGAGCCAGCGTTGACTTCCCACAACCCGACTCACCGACCAATCCGAGTGTCTCGCCGCGGCGGATGTTGAGATTGACGCCGGACACCGCCTGGACGACCGCCCCGCCCGCGGCGGGATAGTGCTTGTAGACGTCCTCGACTCGAACTATGTCGCGCGAGTCCGCCTGGATCGCGGCTGCTGTTGCCCCCGCCATCAGGCGCGCGCGTCTGAGCGCATGCGCTTTTTGATCTCCGCTGCGACATCGAACGCCAGCTCGCTCTTCTGCGCGGTCTCGCGCGCCTCCTCCGACACTGTGCTCATCTTCACCCAACATCGCGCACGCTGATCTGGAGCCACCTCTTCGAGCTCTGGCTCATCACTAAGACAACGGTCGACTTTGAACAGGCACCGCGGATGGAACTTGCACCCGGGCGGCAGGCGTACGAGGTCAGGTGGCAGGCCGCGAATCGACACCAGGCGACCTTTGCGCGCCTCATCCACCCGTGGCACGGAGCGCAGGAGCGACCAGGTGTAAGGATGCTCGGGCCTGGCGAAAATGCGCTCAACTGGACCTTCCTCGACCACTCGCCCGGCGTACATCACTATCACTCGCGAGCACATGCTCGCGACCAGCGCTGTGTTGTGGGTGATCAGGATGATTGCAGTGCCCAGCTCGCGATTCAGCTGCTTCAGGAGCTGGATCACTTGCGCCTGCACAGTTACATCGAGCGCGGTGGTCGGCTCGTCCGCAATCAGTAGGGCAGGCTCGTTGGAGAGACCCATGGCGATCATCGCTCGCTGCCGCATTCCGCCCGAGAACTGATGGGGGTAGTCCTTGATTCGCCGCTCAGCCGCAGGCACCCGAACCCTCTGGAGCAAAGGCACGACACGTTCAGTGGCCTGGACCGTCGAGAAGCGATCGTGTGCGGTCATCGCCTCTTTGATCTGCGCCCCGACCTTGGTCACCGGGTTCAGCGAGGTCATAGGGTCCTGGAAGATCATCGCGACGTCGTTGCCGCGATAGTTTCGGACCTGCTCGTCATCCATCTCAACCACGTTCTCGCCCTTGAACAGGATCCTTCCGCTCACGATCTTTCCCGGCTCCGGCACCAGCCGCAGTATGGAAAGCGCTGTGATGGTCTTGCCGCACCCGGACTCACCGACCACCGCAACGGTCTCGCCTTCGTCGACGTGGAAGCTGACACCATCGACCGCGTGGACAACGCCACGCGAGGTGAAGAACTGGGTGACCAGATCCTCAACCCGGAGGATCGGCTCAGTCAACTGCTGCCACTAACGACGCATGCGGGGATCGAGCGCGTCGCGCAGCCCATCACCTATGAAGTTGAATGCCAGCATCGTCAGCGAGAGCGCGACGCAGGGAATTAGCACGAGAGTCGGAAAAGCGTCGACAGCGGCATAGCCCTCGAAGACCATCACTCCCCAGCTCGGCTGCGGCGGTCGCAGCCCGACGCCGAGGAAGTCGAGCACCGCCTCAGTGAAGATGGCGGCCGGGATTCCGAAGGTGAGCGTGACGATGATCGGGCCCAATGAGTTCGGTACTAGGTGTTTGACGATGATCTTGAACGGGCTCGATCCGGCAGCATTGGCGGCCTCGACGTACTCCTTCTCCTTGATCGAGAGCACCTGACCGCGCACCAGACGTGCAAGGCCGACCCATCCGACGAGGCCGATGGCCACAAAGATATTGATGAAGGTCGGTCCGAGCGCGGCAACGATGATGAGGACGAACAGCAGGTCCGGGAATGCATACATGATGTCGGTGAAGCGCATCAACAGGTTGTCGATCCACCCGCCAGAGTAGCCCGCCACCAGCCCAATCGTGCCGCCGATCAGCAGGACTATCGCCTGCACGAGAATGCCAATCGCGAGCGAAACCTGCGACCCGAAGATGACCTTGGACAAAACGTCCCGGCCGAGGTCGTCGGTGCCCAACGGATGGCCCTGAAACCCGATCGGCGCGAAGTTGTGGACCACATCCTGCTTGGTCGGGTCGGCGAGGAGTCCGAAGTGCTGCAGGAGCGGCGCCATGATTGCAAGGGTGATCATGAACAGCACAGTGATCAGGCTGGCCACAGCGAGCCGGTTGCGTCGGAAGCGCCGCCACGCGTCAGTCCAGAGCCCGATCTGTTCCTGTTCTTCCCAGTCCTGCGGAACGAGGAGCGAGGCCGTCGCCACCTACTCCAGCCTCACCCGCGGATCGATAAACACGTAGGCAATGTCGACTACCAGGTTCAGCAGCGCCACAAGGGCTGCGTAAAGCACTGTGGTGCCGAGGATCATCGGGTAGTCACGAGCTTCGATCGATTGCACGTACGTGCGCCCGATCCCCGGGACCTGAAACACGGTTTCGATGATCACCGACCCTGTGATCAGGCCTGCGAACAAGGGTCCCGCAGTCGTGACTACCGGGATCAGCGAGTTCTTCAAGACATGACGCGTCACCACCATGCGCTCGCGCAGGCCCTTCGCCCAGGCTGTGCGCACGTAATCCTGGCGAAGTGAGTCAAGGGTGCTCGAACGGGTGAGGCGGGCCAGGTACGCGATAGGTAAAAAGCTGAGCGTCGCCACCGGCATGATCATGTGCAGCAGGTCCTGCGGATATCCGCCGGTCGGCAAGAAGAAGTTACCGCCCGTGAGCTTGTACAGGAAGTTGGACAGGATGATGATGAGCACGATTCCGACCACGAAGTTCGGCACCGAAGCTCCGATTGTGGCGAGGCCGACCGCAAAGTAGTCGACGAAGGTGTTCTGCCGCAGCGCGGCGATCACACCAAGCGAGACTCCAAAGACAAGAATCACAACGAAAGCGGCTGCGCCAAGATTGAACGTATACGGCCAGCTCGAAAAAATCAGCTGGTTCACCGATTGGCCAGGGTGCTGGTATGAGACGCCGAAGTCGAAGTGCAGAACGTTCCAGAGGTAGATCAGGAACTGGTTCCAGACGGGCTGGTCAAGGCCGTACTTGACGTTCAGCGCCTGCTTGGTGGCGACCGAAAGCTGCTTGCCATCGCGATCCCACGGGCTCCCAGGGGCGATGTGAGCCAGGAAGAAGGTGATGAGGATCACAAACAGAAGGACCGGCACCATCCACAGCAGCCGGCGCCCAACATAGAAGCCGAGGGTCCAAGCTCTGCCTGACCTCTTGGTGAGTGGGATTAGGGCGCCCCGGAGTGGGGCGCCCCTTACCAAAGCCAATTCGGTCTCTAGTGCGTGGTGATCTGAATGGTGTAGGTGAACAGGTCACCCACCCAGTCGTCGTTCGGCGTGCTTACCGCTCCCTTCACATAGGGCTTAACGAGGTGCCATGCCGTGCGCTGATAGAGGAAGATGATCGGCGCATCCGCAACAATCGTCTTTTCTGCGGTCTCGTAAAACGTGTCGCGCTCTGCGTCGGAGGCGGCAACGTCGCCGGCCTTGACAGCAGTGTCATAGGTCGAGTTGCTCCACTTGCTGAAGTTGTTTCCGGCTCCGGTCGTCATGATGTCGAACCAGTCCTGGGAGTCAGGGTAGTCCGCGCCCCAGCCGGATGGCCCACCAAACTGGTAGTTGCCCGATCCCAGTCGCGAGCTCACCGTGTTGGTGTCGAAGCCATCGAGGACGATGTCGACGCCGAGGTTCGCCTTCAACTGTGCCTGGACGAACTCAGCGAGCGTCTTGGCGGTTGAGCTGGCGCTGGAGTAGATGTACTTGGTGCCGTTCAGCTGTGCCGCGGTCACACCGGACGCGGCAAGAGTCGCTTTCGCGGCAGCCGGGTCGAACTTCTGGGCAGCGCCAAGGTCGGGCCTGTAGTTGCGCATTCCCTGCGGAATCAGTGTGGTTTGCGCGTAGCCCTTCTTGAGCACGTTGTTGACCAATGCGTCCCTGTCGATCGCCTGGGCGACCGCCAGTCGTACCTTGGGGTTGTCAAACGGAGCCTTCGTGACGTTGATGTCGACCCAGAACACTGTCAGCTCTGGGGTCTTGAGAAGCTCCGGAGAGTTCCTGACTGCTTCGGTGTTGGCAAGAGGTATCGCCGTGATGTCGAGCTCGCCGCTCTTGTACTTGGCGTACTCAACCGTTGGATCCTCGATCTCGAAAAGAGTGATCTTGGTGAGGGTTGCCTTGGGGTTGGCGCCCGCGTAGTTCGGGTTCGGGACAAGCGTGATGTGGTCCTTGTTGACGACCTCGGAGAGCATGAACTGGCCGTTGCCGACTACTGTTTGGACGGCAGCGGGGCCCACGGCGCCCCATTTGTCGTTGCCGCTGGTGTCCTTGCCGTACTTCTCGACTATGTCCTTGCGGACCGGCGCGCTCGTCCACAACGACGCGATCCATTTGAAGTAGCTGGCGGGCCCCTCGAGGGTGACCTCGAATGTGTTGTCGTCAACTGCCTTCAGGCCCAGCGACTGGACGGCGGCGTCGAGACCTGGGTCCTTGGCGGACATTCCGTTCACCTTGGCGGCGTTCTTGATTGCGTAGTAGTAAGACGAATAAGGAGCCGCGACACGCGGGTCGAGCATGCGCTGCCATGCGTACACGAAGTCGGCGGCCTTGACCGGCACGCCGTCGCTCCACTTGGCGCCGGGGTGCAGCTTAAAGGTGTAAACAGTGCCTGTCGAGTCGACTGTGAAGCTGTCGGCGGCGCTGGGGATGGCGTTCTTGAAGTCCATGCTGGCTTTCAGCGGAGACTCGAAGATGTTGCGGTCCACTGCGGCCTCGTAGTTCCACTGGGTTCGGGTCGGATCAAGCGTGCCCGGCTCTGCGTCGATTGGGGCGCGAAGTTCCTGTGTGGCTGCCAGGCCGGGGCCGCTGGAACCGCCGCATGCGGTGACAGCAAACACGGCCGCTGTAGTGAGCGCGAGGGCTCGAAAGGCTGTACCTAACTGCATAAGCGTCTTACCTCTCTGGGACATTTCCTGCCGCCTTCTTCCCGGAAGCGCAGTTGCGCCGGGGCGAGAGTGCGCCGGCAACAGGTCTTACTCCACAAACTCGTCTAAGGCTGAGCCGAATTCTGTTGTCCCGCGTTGGCGGGTGTCAAGTATGCCCCTCTCCAGCCCCATGAACACCTGTTCGCGACACCCATCACGCGGGTACCTTCACAGGCTCAGCGTGGGGCGATGTAGATCTGGGTCGGGTAAAGGGCGCCGGGCCACTCATCGACCGACGTCGTCGTCACGCCCTTCACGTAGTACCGGACCAGGTTCCAACTGACGGTCTGGGCGAGAAATGCCGCCGGCGCATCGCCGACCAGGATCCGCTGGGCCTGCTGGTACTCCTGGTCGCGCCGGTCGGCCTGTAGGTCAGCGCCGGCTACGCGCACGAAGTTGTCGTACTGCTGGTTCTGATAGAGGCCCAGGTTGTGCGAGCTCGTCGTGAGGAAAAGGTGGTACCAGTCCGCCGGGTCCGGATAATCGGCGGTCCACCCGAGCGGGCCGGCAATCTGAAAGTTCCCCGTGCCCAGGCGAGAGTTGAAGGTGTTGGTGTCAAGGGCCTGCAGCACGATGTCAACACCCAGGTTTGCCTTCAGCTGGTCACGAACAAAGGTGGCAGTCTCCTTCTGGAAATCAGAGGACTTGTCGTATGAGAACTTGATGCCCGAAAGCTGCTTCGCGCTCATCCCGGTGGCTGCCAGCGTCGTGCGGGCTTGGGCCACGTCGAACTTCTGTGGAGAGCCGAGCGCCGGCGCGTAGCCATACATCCCCTTTGGGATAAACGTTTCAGCGGGGATCGCCTGACCCTGGAAGATCTGTGCCACAAAGGCACCGCGGTCGATCCCTTCCGCAATCGCTCGCCGCACCCTGATGTTGTTCAGCGGCGGCGCAGTTGTCCGAAAGACGAGCCAGAATACTGTCAGGGAAGGCGTCTTGACCAGCTCGCGGCTCAAGCTTCCGTCAGCCGCCACCTCCGCGGCCTGCGCCGGCTGGATGTCGATCTGATCAAGCTCACCGTTTTTGTACTTGCCCAGGGCGGCGGCTCCGTCATTGACGATTGAGAAGTTGATCCCGGTCAGCGTTGGGCGTGGGCCCCAGTAATGAGGGTTCGGAACGACGGTCAGATGGTCGTTGAGGACCATCTCCGTGACTTTGAACGGCCCGTTGGTGAGAAGCGAGTCAGGCGAGGTGGCCCACTTGTCATCGGATTTGGTGACGATGTCCTGGCGGATCGGCGCCGCGGCTGGCATCGCTGCCAACCATAAGAACGCCGGGTCTCGATGCGAGAGGGTGACCTGGAAGGTGTAGTCGTCGGTGGCCTTCAGGCCCAGGGTCGCGACCGCGGCATTCAACTTCAAGGCATCGCGTTGAGGGTCGAGCACCGACACCTTGTCGCCGTTCAAGACGTCAGCAGCGAAAAAGGATTCGCTGGGTGATGCGAGTCGCGGATCGATCAATCTCTGCCAGGCGAACACGAAATCCTGCGCTTTGACCGGGGAGCCGTCCCAGTACTGCGCGGTCCGACGAAGGTGGAAGGCGTAGATCGTGCCGCTGCTTGACACGCCATAGCTTTCCGCAGCGGCCGGTCCGACTCCGTTCATGTCGGGGGTCGGCTTCATCAGGGGTTCGGAAATCGCACGAAGCACTGCGGTCTCGTACGCGTACTGCGTCTGACCCGGGTCGAGCGTCGTCGGCTGGTCGTCGAGCTGTATGCGAAGGGTCTGGTTCTTATCGAGCTTCGCCCCCTGAGTGAGAGGACTCGTCGGTGTGCAGGCAAGGCCCGCGGTCAGGATCAGGGCAGCCAGCGCGAAGGCGCGAAGACGCCGTGGGCTCGGAGTCACTCCTACCATCATAGGTAAGCCCCCGTCGTTTACTCGCGTTGCAGGTAGGCCCGGCTCCGCTCTTCTGTGCGTCGCCGGTAGCCCTGGCTCCGCCAGGGCGTCCGCCAATCGTTCATCTTGGCCGCCTGGCGCAGCTGGGAGAAAACACTAATTAATCCCTTCCTGAAGGAAAGGGAGCTATGAGGGAAACCTCGGTTCCCCCTCATAAAACTTGAAGGGCCACCCGAGTGGCGGGCGACCCTTGTGCACGTACCGGTGACTGTAACCCAAACAAGGCGGTTTGTTCCCACGAACTTTAGGGAGCGAAATGTGGTTGGGGAGGGAGCCTGATCGCCCCCTCCCCACCGATCTCAGACTGACAGTGTCTCCAGGTCTATCGGCTCCTCTTCGAGGATCTTTGCGGCCTGCTCGCGCTGCTTCTTGTAATAGTCGAGACCAGTCCCGGCTGGGATCAGCTTGCCGATGATCACGTTCTCCTTGAGCCCACGCAAGCGGTCGACCTTGCCCGAGATGGCGGCCTCGGTGAGGACCCGAGTGGTCTCCTGGAACGATGCCGCCGATAGCCAGGAGGTTGTGTTCAGTGCGGCCTTGATCAGGCCGAGCAGCACAGTCTGGGCGGTCGCCGGCTCGCCGCCCTCGGCCAGCGCCCGAGCGTTGGCCTCCTCGTACTCCCACTGCGAGACGATCTCGCCCGGGAGCAGGCCAGTGTCGCCCGCCGAGTCGATGCGCACCTTACGCATCATCTGGCGAACGATCACCTCGATGTGCTTGTCGTTGATGTCCACACCCTGGCTGCGGTAGACCTTCTGGACCTCGTCGACGAGGAAGGTCTGCACGGCCTCCTTGCCAAGGATGTGGAGCAGCTCCTGCGGAGAGATCGACCCTTCGGTGATCTGCTGGCCCGCCTTGATGACCACCTTCTGTGAGTCTCGGCGGTCTAGCTCGGGCCTGATGCGTACCTGGTGCGGAATCGCATACTCCCGCACCTCCTCGTCCAGGGTGCGCACGCTGATCTCCTTGGCGGACACCGATGCCTTGCCGGCGTGTCGGGTTCGGATGCCGTTGCCCTTGGCGTCGCGGGCCAGCTCCTGGCCCTCCATGACGTCGTCTTTGTTCTTGACGAGGACCTGCATTTTGGCGTCCAACGGATAGGAGACTTCGAACTCTTCCTTGGAGGTGACGCGCACTTTGCGCGAGCCCTCGGCCCGGATAATCTCGAGCTCCCCGTCGATCTCGGAAATGATTGCCTTGCCCTTGGGGATGCGCGCCTCGAAGAGCTCTTCGACGCGGGGCAGGCCCTGTGTGATGTCCACTCCGGCGACACCGCCGGTGTGGAAGGTTCGCATGGTCAGCTGGGTGCCCGGCTCGCCGATCGACTGCGCGGCGATGACGCCCACCGCCTCACCGATCTCGACGACCTTGCCGGTGGCCAGGTTCCTGCCGTAGCACGTGCGGCAAACGCCCTCGCGCGCCTCGCAAACGAGCACCGAGCGCATTTTGACCGCGACTCCAGCCGCGATCGTCTGGCGCGCGGCGTCGTCGGTGATGGCTGTTCCCGCGGGAACGAGCACCTTACCGCCGACCACGATGTTCTCGGCCGCAATGCGACCGGCGATCTTCTCGAAGATAGGCTCGCTCTTGGCCCGCTCGGGGGTGATGTCGCGAACCCAGATGCCGTTGGTGGTGCCGCAGTCCTCCTCCCGCACTATCACGTCCTGTGCGACGTCGACAAGACGCCTCGTCAGGTAACCGGAGTCGGCGGTTCGGAGGGCGGTGTCGGCCAGACCCTTGCGCGTGCCGTGCGTCGAGATGAAGTACTCGAGCACAGTCAGGCCTTCGGTGAAGTTGGCCTGGATGGGCAGGTCGATGATCCGGCCGGTTGGGTCGGCCATCAGGCCTCGCATGCCGGCGAGCTGGCGAATCTGCTGAATGTTTCCGCGGGCGCCCGAGCCCATCATCATCCAGATCGGACTGAACTTGTCGAAGGCGTGCTCCGTCGCGTTGCCCACCTCTTCGTAGGCGCGCTGCCAGAGCTCGATGACCTTGCGGTATCGCTCGTCGTCGGTCATGACGCCGCGGCGGTACATCTTCTCAACGTCCGCAACCTCTTTCTCGGTGGCGTGGATGATCTGCCACTTCGACTCGGGGTGCGGGATGTCCATGGCGGAGACGGTGATTCCGGCCTGGGTTGCGTAGCGGAACCCCAGCCGCTTGATGTCGTTCACAACTACAGCTGTCGTATCGCTGCCGTACAGCCTGAACAGCTCGGCCACCAGCGTACGCAGGAGCTTGCGGTCGTAGTGAGCGTTCTGGAACGGAAGCGGCTGCATCGTCGTCGCCTCAACAGGCTCCTTGCCGACCGGCAGGGACTGGTTGAAGACGACGCGTCCCGGTGTGGTTGTGATGAGCTCGGTCCCTATGCGCACGCGGATCCACTCCTGGAGCTTCACCACCTTGCTTTCGAGGGCCAGCACAACCTCGTTCTGTGAGCTGAATGCCCGGAGCTTCTGTGTGTGCTCCTTGTCGACCGGCATGTTGCCGCGCGCTGCCGTGAGCCAGTAGCAGCCAAGCACGACGTCCTGGGTCGGCGCGACCACCGGGTGGCCGTCCGCCGCCGACAGGATGTTTTGCGAAGACATCATCAGGTTCTTGGCTTCGGCGATGGCGCCACTGAACAGCGGAACGTGCACCGCCATCTGGTCGCCGTCGAAGTCAGCGTTGAACGCCGCGCAGACAAGCGGGTGAATCTGAATCGCCGAGCCTTCGACAAGCACCGGCATGAAGGCCTGGATTCCAAGTCTGTGAAGGGTCGGGGCGCGGTTGAGCAGCACAGGGTGGTCACGGATGACCTCGTCTAGGACGTCCCAGACCTCGGTGCGGCTGCGCTCGACCATCCGCTTGGCGGACTTGATGTTGGTCGTGTAGCCCTTGTTGACCAGCTCGCGCATCACGAACGGCTTGAACAGCTCGAGCGCCATCTTCTTGGGCAGCCCGCACTCGTGGAGCTTGAGCTCCGGGCCGACCACGATCACGGAGCGGCCGGAGTAGTCAACGCGCTTGCCGAGAAGGTTCTGGCGGAACCTGCCCTGCTTGCCCTTGAGCATGTCCGAGAGGGACTTCAGCTTGCGGTTGCCGGTTCCGGTGATGGCCCGGCCGCGGCGGCCGTTGTCGATCAGCGCGTCGACAGCCTCCTGGAGCATCCGCTTCTCGTTGCGCACGATGATCTCGGGCGCGCCGAGCTCAAGAAGCCTCTTGAGGCGGTTGTTGCGGTTGATCACACGGCGATAGAGGTCGTTGAGGTCGGAGGTCGCGAAGCGACCGCCGTCAAGCTGGACCATCGGGCGCAGCTCGGGTGGAATGACAGGAAGGACCTCCAGCACCATCCATGTCGGGCTGGAGTTCGACTTGCGGAAGTCCTCGACAACCTTCAGGCGCTTGATCGCCTTCTGCTTGCGCTGCCCGCTCGACGACCGCGATTCCTCGCGCAGGCGGTACATCTCCGACTGGAGCTCGATGCGGGAAAGAAGCTCACGCACTGCCTCGGCCCCGATGCCGGCCTTGAAGGCGCGCCCGAAGCGCTCCGAGTAATCCCGGAACTGGGTGTCGGTGAGGATCTGCTTGGGGTGTAGTCCCTCGAGATCCGTGCGAGTGGCCTCGATCTCCTGCTGAAGAGCCTCGAGCTCGCCCTGGATTGCCTCGCGCTGAGTCTTGGTGGCGGCATCGATCTGCACGTCGAGCGCCTTGCGATCCGCGTCGAGTCGTTCCTTGGCCTGCTTCTGCTGGGCCTTGGTGTTGGCCTCGAGCTTCTCGATCTTCTCCTGGACCTTGGCGAGCACGGCTCGCGACATCTCCTTGGACATCAGCTCGCCCTTGTCGACGACCACCTCTTCGTCCCCGTCCAGGCCGACCGACAGGACCCGGCGCGACTTGGTGCCGACACCGGCCTTGATCGTCTCTGTTGCCTTCTTGCCCTGGGTGGAAAGGGCGTCGACAGCCTCCTGGAGCTCTTCCTCCAGGCGGGAAACCTCAGCCTCGACCTCGCCCCTGAGCTTTTTGGTCTTGCCCTCGCTCTCGGCACGCAACTCTTTGCTCTTGGAGTCGATGTCCGCGCGCAGCCTGATAGCGCGCTCGTCCTTATCCATGTTGAGGACGGCCAGCATGTCCTGGCGAACCTCCTCGTGGACGTCGGTGACGATGTAGTTGGCGAAGTAAAGGATCTTCTCGAGGTTGCGCGGAGACATGTCGAGGAGAAGGCCCATGCGGCTCGGTATGCCCTTGAAGTACCAGACGTGGCTCACGGGCGAGGCGAGCTTGATGTGGCCCATCCGCTCCCGGCGAACCTTGGAGCGGGTGACCTCGACGCCGCACTTGTCGCAGATGATGCCCTTATAGCGGTAGCGCTTGTACTTTCCACAGTGGCATTCCCAGTCCCGCGTCGGGCCGAAGATGCGCTCGCAGAAAAGACCGTCACGCTCCGGGCGGAGCGTGCGGTAGTTGATGGTCTCCGGCTTCGTGACCTCGCCGTGCGACCAGGACATGATCGTGTCAGGCGACGCCAACGAAAGCTTCAGCGCGTCGAAGTTCTCTAGCTTCAGCAAGTTCTTCCTCTAATCTCCTATTCGCCCGAGTCTTCCCCGAGCTCTTCGCGCTCGAGGCTGATACCGAGGTCCAGCGGGATCTCGGGGATGTCTTCTTCACTGAGTACGATCTGGCGCTCGTCCTCGCTCAGGATCTCGACCCCGAGCGCGAGCCCTTCCAGCTCCTTGACCAGCACTCGGAACGACTCCGGGATGCCGGCTTCCAGCGTGTTGTCGCCCTTGACGATCGCCTCGTAGGCCTTGACGCGGCCCACGATGTCGTCCGACTTGACGGTCAGGATCTCCTGGAGGACGTGCGCTGCGCCATACGCTTCGAGCGCCCAGACCTCCATCTCTCCGAACCGCTGGCCACCGAACTGTGCCTTGCCGCCCAGCGGCTGCTGGGTGACCAGGCTGTAAGGCCCGGTGGACCTGGCGTGGATCTTGTCCTCGACCAGGTGGGCCAGCTTGAGCATGTAGATCATTCCGACAGTCACCGGTTCGTCGAACTGCTCGCCGGTGCGGCCGTCGCGAAGCCTGACCTTGCCGTCCTCGGGCAGGCCGGCCCGCTTCAGCTCGGACACGATGGTCTCCATCGGCGCCCCGTCGAACACAGGGGTGGCGATCTTGATGCCGAGTGTGTGGGCGACCCAACCCAGGTGTGTCTCCAGGACCTGCCCCAGGTTCATACGGCTAGGTACCCCGAGCGGGTTGAGCACGATGTCGACAGGGGTTCCGTCAGGGAGATACGGCATGTCCTCGGCGGGCATGATCCTGGCGACCACTCCCTTGTTGCCGTGGCGACCCGCCATCTTGTCTCCGGCCGAGATCTTCCGCTTCTGGGCGAGGTAGACGCGGACCATCTCGTTGATGCCCGGCCCGAGCTCGTCCTTGTTGTCGCGAGAGAAGACCTTGACGTCGACCACG
Organism: Candidatus Limnocylindria bacterium; assembly: GCA_035535675.1. Classification (GTDB taxonomy): domain Bacteria; phylum Chloroflexota; class Dormibacteria; order Dormibacterales; family Dormibacteraceae; genus Palsa-872. The sequence goes on from DATLPO010000027.1 coordinate 22,042, forward strand.
ATGCCGCGCTCGCCGTGCGGTACGCGCAGGCTCGAGTCGCGGACCTCACGCGCCTTCTCGCCGAAGATCGCGCGCAGCAGCCGCTCCTCTGCCGACAGCTCGGTCTCGCCCTTGGGCGTGATCTTGCCGACCAGGATGTCGCCCTGCTGGACCTCGGCGCCGATGTACACGATGCCCCGCTCGTCGAGGTTGCGTAGCGCGTCGTCAGCGACGTTTGGGATGTCGCGGGTGATCTCCTCGGGACCGAGCTTGGTCTCGCGGGCTTCGGACTCGTGCTCCTCGATGTGAATCGAGGTGTACATGTCTTCTTTGACCACACGCTCGGAGAGGAGGATCGCGTCCTCGAAGTTGTAGCCCTCCCACGGCATGAACGCGACCAGCACGTTGCGGCCGAGTGCCATCTCGCCGTCCTCGATCGCAGGTCCGTCAGCGAGGATGTCGCCCTTGGCGACGTGCTGACCTGGCTTGACCTTCACCTTGTGGTTCAGGCACGTGCCCTGGTTGGACCTGGCGAACTTCTGGAGCGGGTAGTGACGGTCGGCCCCGCCGCCGTCCGGCTTGACCACGATCTCAAAGACAGGTGTCGCATGCACAGCCTTGATGTCCTTGGGGTGCGCGATGTCGACGACTGTCCCGGCGACGTCGGCGACGATCATCTCGCCTGAATCCTTGGCCGCGTAGTACTCGACCCCGGTACCCACCAAGGGCGCATCGGTAACGAGCAGAGGAACCGCCTGGCGCTGCATGTTCGCGCCCATGAGCGCTCGACCGGCGTCGTCGTGCTCCAGGAACGGGATCATGGCTGTCGCGACTGAGACGATCTGCTTAGGCGAGATGTCCATGTACTGGATGTTGCCTACGTCTTCGATCTTGAAGTCACCGCGAGCGCGTGACGGGACCCGCGCGTCAGTGAAGTGGTTCTCGGAAGTCAGGCTCGCGTTGGCCTGGGCGATACCGAACATGTCCTCTTCGTCGGCTGACAGGTACTCGACCTCGGTCGAGACCCAGGGCACGATGTCGACTCCCTGGACGTGTGCTTTGGCCAGCTTTTGGATCGCTTTGGCGTCGAGGAGCTCCTGCGCGGGCAAGACCTCCTTGCCCTTGGGGTCGAGGGCTGGGCGGCGCAGCGTGCGCCCATCCAGCTTCGGGGCCGTGTCGTCGTTGACCGACATGCGGTTGTAGACGCGCCGGAATGGCGTCTCCACGAAGCCGAACTCGTTGACCTTGGCGTAGGTCGCCAGGTTTCCGATCAGGCCGATGTTCGGACCCTCAGGAGTCTCGATCGGACAGATGCGGCCGTAGTGGCTGTGGTGCACGTCGCGCACATCGAAGCCGGCCCTCTCCCTGGAGAGACCGCCTGGCCCAAGGGCTGACAGCCGGCGCTTGTGAGTCAGCTCGGAGAGTGGGTTGTGCTGGTCCATGAACTGCGACAGCTGGCTCGAGCCGAAGAACTCCTTGATCGCAGCCACCACGGGACGGGCGTTGATCAGCGATGCCGAGGTGACCGTGTGCGGGTCACTGATCGTCATGCGCTCCTTGATGATTCGCTCCATCCGGATCAGTCCCATGCGGAACTGGTTCTGCAGCAGCTCGCCGACCGCGCGCACCCGGCGGTTGCCAAGGTGGTCGATGTCATCGGGGATCTGCTTCTCACGCGGCGCGTTGTTGAGCTCGATGAGCTTGCGAAGGAAGGCGATGAAGTCGCCCTTCTCGAGGATCCGCAGCTCGCGCTGGCGGACGCGCGCGAGGATGTCCGCCTCGTCGCGGCCAAGCCTCTTGTCGACCTTGTAGCGGCCGACGCGGCCGAGGTCGAAGCGGCGCGGGTTGAAAAACAGGCTCTGGAGCAGGTTGCGGGCGTTGTCCACCGACGGGGGATCGCCAGGCCGCACGCGGCGGTAAAGCTCGAGGAGCGCGTCCTCGGTCTTCATCGTGGTGTCCTTGTCGAGGGTCGACTCCATGTAGCGGTGCTCGGGGTTGTTGTCGACGTCCCCGAACATCTCCAGCAGGGCGCGCTTCTGGGCCTCGCGGTCGTTCTCGGTGCCTTTCAGCTGCGGCAGCTCGAGGGCCTTCAGCAGCACTGTCACAGGGACCTTGCGCTTGCGGTCGATCTTGACCGTCAGCAGGTCCTTCGCCGAGGTCTCGATCTCGAGCCACGCGCCGCGGTTCGGGATCAGCTTGGCCCCAAAGAGCTTGCGGCCCGTGTTGGGGTCCTCGGCAGCCGTGAAGTACACGCCTGGCGAGCGGACGAGCTGGGACACGACCACGCGCTCAGTCCCGTTGACGATGAAGGTGCCTTCGTCGGTCATCATGGCGAAGTCGCCCATGTAGACCTCGGACTCCTTGATCTCGCCGGTCTCCTTAATGGTGAGGCGGGTCTTGATCCGCAGCGGCGCGGCGTAGGTCATGTCGCGGTTGCGACACTCCTCGACCGAGAACTTCGGCTGGCCGAACTCGTAGTCCAGGAACTTCAGCTCGAAGTTCTTGCCCGTGTAGTCGGTGATCGGGTTGATCTCGTCGAAGAGCTCGCGAAGGCCCTCGGACTTGAACCAGTGGAACGACTCGACCTGCGTCGCAATGAGGTCCTTCAGCTCGACCAGGTTCGGGATACGGCCATAGCTAAGGCGCGAGGGAGCTCTCATCTCTGAGATCATTCGGTTCTCCTTAAACGGAAAAGGGCGCGCTCAGGAAATAGGCATGATGAGCGGCCGGGCGTGCACGAACGGCCAGTATACGACGAATCGGCCCCCCTGTGGGGACGAGTCATCGAAGCCAGGTGGAACCCCCACCTGACCGAGGTTTCCGGCACTATAGCACCGGCAGGCCACGGAAGCTAGCCTGCTCCCCACTCGCCGGGGAGGTCGGCTCCGCTCGGAGAGCGCAGCCGGGTGGGGACACCCAACGGCAGCTCGGCAGCCGGGCGGGTTAGCCTTAGCTACATGGCGGATTGGAAGGCCCTCCGCTCCGAGTTTCCGCTCCTGGAGCGCTACATCTATCTCAATGCCTGCTCGCTCGGGCCACTCCCCCGCCGGGGCCACGCCGCTCTCGCCCGCTATGCACAGGATTGGGACGAGAAGGGAACTCCAGTCTGGTTCCACGACTGGCTGCCGCTTCTTGACCGGCTGCGCGGGAAAGTCGCCGAGCTGCTGAAAGCCCCCGCCGGCTCGACAGCCATTGCACCGTCTGTGTCGGTTGCCCTGACGACGCTGGCGTCGGGCCTGCCACTTCCGCCCGGCCGGGAGAAGATCCTGATCGGCGGCCTGGACTTCCCAACTGTGGCGCACCAGTGGTTGAGCAGGCCCGGTTTCGAGGTCGAGTTCGTGCCCAGCGCCGACGGAATGACCATCCCGCCGGAGGCGTTCGCGGAGCGGATCGACGAGCGCACCGCCCTCGTGGCGACCACCCACCTCTTCTACACAAC
>DATLPO010000028.1:0-5455 GCA_035535675.1 Candidatus Limnocylindria bacterium
GCGATGTCCTGAGGCTCCTGACCGTAAGACTTCTGGATCTCCCTGCCGAAAAGCAGGTTGAAGAGCTGGTCGGTTCCACCAAGCTCCACATCGGCGCGGATGGCGACGGAGTCGTAAGCCTGATTGAACGGATACAGGATCTCGTGCGCGCCGATTGGCGTCCCTGCCTTGAGGCGCTCTGCGAAGTCCTCGCGCTGGAGGACCTGCTGGAGGGTGGCCTTGCCCATGAGCCGCAACACATCGGCCGCGCCCATCGCGCCCAGCCACTCGGAGTTGCTGTGCACCTCTGTGCGCTCTCGGTCGAGCACCAGGTAGATCTGATCGAAGTAGGTTTTCGCATTGGCGTCGATCTGGTCGCGGTTCAGCACGGGCCGCGTTTCTGAACGTCCGCTCGGATCGCCGATGAGCGCCGTGTAGTCACCGATGATGAGCACCACGACGTGGCCGTCATCCTGGAACGCTCGCAGCGCATCGAGCACCACCAGGTGGCCGACGTGAAGGTCGGGTGCGGTGGGGTCGAGACCCAGCTTGACGCGCAGCTTGTCCCCTTTCTCAAGGCGTGAGCGAAGGTGATCCTCGACATGGATCTCCACCGCCCGCTGGCGCAGGCGATTGAAGAATTCCGAGCCCACTGGACCCCTAGCTGACGGGGTTCTGGCTGAAGTAGATTTGCGGGTCGGTCGGCAGGGCGAGCTGGAAGATGGTCACGATCGGCCTGCCGATCGCTGACACAAGGGGCACCGCGATGTGCGAGCCCTTGACCGCGTCCCGAATCTGCAGCTGCTGAGAATCAAGCGTTCCCCCACCGAACGGGTTGCCCGCAGCCTCGAGCTCAAAAGTGACGAGAACCGACAGGACCACGGCAGTGGTGATACCGAGCACAACTCCCAGGGCCCGGTTGAAAACCAGCGCGCCGACCTGTATCTGGCTGCTGGCCAGCTGGGCCGCCCCCTCGACGATGAGGATGACGGCGATCACGATCCCGAAGAACCCATAGATGCGAGCGTCGGGCGTCTCGAGGTTGGAAGACTGCTGCAGGATGCCGCCCGCCTGGAGGCCCATGTTGGTGGCCCCGACAAAGGCGAGGTAGAGGGCGATCAGGCCGATGATGCGGCGGAGCACTCCGGTGAACAAGCCCAGCGCCGTGTATACGACGACCAGCAGGATCGGAAGCAGATCGAGACCGTTCACTCGCGGAACCTCGCCCGATGCCTTTTTTCCATGGCCAGTCTTATTTCGGCAATCACTTTGTCCACTTCGGCGTCCGTCAGGGTGCGCTCGGGGCTCCGGAAAGTCAAGGTGAACGCAATGCTCTTGTGCCCTTCGGGAACCTGGGGCCCGTAGTACTCGTCGAACGCGCGCACACGTTGGAGAAACTCGCCGCCGGCCTCGGTGATGCTGGCCTGTAGCGCCGCGGCGGCGACGTGATCCTCGATCACCACAGCGAGATCGCGCTCTATCGCCGGGAACCTGGGCAGGGGCTGCGCCCGGGGGGGCCGGGAGGCGGCGAGCACAGGCTCGAGGTCGATCTCGATCGCCACCAGGCGCCCCTCCACCCTGGACCCTGCGACCACCGTGGGATGCAGCTCTCCGATGTAGCCGAGCTGGCGCCCCTCCAACATCACTGCAGCGCAGCGGCCAGGATGGAAAAGCTCGGCTGCCGCGCGCTGGTAATCACACGGCGGCGCACCCAGCGCGGCGACGCACGCGTCCAGCACCGACTTCATGGCGTAGAAGGCCTGCCGTCCCGATTCGGCGTTGCCGCCGGCGCTGGCCACGACGCCAAGGCGTAGCGGCTCCTGCGGCTGCTCGGTCTTGTCGCCGACGGGCGCCAGGAACGCATTCGCGAGCTCGTAAACGCGGACGTCGGCGCGCCCCCTGTCGCGGTTCAGCGCGACGACACCGACCAGCGAGGGCACGAGCGATGTTCGAAGGGTGTCCATGTCGTCGCTCAGCGCGTTTGAAACTCGCATCGCGTGCGCCGCGACCCGAAGGCTCTCCAATGTCCGGCCGGAGACCAGCGCAGGGTTCCAGGTCTCAGTGAATCCCGCCCCAGCCAGCACCTCCCTCGCCGCATCGAGCCGCCTGCCAAGGCTGGGCTCCGCCGGGCTCCATGTTTCGTGTCGCTGGCCGGGCAAGGTGGGCGGAACGCGGTCGTAGCCGTAGACGCGCCCGACCTCTTCGACAAGGTCCTCGGGGATCGTCACGTCCAGCCTGAATACGGGAGGCAGCACGTCCCACTCCCCATCGCCGACGACGCGCACGTGGAAGCCAAGCCGGATGAGGATCGCCTCCGAGTCCTGAAGAGGCACATGCACCCCCAGCACCTCGTCGATGAGCCACGGCTTGAGCCTGATTCGAACCGGCTCCTGGGGACGCGGGTACACGTCGGCCCACTCTTTATGGACGGTGCCGCCGGCGAGCTCGGCGAGGAGCGCTGCAGCGCGCCGCGCGCCGGCCTGCGCCAGCTCCGCAGGAAGCCCCTTCTCGAAACGCGCCGAGGCTTCGGTCCGGATGCCGAACTCTCGCGCTGTCTGCCGCACGCTCGGGCCGCTGAAAGTGGCAGCCTCGAGCAGGATGTCAGTGGTTCCCTCGGTGACGGCGCTCTCGTCACCTCCGATGACACCCGCGATCGCCACCGGCTTCTCGGCGTCGGCGATGACGAGCATCTCGCCTGTCAGCTCGCGTTCGATCCCATCGAGGCAAAGCAATTTCTCCCCGGTCTTCGCGCGGCGCACGCGAATCTCGCGGCCGCCCAGCTTCGCCAGGTCGAACGCGTGCAGAGGCTGCGCATACTCGAGTAGCACGTAGTTGGTGATGTCGACGACGTTGTTGATCGGCCGCACACCGCACGCGCGCAGGCGGCGCTGGAGCCACTCGGGGCTGGGCCCGACCTTGACACCGGTGACCACCCCGCCGATGTACCGGCTGCATAGCTCGGGATCGTCGATCGAAACCTTGACGAGGTCGCGACCCGGCGGGTCGGCAGTGCCCAGGAATGCCGGCATGAAGTCCCGCTCCATCGGCCTGTCGAGGCCGGCGGCGAGCTCACGCGCCACGCCAAGGTGGCCCATGCAGTCGGGGCGGTTGGAGGTGACCTCCGCCTCCATGATGGCCTGGCTCGGAATCACCGACGTAAGGGGATCGCCAGGCTTCCCGCTGCTGAGGATGAGGATGCCCGAGTGGTCGTCACCCAGCAGCAGCTCCTCCGCCGAGCAGAGCATTCCGCTTGCCTTGTAGCCGGCGATGTTCATGTCCTTGACGAGCTTGCCGTTGGGCACCGTAGTGCCGGGAAGGGCCACTGGCACCAGCGACCCGGCGACCGCGTTGGGCGCCCCGGCGATGATCTGCTGGACGCGATCGCCGAGGTCGACCTGGTGTACCCATAGCGGGTTGCGCGACTTCGGGTGGGGGATCTGTTCGAGGACCTTCCCCACCACGATCTCCGACAGGTCAACGACAGTCACCGACTCCACTTCGACGCCAAGGCGGGTGAGCACCTCGGCGGCGTCCTTGGGCGTGACCCCATCGAGGTTGACGAAGTCCCCGAGCCACTCGTAGCTGATGCGCACTAGAACTGCTCCAGGAATCGCAGGTCTGAGTCGTAGAAGAGGCGGATGTCGTCGACGTCGTGCTTGAGCATGGCCATGCGCTCGATGCCGAAGCCCCACGCGTAGCCGTTCCAATGCTCCGGGTCGATGCCACCGTTTCGCAGGACCTGCGGGTGCACCATGCCGCACCCGCCGACCTCCAGCCAACCCTTGTGCCGGCAGCTCTTGCAACCCGCTCCGTCGCATATGCCACACGACACGTCGAACTCGAAGCTCGGTTCGGTGAATGGGAAGTAGCTGGGCCTCACGCGCACCTTTCGCTCCTTGCCGTACAGCGACTGGATCATGTAGAGGAGCGTGCCCTTCATGTCGCCGACGGTGAGCCCGCGGTCCACGGCGAGGCCCTCGACCTGGCTGAAATACGGGAGGCGCGTCGCTTCGGGGGCGTCGCGCCGGTAGCACCTGCCTGGCGTGATGATGTAGATGGGTGGTTCCTTGATGCGCTGCATCGCTCGGATCTGCACCGGGGACGTGTGGGCGCGCAGCAGCAGCTGGGGCGTGAAGTAGAAGGAATCCCAGTTCTCGCGAGCGGGATGGCCGGCCGAGATGTTGAGCGCTTCGAAGTTGTACCACTCGGTCTCGACCTCAGGACCCAGCTCGACCTTGTAGCCAAGGCTTTCGAGCACCGTCTCGATCTGCCTCTGAACCTGCGTGAGCACGTGAATGTGGCCGCGTCCAAGCGGTGGGCCCGGGAACGTGATGTCGATGGCCTCGGTTTCTGCGATGTCGGCAAGGCGCGCTCCTTCGAGCTCGCTGCGCCGCGCGGCGATGGCGGCCTCGATGGATCGTTTGGCCTCGTTGGCAGCCTGTCCCAACACTGCGCGCTCGGCGGGCGCCAGCTTGCCGATGCCTGCAAGCAGACGGGTCACCTGGCCGCTCTTGCGCCCCAGGTAGTCGAGGGCTATGGTCTCCAGCTCGCTGTCAGAGCGCGCTTTCGCGACGGCGACAAGGGCCTCCTTGGTCAGCTCGACCGTATCGCTCACGCCGCCAGCCTCCGGCGCACTTCGAACAGGAGCAGCGCCGCGGCAGCCGCCACGTTGAGTGACTCAACTCCGTCGCCAAGAGGGATCGTCACGAGCTTGAGGTTGGTGCGTGAGAGGCCGTGCGCTTCGCTGCCGAGGACGATCATGCCCGCATTCTCTATCGGCGACTCGGTTAGCGGAGCGCCGCCTGCCGCTGCCGCGCCGTAGCCGTCAAGTTCCGCCAGGTCGTCCCACGATGCGCGGGCGACGGTCAGCCGGAAGACGTTGCCCGCCGAAGCACGCACCGACTTGGCCCCGAACGGGTCTGCGCTTCCCTCCAGCACGGCCAGGGCGGGCGCGCCTGCGGCTGCCGCAGTTCGGCAGATCGCCCCAACGTTGCCCGGATCTTGCACGCGATCGAGAACGACAAGTGGCCAGCGGGCGCCGCGAGCGGCGGCGATCGCCTCGCTCGCCGTCGATTCGCGAACCCTGGCGATGGCGACGACGCCCTGCGGCGTCACCGTCTGGCTGATGCTGCGGAAGAGCTCGCGGGCCAGCATCACGCGTCGTGAGGCTTCCACAGCGAAGTCGTCGCCTTCGCGGACCACGAGCACCTCGAGCTCCGCTCCGGCTGCGACAGCCTCGGCGACCACACGCGGACCCTCCAGGAGGGCGAAGCCTGGCTCGCGCCGGCGGGCGAGGCGCCGCAACCTGCGAACCACCTCGTTCTCCGGGCTTGTGATCGGCTGGCTAGAGGCTTTTCTTTGCAACCTCCACCAGCCGAGCAAAGGAACCGCTGTCGCGCACGGCCAGGTCAGCCAGCACCTTGCGGTCGATCTCCACTCCTGCCTGGCGAAGGCCGTGCATGAGCTTGCTGTATGG
>DATLPO010000029.1:0-6777 GCA_035535675.1 Candidatus Limnocylindria bacterium
ATGACGCTGACCGAGTCGGCGTTCGGCGCCCAGACCGCGAACAAAGCTCCTTCCGGATCGCTCGACAGGTGGGCGCCCATCTTCTCGTAGAGGTGGCCATGAGTTCCCTCGTTGAAGAGGTGGAGGTCGAAGGGTGTCAGCAACGAGGGCGCGACAAGCTCGCTCACGTCGTTATCATCAGCTCAAGGATGCCACGCAGCGGAATCCGCACCCAGTCCGGACGGGTGTTGAGCTCGTAGCGCAGCTCGTACAACGCTTTTTCGAGCAGCATGGTCCTCAGCTGCATCTCGAGATCTTCGGGCGTGTGAGGCACGAAGGATGCGTTTCCCGCCGCAGCCATGTAGCCGCGCAGGAAAGTGGTCGAGACCGATTCGACCCAGAATCGTGACCAGGCCTGAAGCCGTTCGATGCCCTCGGCCGGGACGTGCTCTGACTTGAGGGCGGTCTGGCTCGCGTAGTGGAACGAGCGCAGCATGCCGGCGACGTCTCTGAGGGCGAGCCGCTTGAGGCGGCGCTCGTACAGCGTGCGGGTGGGCTCGCCCTCGAAGTCGATGATCACGAAGTCGTGCCCCGTGTAAAGGACCTGGCCGAGGTGATAGTCGCCATGCACGCGGATCCGCGTCGTGGTCAACCGCCGGCCCAAGAATCCACGCAGCGCCGTCATGATCTTCGGCTCGAGCTCCAGCACATGCCGGGCATCCTCACGCGCGTCCTCCGGCAGGCGCTTGAGCTGGCTTCGAAGGAGCTCCATCGACCTGAGGGCGACGCCGTTCAGTGACTGGTAGATCGAGCGCTGGTCTTGCTGCGAGATGTGCTCAGGCGCAAAAGCAGGGTCGTCGGGGTCTGAAGCGAGCGCGGCGTGCAGTTCCGCTGTCCGCTGGCCCAGCAGTCGCGCCGATTCGAGGTAGGCGCCGACTGTCCGCGTTGCGGCCTCAGGCAGTTCCGCGGCGCTCGCCTGCGCCAGGGTTCGAGGAACCTTGGTCGGGGCTTCGGTTGAGGAAACCTCCGTATTGGTGAGGAAATGGGCGAGCGTGGTCAGCGTGTACTGCCAGGCGTCGCCCTGGTTGGGAACATATCCCTGCAAGATCGAAAGCGTCAGGGGCTCGCCTTTGTCTCGTCGGAACTCCAGGCTGCCGGCGATCGGCGCGATCTGTGTGAAGCTGGTGTTCTCGGTGAGGAAACGGCCGACCTCGAGCTCCGGATTCAGTCCCTCCTCGAGCCGGCGCGAGACCTTGAGGATCAATCGCTCGCCGAACACGACAGAGTTGTTGCTCTGCTCGGCCACCGATAGCGCGGCTTCGAGCTTGATGGTCTCGGGCCCGCGCAGGCGTGTGAAGACCTTGGTGGTGGATCCGATGAGCGTCCCGGTGGGTCCGCTGGACCGGCGGCGCCGTGCGATGAGGGCCAGCAGCGCCTCCGAAAAGCCCGGCGGCCCCAAGGCGTCGTACAGGAGCCCGCGCTCGCCCTCAGCTCGCAACCAGGCGATCGCCGCATGCGGCCAGCGCTCGAGGATCTGTGGCGCTTCGGCCGCGCTCGCGTACGTCATCGGAACCAGGTAGGTGTCGGGGTCGCCTTCCGCGTACGAGACGAGAACAGTGACCAGGTAGGCGGACCGTACCCCTGAATCTGACTTCCGCCGCTCCCCGTTCACGCTTGGGACGTTGATCACGTCCTGGAGCTGGGCGGATTTCAGGCGGCGCGCCTTACCGGCGAACCAGCGGCGCTGTTTGATGTAGCCCAGAAGTATCGATTCCAGACGTTCACGGGCCGAGCCCAGCAGTACTGACTCCCACCCAGCGGTGACCTTGATCTCCGGCACCACGGCTGTCGCAGGCCCCTGTCCATCGCCCTGGAGCTGCGCGGTGGCCTTCGGTTGAAGGCTGAACCAGAAGAAGGAGTGCGGCCCCAGGGTCAGGAAGTACGGAACATCGCCGATCACCGGCAGCTCGGTGGACCCGAACAGCTCCATCGGCACCATTCCTTTCCACTGCGACAGGTCGAGCTCAACGGTCTGGAGGAAGCGCGACAGGTTGGCGATGACCAGGATCTGCTCGGATTCGTATCGCCGGATGAACGCAAGGATCTTCCGGTTATCGGGTCGCAGAAGTTCCAGCGTGCCGCGCCCGAAAGCGCGGTGGCGCTTGCGCAGGGCAATGACCCGTTTCATCCACGAGAGCAGCGAATGAGGGTTCTGGTGCTGCGTCTCGACGTTGACTGTCTCGTAGTGGTACTCGGGATCAGTGATCACCGGCAGGTATAGGCGCTGCCGGTTGGCGTCCGAGAATCCGGCGTTGCGGTCGCCGCTCCACTGCATCGGCGTGCGCACGCCGTTGCGGTCGCCGAGAAAGATGTTGTCGCCCATACCGATCTCGTCCCCGTAGTAGATGACAGGCGTTCCAGGGAGCGAGAAGAGCAGGCCGTTCATGAGCTCGATGCGGCGCCGCTCATTCCCCAGCAGAGGGGCAAGACGGCGGCGTATGCCGAGGTTGATGCGCGCCGCGCGATCCTGCGTGTAGGCGCGATACATGTAGTCGCGCTCCTCGTCGGTGACCATCTCGAGCGTGAGCTCGTCGTGGTTCCTGAGAAACAGTGCCCACTGCGAGTTGTCGGGAATGGCAGGCGTCTGGGCCAGGATGTCGACGATGGGGAACCGGTCCTCCATCCGGATCGACATGAACAACCGGGGCATCAGGGGGAAGTGAAAGCCCATGTTGCATTCGTCGCCCTGGCCGAAGTAGGCGACAGCGTCCTCCGGCCACTGGTTGGCCTCCGACAGCAGCATCCGGTTTGGGTAGCCCTTATCGATGTGCTGTCGGAGCTCACGCAGGAACTGGTGCGTGTCGGGGAGGTTCTCGCAGTTCGTGCCCTCTCGCTCGAAGAGGTAAGGAACCGCATCGAGGCGCATGCCGTCCATCCCCATGTCGAGCCAGAAATCGCAGACCTTGAACAGCGCTTCCTTGACTCGAGGGTTGTCGTAGTTCAGGTCAGGTTGATGAGAGAAGAAGCGGTGCCAGTAGTACGCGCCGGCCACGTGGTCCCAGGTCCAGTTGGAAACCTCGAAGTCCTTGAAGATGATCCGGGCGTCCTGGTATTTCTGGTTGGTCTCGCTCCAGACGTAGAGGTCTCGCAGCGCACTGCCTGGCCGCGCTCGCCGGGCGCGCTGGAACCACGGATGCTGATCCGAGGTGTGGTTGCAGACCAGCTCGTTGATCACCCTGATGCCGCGCCGGTGTGCCTCTGACACGAACTGGCGGGCGTCCGCCAGCCGGCCGTACATCGGGTTGACGTCCGTGTAATCCGCGATGTCGTATCCATCGTCTCGAAGCGGGGAGGGGTAGAAGGGCAGGAGCCAGATCGTGGTCACGCCGAGCTCCTGCAGATAGGGCAGCTTGTCGATCAGCCCTTTGAAATCGCCGCTCCCGTCCCCATCGGTGTCATAGAAAGCCCGAACGTGGACCTCGTAGATGATCGCGTCCTTGTACCAGAGCGGATCGTCGTCGAGCTGATACGTCTCCAGCTTGCGTCGCCTGGAAGAGGTCTGGATCACAAGAAATACTCGAAGTCGTGTTCGCTGCGAATGCGCCGGCGGAACCTGAAGATCTGAGCCGGCGCCGCATGTGGGTTGATCTCGACGTAGTTACGCGGCCCGCTCCACAGGTAGCGCGCGCCGCTAAGCAGCTCGTGCGCCTGGTAGCTCTTGTCGCCGTCCAGGCCCAGCGCCTCGAGCGGCAGAGTGACCATTCCCGATTGCGTGTGATGAGGGTCCAGGTTGATCACTGTCAGCACAACGTCGGCCAGGTCCGAAGTGCTCTTGGTATAGGCAAGCAGGCTCTCGTTCTCGGTCGTGTGAAACCGCAGGCCGCGATCGCTCTGCAGTGCCAGGTTCTCGTGGCGGATCTCGTTGACCAGCGTGATCAGCTCTTTGAGACTGTCGGGCGAATCGATGGGCCAGCTGCGCAGCTGGTACTTCTCCGAGTCAAGGTATTCCTCCGAGCCAGGTTCCTTGGCACGGGCCTGACAAAGCTCGAACGCAGGCCCGTAGATGCCATAGCTTGCGCCAAGCGTGGCTGCCAGCACCAACCGCGCGGCGAACGCTGGACGGCCGCCGTTCTGCAAGTACTCCGTAAGAATGTCGGGGGTGTTCGGCCATAGGTTCGGCCTGAAGAAATCACTCACCGGGGGCTGGTGCAGCTCTTTGAAATATTGCGTCAGGTCCCAAACGGTGTTGCGCCACGCGAAGTAGGTGTAGGACTGCGTGAAGCCGGCCTTGGCCAGGCGGTACATGACTTTGGGCCGTGTGAAAGCCTCCGACAGGAAGATGGCGTCAGGGTGGTCGCGCTTCACCTCGCCGATCAGCCATTCCCAGAATGCGAAGGGCTTGGTGTGCGGATTGTCGACGCGGAAGATGCGCACGCCCTGGTCGATCCAGTAAGACACGATCGACAACAGCTCGGCCCACAGCTCCCGCCACGCCTCGCATTCGAAATCGAAGGGGACGATATCCTCGTACTTCTTCGGTGGGTTCTCCGCGTACTGGATCGAGCCGTCGGGGTGGTGCCGGAACCACTCGGGGTGCTCCCGTATGTAGGGGTGGTCTGGCGAGCACTGGAAGGCGATGTCGAGGGCCAGGGCCAGGCCGTGCTCTTCGGCAGCTCGCAACAGATGCCTGAAGTCGTCAAGGGTTCCCAACTCGGTGTGGATCGATTTGTGCCCACCCTCCTCTGAGCCGATCGCCCAGGGGCTGCCGGGCTCGCCAGGCAATGCTTTGACGCTGTTGTTCGCGCCCTTGCGATTGGTGAGGCCGATCGGGTGGATAGGCGGAAGGTAGAGCACGTCGAATCCCATCGAGGCGACGTAGGGAAGGCGCCGTTCCACGTCACGGAACGTGCCGTGGCGGCCGGGCTCGCCGGCGGATCTCGGAAACAGCTCGTACCAAGAGCTGAATCGCGCGCGCACGGGATCGACCAGAACCTCGAGCTCGCGCGGGTACGTGACGTGTTCGCTCTTATCCGGGTATCTGTCAATCAGCTCGATGAGCTCCCTGGAAACTCTCTCCGCTCCAGGGACAGGGGTGGCCAGGAGCGATTGCGCGTGCTTCAGCAGGGCGGCCGAATCTGCACCCTGTGCCCGGCCTGCAGCGGATTCGACAAGCGTCGCGCCAACTTTCAGCTCCGAAGCGACGTCCTGGCCCGCCGCCATGCGCTTGGCGAGCTGCAGGCGCCAGGTCAGGAACCTGTCGACCCATGCCTCGAATGTATAGACGTATCGACCGAGCTCGGTCACAGTGAACTCCGCCCGCCACCTGTCGTTCCCGAGCGCGCTCATACGCTCCTCGGTCCACTTGGATCCTGCATGGTGCCGGTAGCGCATGACACAGGCGAGAGCGTCATGGCCGTCCGCGAAAATGTCTGCCTCGACGGCCACCTTCTCGCCCAGCGAGCGGTTGCTGGGAACCCTCCCGCCATCGACCTCAGGCGAAACTGCTTCGATGACCACGCGGCGCCGGCCGTCCAGAAGAGGCGCCTCCGGTCGGGTGGGCCGGACGGGAGGGCTGCTGAGCCGCCGTTTGACCGGAGCGCGAGCCACCAGCAAATCGTAGCGATCTGCATTCGGGACACGGACGCCGCGGGGGCCCAGCCCCTTCGGGAATAGAGGCTAATCTGATGGGGTGCTGAGATCGATTGATCCCTCCAACGGCGATGAGCTGGCGACCTACCCGGAGCTCGACGCGGCGGGAGTCGAAGCAGCTGTTGAACGAGCCTGGGCTTCGCGCCACGCGTGGCGCGACGCCGGCCTCGATCTGCGAGCTGCCATTCTCCGCTCGGTGGCCGGCGTTCTGAGGGCGGAAAAGCCTCGTTTCGCTGCGCTCATGACGTCCGAGATGGGCAAGCCCATCGTGGAGGCCGAGGCGGAGGTCGAAAAGTGCGCGTGGACAGCCACGTGGATCGCCGACAACGCTGCGCGACTGCTGGCTGACGAGCCAGTCGAGAGCACCGCCACGAAGAGCTATGTGAGGTTTCAGCCTCTTGGCGTGATCCTCGCGGTCATGCCCTGGAACTTCCCCTTCTGGCAGGCATTCCGCGCCGCCCTTCCGGCTCTTGCGGCCGGCAACACGATGCTTTTGAAGCACTCCTCCAACGTCCCCCAGTGCGCCCTCGCGATCGAGGACGTTTTCCGCGAGGCGGGTGTGCCTAAGGGCGTCTTCCAAACCCTCTTGATCGGCCCGGGCGCGATCGAGGGCATCGTCGCCGACCACCGAGTCGCCGGCGTCACCCTCACCGGCTCGGAGGCCGCGGGGATGCAGGTGGCTGCCGCTGCGGGAAAAGCCCTCAAGAAATCGGTCCTCGAGCTGGGCGGTTCGGATCCGTTCATCGTCCTGGAGGACGCTGACGTGAAGGCAGCAGCCACCGTGGCCTGCCGCGCACGCAACCAGAACAACGGCCAGAGCTGCATCGCCGCGAAGCGATTCATCGTCGCCGAGCCCATCGCCAAAGAGTTCGAGGAGAGGTTCACGGCGGCGGTCGCGGCGCTCAAGGTAGGGGACCCCAAGGATCGCGCCAACCAGGTCGGGCCGCTGGCCCGCGCCGACCTGGTCGACGATCTCGAGCGCCAGGTGAAGGAGTCGGTGAAGAAGGGCGCCAGGGTGCTGACCGGCGGCAAGCGGCTCGATGGCAACGGCGGATATTTCTTCGAGCCGACGGTTCTCACCGACGTCCGGCCGGGGATGCCCGTCTACAACGAGGAGACCTTCGGGCCGGTGGCGGCGGTGATCCGAGT
>DATLPO010000030.1:0-6045 GCA_035535675.1 Candidatus Limnocylindria bacterium
CGGCAGCGCGGCGATGCTCGCCAGCCCCAACTTGGCCGCCAAGCCGACCCGCTGCACTTTGCCCGTCGAGCTTTTCGGGATCTCCGGGACGATGAACACCTGGCGCGGGACCTTGAAGTCGGCGACACGTCCGATGGCAAACTGACGAATGTCCCTTGGCGTCGCCGGAACATGGGGCCGCAACACAATGGCCGCGGCGACGTCCTCACCGAGCGTGGCGTGGGGGACGGCAAAGGTGACGGCCTCTGCCACCGCCGGATGTTGCAGAAGCACCTCGTCGACTTCCCGCGGGGCAACTTTCTCCCCACCGCGATTGATCATCTCCCGGCTGCGGCCCGCGAGAAACAGGTAGCCGTCGTCATCGAAAAAGCCCAGGTCCCCGGTCTTGAACCAATCGTCCGCAAACGCGGCCTGGGTCGCCGATGGGTCGTCGTAGCCTGGCGTGACGCTCGCGCCACGGACGAGGACCTGCCCGGTCTCGCCGCCGGGCAGCAAAGCCCCTGCTTCGTCCATGATCGCGACGTCCAAACCCACCGGCATGCCGACCGAACCCGCCTTGCGCTGGCGCGGCGGCAGCGGATTGCATGCGATGGGCGAGGAAGCCGTTTCCGTCATGCCGTAAAATTCGATCACGGAAGTCTCGAAGGTCCGCTCCAGTTCCGCGAAGACGCGGGGCGGTAGCGGAGCCGAGGCGGAGCGGACGAACCGCAGCCGACAGTCCGCGGCTTGCTGGCGCTGGTGTCGCGCCTGAGCGAGAATTGCCTGATGCATGGTCGGCACCGCGGAGTACCACGTCGGTTGAAACGCGGTGATCCACCCAAAGAAGCTGTTGATGTCGCATCCGGGGGTGCATACGACACTCGCGCCGGCCGCCAGCGAGGCCAACACCGTGGCGATGAGACCATGCCCATGAAACAGGGGCAGTACATTCAAGCAGCGATCGGTTTCTCCCAGCGCCAGTGCCGCAACGGAGCTGTAAGCCGATGTGCAGATGTTGGCGTGGGTCAGCGGGACAATCTTCGGCCGCGACGTCGTGCCTGACGTGAGCAGCAGCAGCGCCACGTCGCCGGGGCTGACCGTGCCGCGCGCCCGCGCCCTCCCCTGTTCTCCGATGAGCGTGAAAAGACCGGCTTCTGCGTCAGGCGCGGTCGATATCTCGACGACACGCACGCCGCGCGAAAGCGCGACACGGCTCGCAGGCGAGTCGATTCCCGCCTGCGTGATCAACGCGCGAGGCCGCAGATCGGCGAAATATCTGTCCAGTTCCTCGGCCCCATAGGCCGGGTTCATCGGGGCGCAGGCCGCGCTCGCCGCCACGGTGACAATCGCCACCGCCATCTCCGGCCCATTCGGCAGCACTACGGCGATCCGGTCATGACGGCCGATCCCCAGGGCCCGCAGTGTGCGTCCCATGTCATCGATGTGCTGATATAGACGGCCGTAGCTCAGCGGAGCGCGCCCGGGAGCGAGAATCGCCGGCGCGTCGGACCTACGGTGGGCGTGGTGTTCCAGAAGGTGAGGGAGGCACGAAAACGGAACCGAGCGCCTGCGGTCTGCGGAACGCGCACCCGGCATGATTTCCCGGCCTCCACCCACGCAGAACGACCGCCGCCGCTACGGCCTGGGGGCGAGGATTTCGACGGCGGGCTGAACGCGTGGTTCGATCTCGCCGAAGGTCGTCATATCAGCCTCACCCTGCTCGAGCCAGAAGCCCATGTCCATCTCGCGATACATCCTCGTCGCGGTGCTGAGATTATCGCGGGCGTGCTCCGGCTTGCCGGTGCGGCGGTAGAGCTTGCTCAGGCCGAGATGACAGTGGGCGACAAGCGGGCGCATGCCGTGCAGCTCGGCGAGTGCCAGCGCCTCATGGTAGTGGGCTGCGCTGCCTGCGGCATCGAACCGGTCGGGATGGCTCGCGATGTCGCCGAGCAGACGCAGCGCATGGGCCGCAAAGCCATGCTGACGCCGAGAGGACTCGACCGAGCGATCGGCCAGGCGCCGCGCCTCGTCCAGCAAACCAAGCTGCAGACAGGCGCGACTCACCGCGCCGTAGGCCCAGCCGCGATGGGCAACGATCCCCCTCGCCGCTTGATGCTCGAGCAGCTGCTCGCCCTCCCGGATCCGGTTCAGCGCCTCGCTCGCTTCGCCGATCTGCGCCAGCACCCAAGCTGAGGAGGCGATCGCCCAGGGTAGATGGATCGTGACATTTCCAGTCCGAAGCATGGTGATCCAGTGCTCGACCGGTGACCGCGCCTTCGCCCAGTCGCCCTTGTGGAGGTGGAGCATGCTGGCAGCGAAGTGGGCCCAACCGATGGTGAACGCATGCTGCGTCGGCTCGGCGAGCCGGATCGCCTCCGCCTCGTACTTGGCCGCCTCGGGGAATCGGCCCAGCTCGGCGAGGCTCATGGTCAACCAGGCGCGACCGAAGATCGATGCCGGCACGGCCATACCGAAGTATTCGTGAACCCATTCGGCGGGCAGCGCCGCGAGGTTGGCGGTGGCAAACTCGACCACGTGGCGGTAATCGCCCCGATAGTAGTGCGCCTGCTCGAGATAGCTCGTGGTGAGGATACGAAGCCGCAAGTCCCCGAGGCGGTCGGCGATCTCCAGGGCACGGGTGCCGGTCGCGAGTGCCTCGTCCAGCTCGTTGAGCGTGGACTGGACGGTCGTCATGAAAGCGCAGACCTGGCCAAGCCGGCGATCATCTTTCAGCCGCTCGGCGAGGGCCTCGGCCTCGCGGAGGTGCTCGAGCATCTGCCGGCCTTCACCGAGCTTGCGCAGCACCGGTCGCATCTCGAGGCGGATCTCGAAGGCTTGCTCCAGCGTGGCCCGGCTCTCCGGCAATGCCTTGAGAATACCCAGCGCCTGCTCGAACCAGGCCCGCGCGTCCGAGAGCGCCGAGCGTGCGGCCGCCTTCCCCCCGGCCAGCCGGAGATAGTGCACCGCCTTCTCCTGCAGCTCGCCCCTCGCTGCGTGATGGGCGAGCCGCTCGACCTGTTCGCCCAGCCGGTCGGCATACAGCTTTTCTATGGCATCCACGACGCGCGCGTGGATGTCGCGGCGGCGTTCGTGAAGCACACCGCTGTAGGTGACATCGTGGGTGAGGGAGTGCTTGAAGGCGTATTGCAGCACCGGAAAGAGCTGCGTCACGTAGAGAAACTCAGCAGCCTGCAGATTCTCGAGCAGACCGCGAAGCTTGTCCTCCGTCAGCCCGGAAATCGTATGCAAGAGGGCCAATGGGACGTCGTGACCAATGACAGCCGCCTCCTGCAGCAGGCGCTTTTCGGCGGCGGGCAGCGCGTCGATGCGCGCGGCGAGCACCGCCTGCACGGTGGGCGGGACCTGGACGCTGGAGAACGGCCGCGCCAGGCGGTAGCCGCCGCGCGCGCCCTCGAGCACGCCGGTACCGATCAGCGATCGCACGATCTCTTCGACGAAGAACGGATTCCCGCTGGCGCGCTCCACCAGGAAGGTCTTCAGAGCCGGCAGACTCGGGTCGGAACCCAACAGGGCCTGAAGGAGCTCGCCAAGGCTCTCGGTGGCAAGGGGATCGAGACGTAGCTGGTGATAATTCGGCCGGTTCTTCCATTCGTCCCTGTATACGGGGCGGTAGCTCGCCACCAGGAGAAAGCGAACATGCTGCGCGCCCACGACGAGATCATTCAGCAGACCGAGAGTAAGGGAATCGTTCCAATGAAGATCCTCGAAGACCGCGACGACCGGCTGCACGCGGTTCTCACTCAGCAACAGGCGGGTGACTGCCTGATACGTTTGCTGCCGATGCTGGAGCGGGTCGAGCGACCGGAACGGATGCTCGTGATCCAACACATCGAGGAGATCCAGCACCGGCGGAATCTCGTCCTGTAACGAGGGATCGAGCGCCAAAATCTTGCTCGTCACTTTCTCACGGATCGATCGTGTGCTGTCTTGGACATTGATCTTGAAATAGTGCCTGAGCAATTCGATGACCGGCAGGTAAGGCGTTGCGTGACCATAGGAAGCGGAGGCGGACTCCAGAACAAGCCAGCCCGCGGTATGGGGCGAATGAACGAACTCGCGCACCAGGCGCGACTTGCCCACTCCCGCTTCGCCGATGATCGCCACCACCTGACCGCGACCTTCGCCGGCCAGCTGCTGCGCGCGGCGGAGGTGCTCCAGCTCGCCATCGCGACCGACGAAACGCGTCAAACCACGTCCGGCAGCGGCCTGGAGCCGAGTTCGCGCGGCGCTGGCGCCCGTCACCTCGTAGATTTCCACCGGATCGGCGAGCCCCTTCACCCGCGCGGGGCCGAGGGACTTCATGGCGATGTACCCTTCCGCCAACTTCAGGGTGTCGGCCGTCGTAAACACGCAGCCGGGCTCCGCCATCTGTTCCATGCGGGCCGCCAGGTTCGCGGTCTGGCCCACGACGGTGTAGTCCATGTGCAGATCGTTGCCGATGGCGCAGACGACGATCTCCCCCGAGTTAAGTCCGACTCGGATCATCACCGGCACACCTTGAGACCGCTGAACCTCGTCCGCATATTGCCTGACGGTCTCTTGCATCCTGAGTGCCGCATAACACGCGCGCACGGCATGATCCTCGTGGGCGATCGGCGCGCCGAAGAGGGCCATGATGCCGTCGCCCATAACCCGGTTCACGGTCCCCTCGTAGCGTTGGACCGCCTCGATCATGCGTTCGAGCACGGGATCGAGGAGCTTCTGCGCCTCCTCGGGGTCGCGGTCAGCAATCAAGTCCACCGAACCCTTGATGTCGGCGAACAGCACGGTGACCAGCTTGCGCTCACCCTCGAGGGCTGCTCTGGAATTGAGGATCTTGTCGGCAAGGTGCCGGGGCGTATAATTCTTGGGCGAGGCAAAGCGGGGATCGTCAGTCGCAGGCTTCTGCGGATAGCCACATAGGTGGCAGAACTTGGCTTTGGACGACACCTCGCTCCCACAATTGGCACAGACCCGGGCCACGGCCAGGGCCAGCGGAGCAGCGCAGTCCTCGCAGAACTTAGCCCCAACAGTGTTTTCGTGCTGGCACTTCGGGCATTTCATCGCAGGCCCCCGCGGGGGTAAAGCAAGCAAGACGCGCTGTTAACGTAACGTCGCGCATGATCGGCAACAAGGTACATGTTCCCCTTCCCGAGCGGAGATCAGGCAACTATTTCCCCGCGGCCACAAAGCGTCGGCGAATGCCCGGATGCCCAGCCGCGACTATAGTCGCGAAACCCACATTCGCTCGGATTTTCTTCCCGGCGCGCCTGATCCCCTCATTCCAGCTTGATGCCGGCGGTCCGGACCACCTTGCCCCACTTCACCACTTCATCGGCAATGAGCTTGGTGAAGCCGGCGGGCGAAAGTATGAGTGGTGAGCCTCCCAGATTGGCCAGCCGCGCCTTGATGTTGGGATCGGCGAGGCCCGCATTGATCTCCTTGTTGAGCCTGTCGACGATCTCGACAGGCGTGTTCCTCGGTGCGGCAACTCCAAACAGGGCGCTCACTTCGAAGCTCGGCACGAAATCGCTCAAGACCGGAATGTCCGGGAGGACTTCCGCACGCTTGACGCTGGTGACCGCCAACGCACGCAGCCGGCCGGTCCTGATATACTCGAGGGACGCAGGCAGATTGTCGAACGCCGCATGCACCTGCCCGCCCAGCAGATTGGTAAGCATCGGAGCCGATCCGCGATACGGAACGTGAAGCATGTCCGTGCCGGTCGCCATCTTGAACAGCTCACCAGCGACGTGAGAAATCGAGCCGATGCCGAACGATGCCAGATTGACCTTACCCGGGTTCGCCTTCGCGTAGGCAATGAACTCGGGCACCGTATTGGCCGGAACTGCCGGATGGACCTCCAGAACCAGAGGCGATTCATTCAGGCCCGCAATGAACGTGTAGTCGCGATTCAACTTGACCGTGAGCTTGTCGTAGACCGTTTCGTTGATGGTCTGGGTCGAACCGAGGATGGTCAGCGTGTAGCCGTCCCTGGGAACACTCGCCCCCGCTTCGGTTGCGATATTGGTGTTCGCACCTGGCCGGTTCTCGATGATGAATGGC
>DATLPO010000031.1:0-6280 GCA_035535675.1 Candidatus Limnocylindria bacterium
CGCGATCGCCCGCCTGCGCGGAGGTGATCCGCCCTCCTTCGGATTCGAAAGCCTTCACCTCGGCCCTCACCGCTCCGAGTCCGATGGTCTGCTGGAGCCGCCAGCCATGCGGAGACGGCGGCGAGGCGAGGAGCTCGAAGCTGTCGGGTGGAAGACCTGTGAACCCCGGCGGGTAGGCGAGCGACGCGGCACGCGCCTTCTTCAGCGCCGGGGCCCGGCGACCGTAGAGGTCGGTGAGCGACGCCGACGCCGGGAGGTCTGGGATCGACACGTCCTCGGCGAATGCTTCGATGCCGTGCAGCTCTTTCAGCGCCTCAGCTGTAGAGGCGGCATCGTAGTCGCCGACCTGAGGCACCCCGACCACCGCGACCCTCCGGCCGGCGAGGGCGCGAAGCTCGCCGCCCGCGACAGTGGAGGGCACCAGGTTGCCGGGGCGCGCGACTCCGTGAATGTCGGCGTAAAGACCGCGAGTGCGCCAGCCGCCCTCGAACTTGAGGCCGCCTTTTTCTAGTGCGAGGTGCAGGGCCTGGATAGCGGTGTCGAGCTCGGTCGCAATGCGGACAGGATCCAACCCGAGTCGGGTGAAGGGGTGGTGCGGCTCTGTCTTGAGGACGAGGTCGAGGTCGTCCACCACCTCCATCGCGCCCGCATACAACGCAGTCGCACCGGGCGCTCGCGCAACAACCGTCACCTCGGCGCCCGCACGGCGTGCAGCAAGGGCCGCACAGTAGCCCGCAAAGCCGCCGCCGACCACGACGACACGGTTCAAGGTTTGACGATTCGGCGCGTATCCGCTACGTCGCTCCGCAACTGCTGCACCAGCTCATCTGTGTTCGGGAATGTGATGTCTGGGTGCAGGTAGCGCACAAACTTGAGCTCCAATCGCTGCTGGTAAAGGTCACCTTCGAAGTCGAGCAGGAAGGCCTCGACGCGAAGCTGAGTACCACCAAAGGTCGGCCGGTAGCCGACTGACAGGGCGGCGATGAATTTTCCCTCCTCGGCGACTGCTCGTCCCGCGTACGCGCCGAGCGCGGGGACCAACTTGTTAGGTTCGATCGCGATGTTGGCGGTCGGAAAGCCGAGGCGGCGCCCTACTCTGTCGCCCGCCTCAACCGGCCCGGCCATCGAGTACTCACGACCCAGGAGCCTTGTCACCTCTTCCATCTCTCCGAGAGTGACGAGCCGCCGCACATCCGAGCTGTGCAGCTCCTTGCCATTCAAGGTGAAAGGCGGGACCACGTCGACGGCGTGCCCATTGGCTCGCAGCCACTCCGCGTTGCCGCGACGCTCGCGGCCGAACGCGAAGTCGAATCCCACCACCCATCGCTTCACTTCCATCGCAGTAGCGACCAGGTCGATGAATTGCTGCGGTGAAAGGCCGGCCAACGCGCGATCGAACCGGATGACAATCGCATGCTCGATGCCGAGCGACTCCACAAGCGCCAGCTTCTCCTGCAGCGTGGTGACTGATGGCGGGCAGTTGGCGGGGTCGAGCACGCATCGGGGGTGAGGCTCGAATGTCATCAGCGCCGGCTGGGCCCCGTCCCTTGCGGCCGCGACAACCGTGCGCCGGATTACGTCGGTGTGTCCCAGATGCACGCCGTCGAAGCTGCCGACAGTGAGGGTCACCGCGCCGATCGGGCTCGCCGGGAGCCCAAGGTGGACTTTCAGGTAAGCACCTTCTCTGGCACGAACGTCCGGCGAAGTGGGTCAGCATGGCCGAGGGCGATCAGGCGGCCCCCAACGTCATGCGCCCTGATCAAGCCCGGACCAGGCTCTGGCAGAACGCGCACCGAGCGTCCCTGTCTGACCATCGCCTCCTGCTCAACATTGAGGCGGACGCGCTCCATGTCCGGCAGTATGACTTCGGCCGGAAGCAGTCGAGCACGCACGTCATCCGCTGTCGTCAGCTCATCCACCTTCAACGCCGATTCGATGAGCAGAGGACCGTACGCGGTGCGGACTAGTCTGCCGAGGTAGCCCCCAACGCCAAGCCGGCGGCCCAGGTCTCGAGCGATGGAGCGCAGATAGGTCCCGCTGCTGCACCGGATCTCGACTCGCGCCACCGCCTCGGCTCCGGGGCTGTAGTCAAGGACGCGCGCTTCGTAGACCTCCACCTCACGGGCATGAGGCCGTGGCTCCTCACCGCGACGCGCCAGCTTGTAGGCGCGTTTGCCGTCGACCTTGACAGCTGAAAATGCCGGCGGCTCCTGGAGGATGCGGCCGGTGAAAGCTTCGAGCGCGGCGACGATGTCGGCCTCGGTCAACGCGCTCGGGTCGCCGATCGGCACGAGCTCTGCTTCGGCATCGTCGGTGGCAGTCGAAAAACCGAGGTGGATGTCGGCGACATAAGTCTTCGGCAGCTTCAGCGCGAACTCGGCGAGGCGCGTGGCGGACTCGAAGAGGATCGGGAGCACACCGGTGGCCAGCGGGTCGAGGGTGCCGGCGTGCCCTACCCGGACCGCTCCCGTCAGCCGGCGAAGGCGGCTGACGACAGTGAAGGACGTCTCCCCGGCGCTTTTGTCGACATTCAGAACGCCAGTGGAGAAAGCTGTCTTGTCAGCTGGACGGCGAGGCGGCACCGATCGCCTCCTTGGCGGTCGCGAGCACGAGCCTCACGGCCTCGTCCATCGGCTTGTCAATCTCAGCGCCGGCTGCGCGGATGTGGCCCCCGCCGCCGAACAGCGCGCACATCGCTGCGGCGTCCACGCCACCCCGGCTGCGCACACTGATCTTGGTCAGGTCGCTTGTGACCTCCTTGAAGAGGACGGCGAGCTCGAGCCCGGCGATGCTGTTCAGGTTGTCGATGATGCCCTCCGATTCGGCCATCACCGCGCCGGCCTCGCGCAGCATGCCGCGCGTCACCTTGGCCCACGCCAACCGGCCGTCCAGCTCCACTCGCATCGTGGCCAGGGCCAGGCCGTTCAGCTTGAGCGTCGTCTCGGGCCTCATCTTGTAGACGAGCGTTGCGATGTGCCCCGGATCGGCGCCCTGACGCGCCAGCCTCGCCGCATCCTCGAGCGCTTGCGGTGTCGTGTTCTCGTGACGGAAGCCGCCGGTGTCGGTAAGCAGGGCGACGTAGAGGTTGGTGGCGATGGTTGGTGTTATGGGAAAGCCGAAGTGGTCGAGCATCTGCATCACCATCTGCCCGACGGCGGATGCATCGGAGTCAATTACGTTGACGTCCCCGAAGCGCGAGTTCGACGGGTGGTGATCGATGTTGACGATCGTGGCGTTCGAAGCGATGCGCTTCACGCTGCTTCCTGAACGTTCGAGGTTGCCTGAGTCGAAGAAGAAGACCAGATGGGGATCAATGCCCCGCGGCGGCTCCTCCTGGATCTCCTCGAAACCAGGCAGGAACGTGTACATCTGCGGGAGCGGCGGGGGGATCAGCACCCACACCTGCTTGCCTGCGGAACGCAAAGCCTCGGCAAAGGCGAGGCTGCAGCCGAGGGTGTCCCCGTCAGCATCCTTGTGGCCGAAGATGAGGATGTCCTCGTTCGCGTCGATGAGCTCCTTGATGTCGTCGTAAAGGTTGGCCGTCCTCGGCCTTGCGGTGGCTATGGCGCAGTCTCCTCACTTTCTTCCACCGGAGGTGCGGGCGGAAGTACCTCTTTGAGCAGCTCGGCGATGTGGACGCTGTACTCGATCGAAGGGTCGATCTCAAAACGCAAGCTGGGAGAGAACTTGAGGTTCTGCAACCGCTTGCCGAGCTCGTGGCGGATCAGGCCGGTGGCCGACTCCAGTCCCGCGATCGAGGCTTTCTTCTCGTCGGGGTTGCCAAGCACGCTGACCCTGACGCGCGCGTTTCGCAAGTCAGGCGACATCCGCACCGCCGTGATGCTCACGAACCCGATCCGCGGATCCTTGAGATCGCGACGGATGATTGACATGATCTCCTCGCGCACCTGCTCGCCGACCTGGTCGGCGCGGTAGCTGGTCATGACGACCTCCGCTTTCAGCAAGACACGCCTTGCCTAGATTTCTTCCCGCTCGAGGCGGTATGTCTCCATCACGTCGCCGGGTTCGAAAGCCTCGAAGCCCTCGAGCCCGACGCCACACTCCTGGCCGGCGGCCATCTCGCGCACGTCCTCCTTGAAGTGTTTGAGCGAGCTGATCCGTCCTTCGAAGATCTGCTCTTTTCCCCTGAACAGCTTGGCCCAGCCACCACGACTGATCTTGCCTTCGACCACGCGGCTGCCTGCGATCATCCCCTGCCGCGGGATCTTGATCGGGATGACGACCTCGACCTTGCCCTCGCGGATCTGGCGGAACGTCGGCTCGCGCAAACCCTTCGCGGCACGCTCGACGTCTTCAGTCAGCTTATAGATGACGTCGTAGTAGCGCACCTCGACCTTGGCCCGCTCAGCCGCCGCGACTGCCGCAGGGGTGGCCTTGAGGTTGAAGCAGATGATGATCGCGTTCGAGACGCTGGCGAGCAGCAGGTCCGAGTCGCTGACGGCCCCCACTCCCTGGCCGACGATCTTGATCGCGACCACCGGGTCCTCGATCTTCTGCAAGGCGCTGAGGACCGCTTCGAGAGTTCCCTGCGCGTCCGCCTTGACCACCAGGCTGAGCTCCTTGACCTCGCCTTCCTTGGCGCGGCGGGCAAGCTCTTCGAGCGTGATGCGGGGGGCGAAGTCTCGTGCCGCCTCCTGGGTGCGCCTCTCGGTGAGCTTGGTGAGGGCGATCTGGCGCGCGGCCTTTTCCGACCCGACGACCTGGAAGATGTCACCGGCCTGCGGGACCTCGTTCATGCCTGACACCACAACAGGGGTTGCCGGCCCGGCCGAGGTGACGCTCTCGCCGCGGTCGTCGGCGAGCGCTCGCACGCGGCCGTAGATGTGACCGCAGACGAAGTCATCCCCGACTTTGAGAGTGCCCGCTTGAACGAGCACCGTGGCGACCGGACCGCGCCCTCGCTCGAGGTGCGCATCGACGACGGTGCCGATTGCGTTGCGGTCGGGATTCGCCTTCAGCTCGAGGATGTCCGAAGACAGCACGATCGTGGTCAGCAGGTCGTCGAGGCCCTGTCCTGTCTTGGCGCTCAGGTGAACGCACTCGTGCTCGCCACCGTAATGGCGGGTGACGATGCCCTGCGCCGCGAGCTCCTGGTGGACGCGGTCGGGATTGGCGCCTTCTTTATCCATCTTGTTGATGGCGACGATGATCGGGACCTTCGCCGCACGCGCGTGCTGGATGGCCTCGACAGTCTGCGGCTTGACTCCGTCGTCTGCGGCGACAACGAGCACCACGAGGTCGGTGACCTGCGCACCTCGTGCGCGCATCGCCGTGAAGGCCTCATGGCCCGGCGTGTCGACAAAGACGACAGGGTGACCGTCAGCTGTCTCGATCTTGTAGGCGCCGATGCGCTGGGTGATGCCACCCGCCTCGCCCGCTGCGACCCTGGTTTTGCGAATCGCGTCGAGGATGGAGGTCTTCCCATGGTCAACGTGACCGAGGACGGTGACGATGGGCGGGCGAGGGACCAGCTTGCTCGGGTCTTCGTTGGCGACTGAGAAGAGCTCCTCGCGGGAGGTGGTGACGACAGCCTCGCCTTCGGGGGACTCGGTCGCAACCACGTCCTCGCTCAAGACAGGCTCGACCGTGTAGCCGAACTCGTCAGCGACGATCTCGGCGGTGGCGAAGTCGATGACCTGGTTGATCGTGGCCATGATGTTCGAGGCCATCAGCTTCTTGATCACCTCGACAGGGCTCACCGAAAGCTTCTCGGCGAGGTCCTTGACCGACAGCGTGGGCGGCAGCACAGCGCGGCGATCGCCGTTAGGCGCGATCTTGACAGCCACCGAGGCCGGCTTGAACGCCGATCGGGCAGCTTCGATCGCTCCCGGCGCCAGCGGCGCGGCTGCGTTGCGCGTCAGCCGCCTCTGCTGGAGGAAGTTCACCAGCTCCTTTTGGCTGATCCCGAGTTCACGCGCGAGTTCGTGTGCCTTCATGCGAACTACTGATTATGCCGCCCGGGCCAGATCCGAAACCTGAGGGCGCCCGCCCTACCGGGCCAGCTCAGCCCACATCTCAGGCCCTATAGGCGTCTTCAGCGCTCGCTCCAAAGCCTTCCTTTTGCGGGCGATTTCGATGCACGAGGCGTCGTCGTGGAGGTATGCGCCCCGGCCAGTGCCATGGCCCGAACGGTCCAACGCGGCTCCGCCCTCGGCTCGGCGGACGATGCGCAGCATCGCGCCTTTTCCGGCCTCCAGGCGGCACGCGACACAAGTCCGAACCGGCTCATGCCGGGGATTCGGCAGCTTCATCTCCTTGC
>DATLPO010000032.1:0-4940 GCA_035535675.1 Candidatus Limnocylindria bacterium
GGCGAGGATGCTCGCAGCGATGTGCAAGCTGTACGCCTCCGAGACCTCAAAGCGCGCCGCCGACCAGGCGGTGCAGATCCACGGCGGGTACGGCTTCATGGAGGACTACCCCGTTGCGCGCTACTGGCGCGACGTGAAGGTGAACGAGATCGGCGAGGGCACCTCAGAGGTGCAGCGCATGCTGATCGCAAGACTTCTGGGCTGCTAGCCGGTACGGAACCCTGGAGCGGCGCCGGGTGTATACGAGCCATGGGTCTGAAGATGTTGAGCAGCCAAGTCTTCATTGGCATGGTGATAGGCCTGGTCTTGGCCAGCTCGATTGGGTGCGATCAGGAATCGAAGCCCTCGCCGTCAAGTAGACCGAGTGATTTGCCTGGTGCGACCCGCCTTTCAGGCGGGTGTGGAGCGACGCCGATCTATCAAGGGGGAATTCCAGCCTGGTTGGAGGAAGCCGGTGCACATAACAATCCCGGCCAGACGCCTTACGTCGTCGCCAGTCCCGAGGTTGCGGCAGGCTTCCTGTTTGCCAATCCACTTCGCGCTGGAAAGCCGGAGAATCCCGCCAACAAAATCCTATGGGTCACGCGCACCGCGAACCGCGGCGCATTGAGCGTGGTAGCGCACCCGATTGGCTCAAGCTCCCCTGTTGTAAACGCGGAAGCCATGCCCGCGAGCCCTGGTTATATCTATCCGTCGATCATCGACGTCCCGACCGCTGGCTGCTGGCACATCTCGTTGAGCTGGGAAGGCAATCACGCAGACCTGGATCTTCAGTATCAGTAGCAAGCTCGCCCCAAGGCCGAGCTCCGACTTGGTTACCGATACACGCCGTTATGGCCGAGGCTGTGAAGGCCGACGTTCGGGAAGTACGTCAGGCCGTGATCCTCTGAGCCGACTGCGATCTTGGCGATCAGCTTGCCGGTGACCGTATTCATCACGTAGACGGTTCCGTTGTAGCGGCCCGACGCCCACAGCTGCGTGCCGGCTGGGTTCAGCTGGAGCATGTCGGGGCTGCCACCGCCAGGTATGTACCACTTGGCGACGACCTTCCGTGTCGCGAAATCGATGACCGAGAACGAGCCCTCCAGACGGTTTGACACATACAGAGATTTGGTGTCCCGAGAAATCTGGAAGCCGTGGGCACCACGCCCAGTTGGGATGAACTGAATCTCCTTCATTGCGATGGGGTCGACCACCGACACTCCCATGCGTCCCTGGTTGCTCACGTAGAAGACGGTTCCGTCGGGGGAGAGCTTGACGTCGATGGGCAGGCCGCCGACGTGTACTGCGCCAACGAGCTTCATCTTGTTGACGTCGACCTTGGCGAGCATGCCGGTGTACTCGGTCGAGATCATCAGGTAGCTGCCGTCCGCGCTGAAGTCCATGTGGTCCGCCCCCGCCCATGGGATGCCGACCGAGCCGAGCAGCTTCCAACCGCGGTGCGGATCGCGAAACTCGATGCGCTGCAGGCGTTCGACGACGTCGATCGCCTTGGTGCCGTCGGGCGTGAAGTACAGGTTGTATGGGAAAGGGATCGAGATCTGCCCTGTCGGTTTCCCAGTCTTTGGGTTGATCACGGTCAAGCTGTTCGAACCCTCGTTGTCGACGTAGAGCGCGCTCATGTCCCAGGCGGGCGCGATGTGGTGCGGGATGGAGCCGACCGCGAAGTGATCGATGACCTTGAACGTCAGCGGGTTGATCACATCCACGGTGCCGGCTCCGCTGTTGGGGACGTAAACGCGTGGAGGTAGCTTGCAGAGCGGGCACGGCACGACGCCCGACATGATGTTGGCGTAGACGTTGATTGGAGTTGCAGGCAGGCTGCCCGGCAGCACGTCCGCCGCCGGCAGCACCCGGATCGGTCCCGACGGCGCAGCCGCCCCGGGTGGCGCGGGGGACAGGTACGGCGTGGTCCACACCACAGCGAACACGACGCCGGCAGGGCTGAGGATCAGCGCAGAGAGAAGGACGGCAGCCAGCAGTCGCATTGGCCGGGACCGCAAGTAGGAAACGAAACGGTTACTCGTCAGGGAGATCTTCCAGTTTCGGGGCGAGCTCGCACACCCAACGGCCGTCGTCGAGGCGGCGGATGAATCGGCTGTAGCCCTGGTTTCGCGCCACGTTCAAGAATTGCTCCTGCGTGATCAACGAGCGGAGACGGGCCAGGTCCGCGTACGTGTTGTCGCGCATGATGCCGCCCACCACTCCCGCGAGCTCGCGCCACTGGCCTTCGGAGAGCGGCTCGCCGTAGCCCGCGATAGTGACCAGCAGAGCTGCGGTAGCGCCGGTGATCGTTTCGGGTAGCAGCTTCTCCGATTTGGCCCGCGAGATGATCTCCCGGCCGGTGCTGATGATGTCCGCGATCCGGTCGCGCCGCACCCCGATGATGTCGCGCCCGCTGCCAACCGTGGTGCCTTCGAGGTATCTGGGTCCTGCTTCCATGCCCGTTTCCCTATTCTAGGTCCCGGTCAGATGGACCTGGATC
This sequence comes from Candidatus Limnocylindria bacterium, assembly GCA_035535675.1. GTDB lineage: Bacteria > Chloroflexota > Dormibacteria > Dormibacterales > Dormibacteraceae > Palsa-872. The sequence goes on from DATLPO010000032.1 coordinate 2,486, forward strand.
TGGCGCCCCAGCACGCGACCTTCCGGGCCGCCGTTCGCGAATTGGCGCAAGGAGTGGCGCTGCCGCACGCGGCAGAGGTCGATCGCGAGAGTCGATTCCCAGACGAAGCCGTCAAGGCGGCCGCAGAGGCCGGCCTGCTGGGGGTCCTCATTCCGCGCGAATACGGTGGGGCTGGGCTCGATGCGATCGCCTTTGCCGTCTGCATCGAAGAGCTCGCTCAAGCGTGCGCCTCGACATCGGTAATCGTCGACGTCCACACGAGCGTCGGCAGCGAACCGATACTCCTCTTCGGCACCGAAGAGCAGAAGCGTCGCTGGCTGCCTGCTCTCGCATCGGGCGAGCTCCTGGGCGCATTTGCCCTTACGGAGCCTGCCTCCGGATCGGATGCCGCCTCGCTGAAGATGACGGCTCGGCGTGTCGGCGCTGACTACGTCCTCAATGGCACCAAGGTTTTCATCACGAACATCGGACGGGCAGGCCTATACGTAGTTTTCGCCAGGACGGGATCGGATGAGAAAGCGGCAGGGATCAGCGCTTTCCTGGTGCCTGGTGACGCACCCGGCGTCCGGGTCGGCCAGATGTTCGAGAAGATGGGGCTGCACGGGTCACCAACCGGCGAGCTTGTGCTCGAAGACGTTGTCGTGCCTGAAGCCAATCGGCTGGCCACCGAAGGGCAAGGGTTCACTGTCGCCATGCGGGCCCTCGACTCGGGCCGGATCGGCATCTCGGGTCAAGCGCTTGGCATCGCGCAGGCGGCGGTAGACGAGTCGCGAGCGCTGTTGGCGGAGAGAGAGCCGGCCCAGGGCGATGAGTTCATGCTCGCCGACATGGCGACAAGGCTCGAGTCCGCGCGCCTGCTCGCGTACCACGCTGCATGGCTGTGCAGCAACGGCCGCCAGTTCACTCGGCAGGCTTCGATGGCCAAGCTCCACTGCACGGACACCGCGATGCAGGTCGCCCTGGATGGCCTTCAGCTGGCCGGCGATGATGGCACTTTTGCAGGTAGCCCATTCGAGCGCCACGTCCGCGACGCCAAGGCCCTTCAGATCTACGAGGGTTCAAACCAGGTCCAGCGAATCGTCATCGCGCGCGATCTGCTGCGGTAGGCTCAGTCGATGGACTTTGAGTTCTCGGAGGAGCAGGTCGCGATCCGGGACACGATCCGCGAGCTGGTGCAGGACAAGGTCGCGCCTCGCGCCGCTGAAATCGATGCGAAATCCGAGTACCCGCAAGACATCGAGAAGCTCTTTGCCTCCAACGGCATCCTGGGCATTCCCTTCCCCGAGCAGTACGGCGGGATCTCCGGCTCGAGCGTCACGATCTGCATGGGCATCGAAGAGATCGCAAAGGCTTGCGCCACATCGTCATTGATCCTCGCAGTGCAAGCGCTTGGCGCCTATCCGATCCTGGTCGCGGGCACCGAGGAGCAGAAGAAGAGGCTCTGTCCCCCGCTGGCTTCCGGTGAGAAGGTCGCCGCCTATGCCCTGTCGGAGACCGGCAGCGGCTCTGACGCCGCCGCGATGAAGACTCGCGCGGTCCGTCACGGAAACGAGTACGTGTTGAACGGGACCAAGCAGTTCATCAGCGGCGGCAGCATCGCTGGGACCCTGGTGGTTTTCGCGCAGACCGATCCGGAGGCGAAACATCGCGGCATCTCCGCGTTTGTGCTCGAACGTGAGACAAGCCCGTGGAACGCGGACAAGCTCGAGCACAAGCTCGGCGTGCGCGGCTTCCCTACTGCGCAGCTGGTCTTCGAGGACGTCAAGGTTCCGGTCGCCAACCGGCTCGGCGAAGAGGGTTCGGGTTTCAAGCTCGCCCTTAACGTGCTCGACCGTTCCCGCCCCGGTATCGGCGCACAGGCGCTCGGCATCGCTGAGGGGGCGTTCGAGTACGCGCTCAACTACGTCCAGGAAAGGAAACAGTTCGGGCAGGCCATTGCCAGCTTCCAGGGCATCCAGTTCATGCTCGCTGACATCGCCACCCAGATCGAAGCTGCCAGGCATCTGGTCTTCCGTGCGGCCACGAAGGTTGACGCAAAGGCTCCAGACCTGACCAAGATCGCAGCGATGGCCAAGCTCTTCGCGTCGGATATGGCGATGAAGGTAACCACCGACTGCGTGCAGCTGCTCGGAGGCTACGGCTACATCCAGGATTACCCCGTAGAGCGAATGATGCGTGATGCCAAAATCACCCAGATTTACGAAGGAACAAATCAGATCCAACGCGTCGTAATTGCCAGGTCGCTGTTGCGTTGACGAGACGAGATAGTCGTCTTCCACTGGGGCCCCCACGCCGAAGGCGTGGGAGGCGATCGAAGATCACCCAGATCTACGAAGGGACGAACCAGATCCAGAGGGTGGTCATCGCGAGATCGTTGCTCAAGTGAGCCTCCCAAGCCCTGAACCCGCCGGCTCACGCGGGGTCGTCGAGGAAAGCCAGGACGATGCGCCGCCTC
>DATLPO010000033.1:0-4880 GCA_035535675.1 Candidatus Limnocylindria bacterium
GCTTCGAGCTCCTCGCCTCGCCGCCGTCTCCGCATGGCTGGCGGCTCCAGCAGACCATCGGACTCGGAGCGGTGAGGGCCGAGGTGAAGGCTTTCGAATCCGAAGGAGGGCGGATCACCTCCGCGCAGGCGGGCGATCGCGCATTTCGTGCAGATGCATTCGTGCTCGCCACCGGGCACCACATCGGCGGCGGGATTCGGGGCGGCCGCAAAGCAGTCGAGCCTTTGCTCGGCCTTGGTGTTTTCCACGACGGCCGGACGGTGGAGTCAGGCGGGGCGCGCCTTCGCCACCTTGAATACCTCGACGCAGGCGCGGAGCTTCGCAGCGGCCTGATGACCGACAACCGGCTGCGCCCGCTCGATGACGAGGGCCGCGTGCCCTACACGAACCTTTTCGCCGCCGGAGCCGTGCTCGGCGGGTACGACTACGCGGGCTCGTGCGGCTTCGGCGTCCCGATGCTCACGGGTTGGCTTGCCGGCGCATACGCGGCTAAAGCCGTATGAGGGCCGAGATCGAGAAGATCGTCGGAGCCGCCGCTCTTGACGAACGCGAGGTGCGGGATCACTGGCCGCTTGGGCTAATGGAAGAGCGCGACGGCGTCCAGCGTCCCAAAGTCCTGGTCGCCCGCCCCGTGGGCCGCGAGCAGGTGATTGCAATCGTGAGGTGGGCTGCCGCCAACGGCGTTGCGGTGTCCCCGATGGGTGGAGGCACCGGGGTCTGTGGCGCGCTTGCGCCTCGGGCCGGGGAGCTGGTGCTCGACATGGGCGGGTTCGACAGGATCCTCGCCCTTGATGAGACCAACCTCACCTGTACTTGCGAGTCGGGGGTGAATGGGCTCGTACTCGAGAAATACTTGAACGAGCGTGGGTTGACGCTCGGGCACTACCCGAGCTCCTTGCCCGGCACCACGGTCGGAGGCCTCCTGGCCACGCGTTCGTCGGGCCAGGAATCGAGCCGGTACGGCAGCGTCGAGGACATGGTGTTGGGCCTCGCGGTGGTGCTGCCTGACGGCACCTTTGCAGCTCCCCGGCCCGGTCCGCGGTCGGCGGTCGGTCCGGCTCTCCACCAGCTTTGGCTCGGTTCGGAAGGCGCGCTCGGCGTCATGCTCGGCGCAGTGCTGCGCGTGCACAGGCGTCCGGAGCTGGTGGTCGGCCGAGGCTATGCGATGAGCGATCTCGGAGCCGGCCTGGAAGCGATGCGTGCCGTGATGCAGTCGGGCATCCGCCCTCTGGTGATGCGCCTGTACGACGCTGACGACACAGTGTTCAACGGCTACGACGTGCCGGCCAACGCTTGCCTACTCGTAGTCGCGACGGCCGGCCTGCCCGAGGTGGCACAGGCCGAGGCGGATGCAGTGAAACGATTCGCCGGCGGCGCCGCCGATCTCGGGGAGGATCCATGGCGCCGATGGGAGAGCCACCGATTCAATCTTTCAGCCGAACGGCTGAAGGCGTTCCTGGCGCCGCCCGGCGCCTATCTCGACACCATCGAGCTCGCAGCGCCGTGGAGCGTGCTCGAACAACTTCATACGCAGGTAAAGTCCGCAATAGCCATCGGTGGGTTGGCGTTATGCCATTTCAGCCATGCCTACGAGCAGGGCTGCTGCGCCTACTTCTCGTTCGGAGGGTCCGCAGACACCGAGGCTGAGGCCCGCGCCGCATACGGCCGGGCATGGGAGGGTGCGATGACGGCGGCGCTTGAGCTGAAAGCGACGATCAGCCATCACCATGGCACTGGCCAAGTGCGTTCTCGCTGGGTCGCTGATGAGATGGGAGGGTGGATGCGCGTTTGGAGAGCGGTCAAGGAAGGGCTCGACCCGACGGGGATGATGAACCCCCGCGCTCTGGGAGGCACACCATAGGCTCGCGGCCGGGCGCTCCTGTTCTGTTCGTCGTCAACCCTGCCTCGGCGGCGGGGCGAGCAGGACGAGAGTGGTCCGCGCTGACCAGCTGGCTTTCGACAACAGGCCTCCCTTACGAGGCGGTGCTCACCACCCGCCCCCTCGAAGCCACGGAGATCGCGTACACCGCAGTTCGGCAATCGCGCCCCGTCGTCGTTGCGGTGGGCGGCGACGGCACGCTGAACGAAGTGCTCAACGGCTTCTTTCACAACGGGGCGCCAGTCCCGACCACGAGCAAGCTCGCGATGCTCCCGCTGGGCACCGGCGGTGATTTCCGGCGCACGTTGAGGCTCCCCCTCGATGCCAAAGAGGCGATCCAGGTGATCCAGTCAGGTACCCCGAGACGGCTCGACGCGGGCTGCGTCACGTATGCGGCTCATGACGGGTCCACCGCTGTGCGCCACTTCATCAACATCGCCGATGCGGGCCTTGGCGGCGAGGTCGTTCATCGCGTCAACACCGGCAGCAAGCGGCTTGGCGAAGCGACATTCACAATAACTTCGGCATTGGCGCTTCTCGCCTGGAAAAACAAGCCGATGCACGTGGTGGTTGACGGAAACCCCATCGATCTCGTCGCGCAGCAGGTGGTGATCGCCAACTGCCAGTACTTCGGCGGAGGCATGCGGATGGCGCCTTCGGCCAAGCCCACAGACGGTGTGTTCGACGTCATATTGGTCGGTGATGTCGGAAAGCTGGAAACGGCACAGGCGATGAGCAAGATTCGAAACGGGACCCACCTCGATGAGCACAACCCGAAGCTGCAGCTCATGTACGGCAAGCGCATCTCGGTCTCGTCGGATGCACCGGTGCGCATAGACCTCGATGGCGAGCAGCCAGGGATGCTGCCGGCGCTCTTCGAGATCCAGCCGGGCGCGATCGAATTCATCGCGCCGGTGTGACCAAAGGCGTCATCGCCACCCCGCATCGCCTGGCCAGCGAAGCGGGAGCTCAGATACTGCGCGACGGTGGCAACGCTGTCGATGCGGCGATCGCGGCCGACGCCGTCCTGTGCGTGCTGTACCCGCACATGACTTCGATAGGAGGCGACCTGATGGCGATCGTGTGGCAGGCAGGCGGCGCGTCGCCAGTGGGGTTGATCGGCGCCGGCCGTGCCGGCGAGCTCGCCACGATCGACGCGATTCGCTCTCGGGGCCATGACACGATGCCGGAACGGGGCGTGCTGAGTGTCACCGTGCCCGGGACGGTCGAAGCGTGGGGACGCCTGCTCGAACGATTCGGCACGCTTGGGATGGCGCCCTTGCTCGACGCGGCGTCAGGACTGGCGCGCGACGGATACATAATCACCGACCGCCTCTCCGACTGCCTCAAGGAGGACGCCGACCTGCTCGGCCGCGAGCGTGCGGCGAAAGAGCTCTATCCGCCGATGGACGGTGGCATGCTGCTGCGCAATCCCGACCTGGCCTCGGTGCTCACCGACATCGGGCGCGCCGGGATCGGCGGCTTTTACAGGGGAGAGATCGCAGCCGCGATCGCCGAGGCCATCAAGAAACGCGACGGTCTGATCACAGCGCGCGATCTCGCCACTCATCGATCGGAATGGGTAAATCCTCTGAGCGTTGAGTACCGCGACCTCACCGTTTACGAGCTGCCGCCGCCGACGCAGGGCCTCGCCGCGCTGGCGATGCTCGCGCGACTGAACCGCCTTACTAAACAGGAGCTCGAGCCCGGCCCCGAATTCGTCACCGCGTTCAAAAAGATCCGCGACGCGTGCTATTCGTTGCGAGACCGATACATCACCGACCCCGACTTCATTGCCGCGCCGCTCGAGCCGTTCCTCGATCCATCGCACGTGACAGCGGGGGGTGGGGGAGATGCCCACGATGGCGGCGACACGGTCTACCTCTGCGCGGCCGACGAGCAAGGCAACCTGGTGTCGTTGATCCAGAGCGTGAGCTACGGCTTCGGGTCGGGCATCGTCGCAGAGGGAACTGGGATTTTGCTTCAGAACCGCGGCTGCTACTTCAAGCTCGATCCCTCGCACGTGAACCGGATCGAGCCGAAAAAGCGAACCATGCACACGCTCATCCCGGCGCTTGCAATGCGCGCAGGCAAGCCATGGGCGCTGTTCGGGACGATGGGCGGCGAGGGCCAGCCACAGATTCAGAGCCAGGTCCTGATCAACCTCGTCGACCACCAGCTCGAGCCGGCAGAGGCCGTCGCGCGGCCTCGGGTTCGCGTGAGGGCCGGCGGAAGCACGGTCTCGGTCGAGGCCGACTACCCGCATGCCGCCGACCTCAAGCGCTCAGGTCTGGAGATCGAGCTGATGCCGGCGCAACACAGCACCTTCGGCCACGCGCAGGCGATAGTGATCGACGGCCCGCAGGTGTGGAGGGCGGGTGCTGACCCGCGGTCGGACGGGTCTGTCGCCTGGTCGTCGTAATACGGGGCCGAACGTGGGCTCGGTATAATTCCAATTCGGTTTGGCAACAGAGACAGAAGTCAAAGGCAAGCTGATCGCGGAGCACAGGCGCGCGGAGAAGGACACGGGTTCGCCCGAAGTCCAGATTGCGCTCTCAACTTCGCGCATTCGGGAGCTCACCGAGCACTTGAAGGTGCATGCCAAGGACCATCACTCTCGCCGCGGCCTTCTCCTCCTGGTTGGCAAGCAACGGCGTCTGCTGAACTACTTGAGGGATACCGACATCGAGCGCTATCGCGCGCTTGTCGGCAAGCTCGGGATCAGGAGATAGCCGGGCTGGGCATTCGCCCAGCCACATAAGTCAATCGGGAGGACTCCACGCTGGTCGCGCGGGGTCAGCTCTTAGAAGCTCTCGCTGAGGCTGAAAGACCTGAGCGACAGCTGCTAGGAACCTGACCCAGGGACGCACCTCGGGGAAGTCCTCCCAAATGGAGGTATTCGCGTGGCAATTGTCACCAAGAACGTAGAGGTCGCCGGGAGGCGGCTATCGATCGAGACCGGCAGGGTGGCCGAACAAGCAAACGGAGCGGTGATTCTCCG
>DATLPO010000034.1:0-13978 GCA_035535675.1 Candidatus Limnocylindria bacterium
AGCCAACTCTCGGCCGGGCGTGAGCCCCCGCTGGTGGAGGTAATTCAGCAGCATTGGAGCTTCTCGCTCGGCGACCTCAGATACGCGCGAAACCATTGCATGGACGCCAGCCCCAAGGCTGGCGAGCCTGACCTCTTTCGGCAAGGGCTTCGAGTGACCGGGAATTGGATTGCCATGCGGGCACGTGGTGGGCTTACCCAGCACCTCGTACAGCCGCCGCTCGACGACCTCCGAAACCGCATGCTCCAGGCGTGCCGCCTCTTCGTCCGCCGTAACCCAATCCAGGCCGAGCCCATCGGTCAGCCAGCGTTCCATGATCCTGTGCCTTCTCACAATCGCCTCAGCCGCCCGGCGCCCGGCAGGGGTCAGCTCGATCTCTTTGCGCCGGTTCATGCGCACCATGCCGTAGCCCGCCATCCGGCGCAGGGCAACAGTCACTGTTGGCCGGCTGACTGCCAGCCAGTCGGCGAGGCGCGCGCTGCGAAGAGGCTCGCCCTCCGACCACATGTAATAGATGGCCTCGAGGTAGTGCGACACCACCTCGGAAGGCGGTCTCGACCCGGAGTTAGACTTATCTAATCGCGTCTTTTGCACGTACTAATCCTGTGAGCGAACTATGAGCCAGGCGACAGCTGTTTTACTGGGAGCCATCGCCGGGGCCACGATTTTTCTTGGCCTGCCGGTGGCCCGGCTCCGCGGCCTCCCGAAGGCTGTCCAGGGTTTCCTCAATGCATTCGCAACGGGAATCCTGGTCTTCCTGCTGTGGGATATCTTGAGCCACGCCGGCGACCCCGTGGAAACCGCGTTGGCCTCGGCTCGTCACGGCGACCCCGGGCCCTTTGCGATCCTGGCGCTCATCTTCGCGGTGGGCATCGCGGCAGGTCTGCTTGGCCTCGTTTATTTCAACCGGGCGTTGTTCGGGCGCTTGAAGCACGGCGCCCACACCCCGAGCCCACAATCGCTGTCGCTCGCGATTGCCACGGGCCTCGGCCTCCACAACATGTCCGAAGGGCTGGCCATCGGCCAGTCCGCCCACACCGGCGAGATCGCGTTCGCGGGGGTCCTTGTAGTCGGCTTCGCGTTGCACAACGTCACTGAGGGGTTTGGCATCGCCGCCCCGATGACCATGGAGCCCAAGCCCGCCTCATGGGGCTTCCTCGGCCTGGCCGGCCTGATTGGAGGCGGCCCGACGTTCATCGGGACCTGGATCGGGTACCTGACCAGCTCGGACTACTTCTACGTGGCCTTCCTGGCGATCGCGGCGGGAGCGCTCCTGTACGTCGTCAACGAGCTGTTCAACGTCGGCCGGAGGCTCAGCTCGCCGCCTGCGTTTGCCTGGGGAATGCTGCTCGGCTTCCTGACCGCCTACGGAACCGACCTGGTGCTTACCTTCTCGGCCGCCTAGCTGGCGTAGTCGAAGTCGTCGGGCTCAGTGTCGTCCCAGTCCGGGAACCGCCAGCGGAACAGGCGCTCCTGGACCTCGAAGAGGCTGTCGAGGGTGTCCTGGACGTGGCCACCGTCCCGGAGGGGCTCGCGAACGTGATTGGGCATTGTCTCCACGGCCTCCCTGAGCTCGGCACGAACGCGACCGGGAACCGTCTTGACCCCGTCCCGGTTCATCTCCTCAAGGCGCCACAGGACCCTATCGGTCGCCTGTAGCATGCGCTGGAAGGCGTACCGGCGCCGGTTTTGCCGGCGTAGGGCCGTCTCCTGCTCCTCGATGCGCGTGCTTGTGTGGTCGATCATGTCAGCTACCTTTCTTAGCTTACTGGCTGCCGAACCAATTCACCAATAGGGAGTCGTAAGGGGCGTTTGACTGAGTTCCTGGCTCAACTCGAACACTTGTTCTATCCGATCGAGGGCTGGGGTGAGTTCCGGCGAGGCGCTCGGAGGGCGGCTGTCGTCTTTGTCCTGTACCAGGCGGATAGCCGCTGGCATGTGCCTTTTGTGAGGCGCAGGGCCGACCTGCGCGACCATCCCGGCCAGGTCGCACTGCCAGGAGGAGGGGTCCAGGACGGCGAATCGGCCTGGGCGGCGGCCCAGCGCGAGGTCGCCGAGGAGATTGGCGTGCCAACCGGCCGGCTGGTGCCCCTGGGCGCCGGGGAGCCAATCTACGCCGCGGTCTCCAACTTCTCGGTGGTTCCGTTCGTCGCCCACCTTCCCGACCCTGTGCCGGCTTTCGTGCACGACGCCGGCGAGCTGGAAGGCGTCCTCCAGGTGCCGCTCGACAGGCTCCTTGACGACAGCGCATGGCTGGAGTCGCCGGACCCCTGGCGTTTTCGCTACCTGGCCCATGAGGAGAGCGTGGTCTGGGGCCTGACCGAGCGGATCGTGGCCGGCCTGGCTCCGAAGCTCAGGCAAGCGATTCAGGAGGGCTCGGGAAAGTAATCCGCCGAGCTCCCGCGTTACCTGGTTGAGGCCGACTCGAAAGAGGAGGCCTCGCTTGATCAGCCATCGATTGAGCGAGGCCGACTTGAAAAAGGAGGCCTCCTTCTAGTTAAAGCCGGTCAGAATCGCCGCGCTTAGCACGTTCCCGGGTCAGCTCGCGAAGCCTGCGGAGCGACCATGCCAGGTACCCGCCCAGCACAAGGGTGGCAAAGGCGTAGGCGGGGATCAGGTAGCTCATCGCGCTGGCTCGCTGTGAACGATCGCCCGCACAGCGCCTGCCAACGGCGCTTGGTCCATCAGCGTCTCGATGCGATACCGGATGGCGATCATCACCCCCGCCAGCACCAGCGTGCAGGCCATCGTCAGCAGGAATGTCATCAGCATCTGCGGCGGCAGCGCGTCGTTGATGATCACCGGCCCGGGGTGCACCGTCCTCCACCACGTCACGCTGAAGTGCACGACAGGCACATCGATGAACCCGAAGATGCCGACGACCGCAGCGAAGCGGGCCGCCTGGCGACCAGGCTCTGCGAGACGCCTGACCAGTAGGTAGCCGGCGTAGATGATCCACAGGACCAGTGTTGAGGTGAGACGCGCGTCCCACGTCCAGAAGGTGCCCCAGATCGGCTTCGCCCACAGCATCCCCATGACCAGGGTCACAGTCGTGAACACAAGACCGACGAGCGCTCCTGCGCGCGCCAGCCTGTCGCCGGTAGCGCTCTCGTTGCGCAGGTAGGCAGCGCCTCCGACGAGCACCACTCCGAAACATCCGTAGGCGGCAATCGCCGAGCTGACGTGCAGGTAGAAGATTCGCTGCACGGGGCCCTGAAGCGCATCGGTCGGCGAGAAAAGGAAGATGGCGCCCGCGGCGACCACCATCAGCGCCGCCGCGGCTGCCGCTGCCCTGTAGTACTTAGTCATCGAGCACGAACCTCGCGGCAAGGGACGTGAGCACTACGAAAAGTATGTCGAAGTCGACAAGCAGCGCCACCGCCTGGTTGTAGTTTCCTGTCGCGCCCATCGCGACCTGGACCGCCTGCCCACCCGCGATGATGAACGGTATCCAAAGCGGCAGCGTGAGCAGAGGGAGCAGCACCTCGCGCGCCCGCACGCGCGCCACCATAGCGGCGAACAAGCAGCCCAAGGCAGCCATGCCGATGGTGGCGACCAGCACTGCGGCGACAAGAGCAAAGTTCAGCGGCGTTCCGAAGAACAGCGCGAGCGCGGGCAGCAGCACGACCTCGCAGGCGATCAGCAAGAGACCAGCTGCGAGCGCCTTGCCCGCAAAGATGGCGGCCGCCGGCGCGGGGGTGAGCAGCATCGCCTCCAGCGACGCCTGCTCTCGTTCGGCGGCAAACGCGCGGCCGAAGGCGACAAGTCCGGCAAAGACCAACGCGAGCCACAGCACGCCCGGCGCGATTGCCGGTGCGTTCTGCGAATCGATCTGGAACCCGAAGTTCGCGATCACCAAGGCCAGCACGACGAACTGGCCGAGGGCCGGCACCAGCTCTCGAGTTCGCCACTCGGATGTAAGGTCCTTGCGAGCCACAGCGAATGCGACCGCGACAGCTCGGGTCACCTGACCACCCGCAGGCGAGTGGCTGCGCCCAACGCCCTGCCGGCTCGCAGCACGAGCGTGCGCTGGCAAAGGCGATTCGCCAGCGCCCGGTCGTGGGTCGCAAGCACGGCCGACCTACCTAACATCACCTTGGCCAGGAGGTCTGGGCCACCCGAATCAAGGCTCGCGTCAGGCTCGTCGAGCACAAGCAAGCGGGGATCGTGAAGGACCGCGCGCCCGATCGCAAGGCGCTGCTGCTCGCCACGGGAAAGGCGGCCTGCGGGCCTCCTTGCAGCGTGGCTCAGCCCAACGAGCGCCAGTGTTTCAGCGACGCGCGCTCGGTCGACGCCCTGCAGCGAGCAGAAGAATTCGAGGTTCTCGGCGGTGGAAAGAGCGGGATACAGACCTGGAGCGTGTCCGACGAACCCGATGCGCGCCCGCAGCCGCGTACGTTCGCGCAGGGCATCGAGACCGAAGATCTGAAGACTGCCCGAGGTGGGTCGCACAGCGGTTGACAGGATGCGCAGAAGTGTTGTTTTGCCCGCGCCGTTTTCGCCGAGGACCGCTAGATGCTCGCCCTTATCGAGCACAAAATCAATGCCGTCGAGAGCAAGCTCGGCACCAAACCGTTGGGTGAGCTCGTGCGCGACTATCGTGCTCATCGCGATTCAGCTCGCGCTTCGTCAGGCGTCTTGATCAAAGGCCAGAGCACGAAGGGTCCAGCAGCGAAGAGAAGCAAAGTGGCGACTATCAGGCTCATACCGGAACCGCGGTGGGCACTCGCGCAGCAACCATGTCGGATGCCCTCCTCCTCTCCCCCACGTTGCCAAGGACGACTCCCAGGATGATGATCGCGCCGCCCGCCCAGATCCACGCGACCAGTGGATTGACAAAGATCCGGAAAGACGCCGAGCCGTCGGCGGTGATGCCGACGAGGACCACGTAAACATCGGCGACCGGTGTGCTGCTGATCGCGACGTGAGTGAGCGACTGCCCTCCCAGCCCGGCGTAGCTGGCGCGAGCCGGCTGCATGGTCTGGTCGCCAAGCTTCATCGCGCCTACGAGTTCGGTGTGATCTGCAAGCTGGCGCTGCTCTGACCCGGTATAGGTGAGCGTGTAACCAGCGACCGATACCTGGTCACCAGGCTTGAGGGTGACGTCCTTCTGCTGCTGCCAGAAATGGGAGCCGGCGATGCCGACGACCAGCACGACCATCCCAAGATGCGCTAAATAGGCTCCGTACCGCCGCCTCTTTCGCAGGACTGCAACCGCGGCATTCGACAGGCCCAGCCGGGACCGCCGCAGCTTCAGGCCCGCGCGCCAATACACCGTGAGGCAGGTCGCTGCCGCTCCGGCCGCGAGAGGGATTGCAAGCAGAGCGGGAATCGATCTCACGCCGAAGATCAGAAGCACGGCCAGCGCGAGCACGGCGGCTCCCGCGGGCCACCGCAGCGCATGCAGCACAGGAGTGGCCACAGCCCGCCACGGAAGAAGGGGGCCGGCTGCCATCAGGGCGAGAATCGCGATCAACAGGGGGCCCGCCGCCCGCTCGTAGTAAGGAGCGCCTACCACCCGCTCCTGTCCGAGCATTCCCGACACAAGCGGCAGAACCGTTCCCCAGAAAACCACTGCAATGACGCCGATTAGAAGCAGGTTCTGAAGGACGAAAGCACCCTCGCGCGACACTGCGGGGGCCGGCCGGCCGTGACTCGCCAAGGTGCCCGCGCGGACTGCCAGCAGCGCAATCGAGAAGATCATGCAGACGGCGAGGAAGCCGAAGAACCAGGGCCCGATGGCGCTGATCGCAAAGGTGTGAACCGATGGCACGACGCCGCTGCGAACGATGAACGTGCCGAACACGACCAGCAGGAAAGCCAGCATCACGAGCCCAAAGTTCCAGGCCCTCAACCTGCCACGCCGCTCCTGGACCTGGGACGAGTGGAGGTATGCGGTGGTGGCAAGCCATGGCATAAGGGCGACGTTCTCGACTGGGTCCCACCCCCAGTATCCGCCCCAACCGAGGACGTGGTACGCCCACCACATGCCGAGGACCAGGCCGGCGCTCTGAAGGGCCCAGGCCATCAGAGCGAACCTGCGCGTGTGGGCGATCCAGGCAGCGTCCGACCTGCCCGCCAGAAGAGCCGCTGCGGCGAAGCAGAAAGGAATCGCGAAAGAAGCGAATCCGGCGAGCACGATTGGTGGGTGGATCAGCATGCCGCCATCGCGCAGCACCGGGTTTAAGCCCAGGCCATCCGGTGGAGCCGCCGCCAAGAGGTCGAAGGGACTCGCCACCATGACCAGCACCACCAGCAGGAAGCTGAGGATCGCCGCCATCACCCCGGCGGCGTATGCGGCAAGGCGCAGACCGAGGTCCGAGCTCGCGACAAGTGAGGCGCTGCCGAGAAGTCCAAGCACCAGCGCCCAGTAGAGGAGCGAGCCCTCCTGGCCGCCGTAGAACGCCGCGGCGACGAGAGCCGTTGGCGTCGATATGTCGCTGTGCTCGGTGACGTACGCGAGAGAAAAATCGTGGGTGAGGAGCGCTACCTCGAGCACTGCGGCCGCCAGGAGGATCATCGTCGCGCTCGCGTAAAAGGCTCTACGTCCGACCTGAACGAACACCGCGTTCTCGCGCCACCCCGCCCAGAAGGAAAGAAGCGCCGAGAAGCCGCCCATCACGAGCCCTGCGAGGAGAGCGCCTGCGCCGAGGTACGCGAGTATCAACTGGTTACGAGGTATAGGGGGTGGTCGAGAATCGCGAGGGACACTTCGCAAGGACGTTGCGGGCGTGGAACACGCCGTCGGCGCCGAGCCTCCCCTCGGCGACCACCGTGATGCCGGGTTGGAAGATGTCGGGCAGCGTTCCGTGGTACTCGACAGCCATCGAGGCTGTCCCATCCTTTTCCGTGAACCGGACTTGCAGACCTCCCTCGCTTCGTTGGATGTCGTTTTGCACCACACCTGCGACGCGAACTTCTCCCGGAGGCGTTTGCGAACGGAGCTCGGAAACCGTGAGGTAATACTCCGACGCTCCGCCGGCTGCGGAGTAGACGAGGTAACCGACGCACGCGGCGACCACGACTCCCAGCCCCACCCATTTCAAGCCCGCGGTCATGCGATGAGCCCCAGGTAATGGTCGATCGTCTGCGCGTCCAACGGGCCGGCAAACGACGCGACGACAACTCCCTGAGCATTGATGAAAAAGGTGACCGGCGGCGCGAAAACGCCGTATGCCTGGGTGTCGCCGGCGGGGACCTGGCCTACAGGGTAGGGATGCGGATGTCGCTGCTCAAAGGCCTGCATCGCTCCGGCCGTGTCCTGCATGGCCGCCCCGACGAACGCGATCTCTGGGTGGGCCGCAGCGGCACTGGACAGCACCGGCAGGTCCTCGGCGCAGGCCACACACCAGGACGCCCAGAAGTCGAGGACCACTGGCTTGCCACGCAGCTCCGAGATGCGCAATTGGCTGCCGTCGAGTGCCTGGATCGCCAGGCCGGGAGCCTGGTTGCCGATGACTGCGGGGCGTGACAAGGCGGCATGCTGGAGGCCCCAGGCCAGCGACAGCAAGAGCACGGAACCGGCGACTATCGCGCCGGCCGCGATCAATCCCGCCCTCCGATTCACGGCGCTGAGTCTAGTGGGAATGGGTCTGTCTGAGACCCGAACGGCGCTCAGCGCGGCAGGCCATTGGCCTGTGCGATGCGGGTATATAGCTTGCCGCTTGGCTTGAGCCGCCGCTCGAGTGTCTTGCGGTCGACGTCGATGAGGCCAAATCGCATCGCGTAGCCGCGTGCCCACTCGAAGTTGTCCATGTTGGTCCAGTGGAAGTAGCCGCGGACGTCGACGCCATCCTCGATCGCGAGGAGCACATTCGACAGGACATCCTGCAAGTACCGCTGCCGCCATTCGTCGTCACTGCTGGCAAGCCCGTTCTCAGTTATGTAAACGGGCTTGCCGAGCGGCCGAAGCTCGTTGAGCACAGCTCGCATCCATTTCGGGTCGGTGCTCCAGCCCATGTCGGTCACCGGCACTCCTGGAACGTTGAACCGGCGGATGAACTGTTCCTTCGGCAACCTGGCATCGAAGGCGCACATCTGACCCCAGTAATGCGCGATGCCCACATAGTCGCTGGTCGCCTCTACGACCTTACCCAGCCGCCCAGGAGCGACCGGCCATCGATCGAGGCCCAGCTGCACCGTATGAGTGACCCACCTGTCGCGCCGCTTCTCTGAGGCGGGCAGCATCAGAAACTTGTGATGCGATAGGCCCACCATCGTGTCAGGCCAGCGCCGCTTGATTGCGCTGTAAGCCAGCTCGTGGGCACGGCGCATGTTGCCGGTTACTCGATAAAGCCCTGCGATGTCGCCGTGGCGGCCAGGTGGAAACTCGCCGACGACCCAGCCGTTAGCCCCGTAGATGTTCGGCTCGTTGATGGTGCACCAGACGCCGATCAAGTCTCCAAGCTCGTCGATCACGCGATGCACGAAAGGCATGAAGGCGTGTGCAGCGCCCGGGGCGGCCCATCCACCTTTGCGTGTGAACCAGAGTGGACTTGTGAAATGGTGCAGCGTGACCATGGGCTGCATGCCCTGCTCGCGAAGCTCGCCCAGGACGTCGCGGTAATGGCGGATCTGGCGTGAGTCGAACTCGCCCTGGCTGGGTTCGATTCGCGACCACTCAATCGACAGCCTGTGGGCGTTCTGGTTCATTTCCCGCAGCAGCGCGAAATCCTCCCGGTAGCGGTGGTAGTGGTCGCACGCAATCGCCGACGAGTCGCCGTGGGCGATCCTGCCCGGTTCCTGCTCGAACTCCCACCAGTCGTTGTTGCGGTTGTCGCCCTCGACCTGGTGCGCGGCGCTGGCGGTGCCCCAGAGGAACCCGTCCGGGAACCGCCGGATGCCCGCTTCTGTCACGCGACGGCGCTCGCCGGGTTTTGCACCTTGGGAGGCGGGATGTACTCCCAAGCGATCGGCTTGTCTCCCTCCAGGTCGACCTGTAAGACCCCTGCCCTGTCGACGACCTTGCGGTAGAGCTCACGCTCGTTGTGTGCGCGACCGTCCAGCAGGGTCCACGCCGCCTGCAGTGGATCAGCGTGGCTCACCACAGCCATCGTCTCGCCGGGATGCTCAACAACGAGCTTCTTCACGACTGCCAGGATGCGGCCGCCGAGCGAGTCGATCGGCTCGTCGCCTGGCAGCAAACCGCGCTTTGCCTTGTGCACCAGCCAGAGTGGCCGCCTGACGGGGATCTGCCAGAACGGCACGCCCTGGAGATACCGGCTGAACTCGGCTTCGCGCAGCTCAGGATCGGATTCGAGGATTGCCGGCGTCGCGAGCCGGCTGTTGATCAGCTCGGCGGTCTCGACTGCGCGCGCCAGCGGGCTGTGCACGATCCGCCTCACGTCGGCCGAGCGGAGCCTGTCGCCGACCGCGATCGCCTGAGCGCGGCCCAACGCGCTGAGCTGGAAACCGTCGAGGTGGCCGTAAAGCAGGCGCCGCGGATTTTCGACGTCGGCGTGCCGGATCAGGTAGACGCGCGTTTTCTTCAAGTCGGCTCCGATGCTACTTACCGCCGCGAGTCAGGAGCGGAACGCGCCCACGGAGGTGCGGTTGGTACCCGCCGAGCGCCCCGCCTCCAGCGCGTGATATGCCTCTCTCAGCAGGTTGCCTGTGTACTCGCGCCGGTTCATCAGCCCCGCCTCCTCCTCACCGGGAGGCAGCAGGCCGATGGTGGCGGCGCCGCAGCTGACAGTGATTCGCTGCCAGTTGCCGCCAGTCGAGAAGTCGTGTGAGGCGATCCCGCGCCGGATCTTGTCCGCGGCCAGCGTCGCGCCTTGCTCGTTGGTCTCGGGCAGCACTATCGCAAAGTGCGGAGGGCCCTCGGCGTCGAGAAAAGCGACTGTGTCGGTGTCGCGCACAGCATGCCCAAGGCGCTCCGATATCTCGCGGAGCAGGCCCTCGAGCTGGATCTGGCCGAGCTCCTTGTGCACGTGCTCGGCGTGGTCAAGCTCGACAACGAGCACCGACAGCGGCCGCCGATAGCGGACCGCACGGTTGGCTTCCTGGCCGACGAGCGCGTTGATGAACTTTGAGTTCCAGATCCCGGTCACAGGGTCGACGACACCAAAAAGCGGGCTCGAGGAACGGTCGGTCTGGCTGTGCCCGCAGCTGTGGCAGTACTGGGAGCCATCGGGCAGCTCGGAATTGCAATACCAGCAGGTGGACATTGGCGCAGTCTATATGAGGGAAAACCAGCCTGTTTCCACTTCGGAGGCGGCCTCCGCTGCCACTCGTCGGTTCAGAATCTGGGCGTGGGGGATCAGCGCGAGCTTTTTGAGGCCCCTCCGGGGAATGAGACGCCTGCCCCGTTGGCCACCCGGATGCGCCCGAAGACCTTTGACGATCTGGTCGGGCAGCGACGGGTTGTCGAGGTGCTGCGGGAGCTGACCCGCTCCGGCCACCTGCCCAGCATCGTGCTGTGGGGCCCGCCAGGCAGCGGCAAGACGACGCTGGCGGGCCTGCTGGCCACAGAGACAAAAGCCCGATTGGTGGCGATCTCGGCTGTCACCTCCGGAGTTGCGGACCTCCGAAAGGTCGTGGCGGAAGCCCGAGTCCAGCGCCGAGCCGGCCTGCGAACGATCCTCTTCATCGACGAGATCCATCGCTTCAACAAGGCTCAGCAGGATGCGGTCCTTCCTCATGTCGAGGATGGGACTGTCACCCTGATCGGTGCGACCACCGAGAACCCGTCATTTGAGGTGATCGCGCCGCTGTTGTCTCGAAGTCGCGTGTTCCGCCTGGAAGCGCTCGAGCCCAGCGAGCTCAAGCAGGTGGTCGAACGCGGCCTTGCCGAGGTCAAAGGTCGTATCAGCGACGAGGCGCTTGACGTCCTGCTCGAAGGCTCGCGCGGCGACGCGCGCGTGGCTCTGAACGGCCTGGAGGCGGCTGCGGCGCTGGCAGGCGAAGGCGAGATCGAGCTGGGCCACATCGAGCGAGCCCTGCAGCAGCGCCACCTCCTTTACGACCGCGCCGGCGACCAGCACTACGACATCGTTTCGGCCCTCATAAAGAGCATTCGGGGCAGCGACCCTGACGCCGCGGTTTACTGGCTCGCGCGCATGCTCGAGGCGGGCGAGGACGTGCTGTTCGTTGCCCGCCGGCTGGTGATATCAGCCGCCGAGGACGTCGGGCTTGCCGACCCACAAGCGCTGCAGGTCGCAATTGCAGCGCAGCAGGCGGCGCATTTCGTCGGCATGCCGGAAGCCGTCCTACCGCTGACGGAAGCAGCCCTGTACCTCGCGCTCGCGCCGAAATCAAACTCGGCGCTCACCTCCTACGGCGCCGCCCGTGAGCTGATCGAGCAGACCGGCAACGAAGCGGTGCCGCTGCATCTGCGTAATGCCCCGACGGGCCTGATGAAATCGATGGGTTACGGCAAGGGGTACAAGTACGCACACGATTTTGAAGGCGGTGTTGCCGACCAGGTGCACCTGCCCGAAAAGCTCGCCGGCCGCAAGGTCTACAAGCCCGGACCTCGCGACAAGAAACCCGGCCAGTAACACTCACCACTTAGACTTTCACGGCTCATGGCCGACGCCCTCGTCATCTTCAAGCCCGACGCGTCCTACCGCCTGGCGGCGCGCGCGGGGTTGTGGGGCTGGCTGTCCGCCGAGCGCGATTGGAAGGTCGAGTCCCTCGCCTGGTTCCAGCCGCCCGCACCACTCATCGAGAGCCATTACGACTTTCTAAAAGGCAGGCCTTTCTTTCCTTGGTTGGTTGACTTCATGACGGCGTTGCCGCTCGCCGTCGGGCGTGTGACCGCCTCGGGTGCGACTCTCGAGCAGATGCGTCACGACCTCGGCGAGACCCGCATCGCCCAGTCGAGGCCAGGATCCCTTCGCGAGAGATATGGAATCTACGGTGGGGTGAACTGCCTACACCTTTCTGACTCTCCCGAGACAGGCAGCGCAGAGGTCAAGCGCTGGGCAGAATTCGTTCAGCTCGATGAAGTCAGCGTGGATCTCGATGTCGAGACCGACAAGCCCGACCACACGTACAGGCTGCGTTCACTCGCCACCCAGGTGGCCAGCGGTATCCATGTGGAGCTTGCCTCACAGACGATGCGCGAGCTGCTCGCGGAGGAGTCCGAGATCGACGGCGAGCGCCTTCAGGCCCTCTGGCGGGTCACTCTGGGGGCGCTGGCTTAGCTTTCTTTTCTGCAGCGGGGGCCAGCTTGGCATGGATCGTGACGGGATGCGTGAACAGCTCCGAGTTCGGCACCACTACCACGTCGCCGGTCTCACTGCGGAGAAGGGTGACCCGCAGCCTCACCTCTGAAACAGTGCCCGAACCGCGCTCTAGGGAGATCCGGTCGCCGACTTTGATGTTTCGCTCCAGCAGCAGGTAGTAGCCGGATACGTAGTCCTTAAGGACGTCCTGAGCCCCGAAGCTGGTGATGATCACTGCGGCCACGATGCCGAGGATCGTGACGTTGTCGCTGCGAACTGCGATGCCGAAGGCAAAGAGCGCCCCGACAACAATGAGCGCAACCGTGATGACCCGGCTTCCGGTGATGACGACGTTCTCGCGAAGTCCTCGCTTCCTCAGCGCCTCGGCTACCTGCTGAGCCAAAAAGCGGGCGATGACGACGAATGCGACGAAGACAACGACTGCCAGAAGAACGAAGAGCAGCGGACTGTTTGCGATGTCGCTGAGCGACATCTACTTCTCGGTCTCGGTTTGCTCCTCGGCGGCGGGAGCCCCTTCCTCGGCTGCTTCCTCGCCCTCGCCAACGATTGTCGCCTCCGCCGCGGGGACCTCCTCTTCGACCTTGAGCTCTCGCTTGTGGACTATCTTGACCACCAGCTCCTCAGGCTCGTCAAGCACGGTCACGCCCTTCGGCACAACGAGGTCCGAGATTCGCAGCTCGGATTCGATCTCTTCGAGTGGCGTTAGATCGACCTCGAATGCTTCCGGGATGTCCGTAGGAAGGCACTCCACTCTGACCCTGTGGATAGGCTGGAGAATGTCGGCGTCACCGCGCTTCACTGCCGCAGACTCGCCGGTGAGGTGAACCGGCACCTCAACGGTGATCTTCTCCTCAAGACTTACTTGATAGAAGTCGACGTGGATCGGTCCAAGGCGGCGCGGGTGGGTCTGAATCTCACGGACCAGAACCTTCTCTGTGCGGTCGCCGTCGACGACCAGGTCCACAAGGTGCGTGCGTCCTGACTTGACGAACACCTTCTGAAACTCGAGGCGGTCGAGGACCAGTGGCGTCGCGGCCGTGTTGTGGCCGTACACGACAGCGGCAAGCTTGCCCTCGCCGTGGAGCCGGCGCGAGCGTTTGCCGAGGAGTGTGCGGGTGGAGGCTTTCAGCTGCATGGTTGAGCCTCGGGTGGAGAGGCCCACTTATGATAATCGAACTGATGCGGGCAGCCGCACAGCTCAATCGGTTGCAACTAGATTCGTTGGAGGGACAAGGCATGCAGAACCCACCACCCCCGCCGCCCCCGCCGCCGTCAGGTGGCTACCAGCCGCCGCTCCCACCGTCGGGAGCTCCCATGCAGATGGGAGGCGCGACTGGCAACCTGGCGAGCCCAGGAATGCGCATCGTCGGGGGCCTGATCGACGTTGTCATCCTCATTGTGGTCGGCGCGATCATCCAGCTGCCGCTCCAGAAAGCCCAGGGAATTGCCGGGCTCATCGGCCTCGCTATCGACGTCGCCTACTTCGCGTACTTCTGGAGCTCTCGCGGCGCCTCGATCGGGATGATGCCGTTTGGTTTCAAGGTGCGAGACATGGCGACAGGGCAGTATCCAACGATGGGCAAAGCAGCCCTGCGCGGTCTCGTGTGGTGTCTCGAGGTCGGCTTCACCATCTGCATCATCGGAGCAATCGGCTGGCTCTGGCAGCTATGGGACCCCCAGAAGCAGGCCTGGCACGACAAGGTGGCAGGCACCATCGTGACAGTGAGCTGACGGCCCCACGAAGGCGCGCTATGCAAGACCCACCGCCACGACTGCCGCCGAGGTGA
>DATLPO010000035.1:0-2157 GCA_035535675.1 Candidatus Limnocylindria bacterium
AGCAGCGTGTAGCGGCCGGCGAGCAGGAAGCAATCGAAGTCTCCGTCGCGCGCGAAGCGGGCGAGCATCTCAGCCTGGTTCATGCCCGCGCCGACGGCCCGGATCACGCCTTCGGAGCGGAGGTGGTCCAGCGCTTTGTAAGCGCCTTGTACGGCCTCGTTGTAGTGGTTGTCAGGGTCGTGGATGTGCAGGATGTCGATTCGCTCGAGCTGGAGACGCTCGAGGCTTTCGTCGACCGAGCGCATCACCCCTTCATAGCTGAAGTCAAAAACCGGGTTGACCGGTGGTGTTCCACGAAATGATTGGCCTGGCTCAGGCGGGGCATCGCCACGCAGCAGGCGCCCAACCTTGCTGGCGAGAACGAATTCGTCGCGCGGCTTGTCGCGCAGTGCCTTGCCAAGCCGCATCTCAGCGAGCCCGTGCCCGTACAGCGGGGCTGTGTCGAAATGGCGGATGCCCGCGTCCCATGCGCGCTCGATGATCTGGAGCGCCTTGTCCTCGGGGACTTCCTCGAAAAGTCCGGCCAACGGAGCGGTGCCCAATCCGAACCGAGTCACCGAAAGCGCAGTGCGACCCAGAAGCACGCGCTCGCTTGGGTTCATAACAGCTCGAAGATGACCGGCATCCGATCGCTGTTCTTGCCGCTGAAGTCGGTTGCCGCCGCCATCATCGGCGCCATCTCGGCTTGCCACCGCTGGTTCACAGGATCCTTGGCCAGCTCGGCGATTGCGCGATCGAAGTCTTCGCACTCGATGTAATGGAACAGGTCGAGTCCATCGCGGAAGATCACGTATGTGGTGATGCCGACTCGGCGGTTCGCCTCGAGGATCTCGGGCCACACGTTGCGGTGGTACTCCTCGTAGCGCTCCTCCGCGCCAGGCTTGAGCCGCGTGTGGAGGCCGATCTTCACAGGGCTTTAGCCTATACCGGGCATGGCGACAAGGATTCTGAAGGCGACGGCGCGAGACATCCGCTTTCCGACCTCACGCACTCTCGATGGTTCGGACGCGATGAGCCCAGACCCCGATTACTCGTGCGCGTACGTCGTCCTGGAGACCGACCATCCTGCCGGTCTGGCAGGTTGCGGGCTGACCTTCACGACGGGTCGCGGCACCGAGCTCTGCGTGGCCGCGGCTGAGCTTCTCGCCGTGCAGGTCGTCGGGCGCACGATCGAGGAGATCGCATCGGACATGGCGGGCTTCTGGCGTGGCCTGGTCGGAGATAGCCAGCTCAGATGGCTGGGGCCTGAGAAGGGCGTCGTCCACCTTGCCACAGCGGCACTCGTCAACGCGGTCTGGGACCTGTACGCGAAGGTCGAAGGCAAGCCGCTCTGGAAGCTGCTTTCAGACATGACACCTGAGCAGCTCGTGGCGTGCGTCGACTTTCGGTACATCGACGATGCGCTCCCACGTGATGAAGCCCTTGAGATCCTGCGCTTGAACGTCGCCACGCGGCCGGCGCGGGAGATCGAGATGGTGCGCGAGGGTTTCCCCGCGTACACGACTTCGGCGGGCTGGCTGGGTTACTCGGACGAGAAGATCCAGGGCCTGGCCAACCAGGCGATGACGGCGGGCTTCACGCATCTGAAGATGAAGGTGGGGGGCGACCCGGAGTCAGACCTGCGCCGGGCGCGCATTCTCCGCGCTGCGATCGGGCCCGAGCGCCGGTTGATGCTCGATGCCAACCAGGTGTGGGGGGTCGAGCAGGCGATCACTGCAGTTCGCGCGCTGGCAGAGGTTGATCCATGGTGGATCGAGGAGCCGACAAGCCCCGACGACATTCTCGGTCACCGACGAATCCGCGAGGCGATCGAACCGATCGGTGTCGCCACCGGCGAGCACGTACACAACCGGGTGATGTTCAAGCAGTACTTGCAGGCCGGCGCGATCGACTTCTGCCAGATCGACAGCTGCCGGCTCGGCGGGGTCAACGAGGTAATTGCCGTGCTGTTGCTGGCAGCGAAGTTTGGACTGCCGGTGTGCCCGCACGCAGGCGGTGTGGGCCTTTGCGAGTACGTCCAGCACCTCGCGATCTTCGACTACATCGCGCTGAGCGCGTCACTCCAGGATCGCGTGTGCGAATACGTGGACCATCTGCATGAGCACTTCGTGGATCCCGTGCGCATCGTGAACGGGCGCTACGCGGCGCCGACCGCGC
>DATLPO010000036.1:0-5005 GCA_035535675.1 Candidatus Limnocylindria bacterium
TTGGAGCCGAGACCGTCGAGCTCGCAGGCGAGCTGGCGGCCCATGGCAACCCAAACCTACGCGCCGATGCGATGGTCGCAGCAACTCTCGCGGCCGCGTCCGCCACAGCCGCCGCGAGGCTGATCGCAGTCAATCTGGGCGGCTCGCGCAGGGATCCGCGGCTGGTCGAGGCTCAAAAAGCCGCGCGCGCGGCCAGCGATATGGCTGATTCCCTGGGAGTCTAGGTCTCCGGTTCCATCAGACGTGCTCTGGGATTTACTGCATCGAGCTCCTTGATGACAGCGGCAAGGACTTCCTCGGGAGTGCCATCACGTTCCTCGACGGGGCCTCGCCGCCATCCCTCCAGGTAGGCGTCCATATCGGTCGAGCCTTCCCGCATCGAGTACGCGTCGATCGCCACCTGGAAGCGGTCGGGCATCATGCCCTTGACGTCGGCCGTCCCATCCCAGGCTTTGACCTGTGACGGAATGTGCTTCCAGAAAGTGACCTGATAGCTGGCCAAACCGTTCAGGCGCCCACGATCTCTGCCAGGCGTGTCTCGAGCTCGCCAAGGCCAACGTCAACGATCTCGAGAGGAAGCTCGAGGTAGGCAGCGATCTCCATGGCTTTGGCAGCCAGTCGCGGGCTCGGAACCTGCCGCAGAAACATCAAGGCTTCGTAGTTCCCGAAGAGCATCGGCCTTAGCTCGGGGTCACGGTCGAGACCCAATCCGCGGACGACCGCGCGATCGAAATTGCGCACCAGCCAATCCGTCAAGAAGAAAGTTCCGGGCCGCTCCTCCGAAGTCTGGTGGAACAGATCCTCGCCGGCGAGCATCTCGTAGCAGTGCGGCCCTCTCACCTGCGATGCCCCGACCTCGGCCAGTAGAGGCTCAAGCCGCCCGTTGGTCCCGCAATCGCCGTACACGACCACCAACCGCTCGTAGCGAGGCCGGAGCGCTCGCAACTTGTGGCCGAGCTCCTCGACGATCTTCGCCGGATACAGATGAAGCATTGCCGAGAGCCCGTAGATGTCGACGTCCCAACCGCGTCGATCGACTATGTCTTTGACCTCGGCTCCCAGCGCGCCGCAGATCACGAAAGCAGTCGCGCTCATGAAACCAGCTCCAGGTGCGGGAACTGGAGGACGGAGACGAAAGCGTCGTTGAAGTCGGAGCGACCGGACAGCTCGATGTACTCGATGCGCGAAGGCAGCTCGAACGCGACCTGGCGCTCGCGGTAAGACAGCAGCGCGATCTTCGCGCCCTCCCCCGCGGAGTTTCCGACCGCGATGATCTTGTCGACATCAACTGGCGGTACAAGGCCGATGATCTTGGCGCTCTCAGGGTTCAGGTACGAGCCAAACGAGCCGCCCAGCAGCACCTCGTCGAGGTCTTTCGTCTCGACGCCGAGGATATCCATCAAGACCTTGATCCCCGTGGCGATTGAGCCTTTGGCGAACTGCAGCTCGCGGACGTCCCGCTGCGACAGGAACACCCCCTCGGCGAGCAGAAATGCGCGCACGCCATCGACATCGATGAGGCGATCGGCCAGCGGGTGCCCCGGCACATCCCCGGCGCCTTTCATCCGGCCCGAGTGATCCAGGAGGCCGACGTGGAGAAGCTGAGCCACCGCGTCGACGAGGCCCGAGCCACAGATGCCGAGGGCGGGAACGTCGCCGCCTATGACCTGAAGCTCGACGGTGTCGCCGAGTTGCACGCCCTCGATCGCCCCTTCGGTGGCCCTCATGCCGCAGCGGATCTGACTGCCTTCGAAAGCCGGGCCCGCCGGCGCGGCAGTGGCCAAGGCCCGCTGCGCGCTGCCCAGGACGATCTCGCCGTTGGTGCCGACGTCGACGAAGACCCGAAGCTTGTCCTCGCGCACCACGTTGGTCGCGAGCACGCCGGCGACGATGTCGGCGCCCACGTATGCGCCGAGAGCAGGCAGCGTCTGAATGTATCCGTTGGGGTGGATGTTGAGACCTACTTCGCTTGCGGCGACGAGCAGCGGCTCCATGAAGGCCGGTGTGAACGGCATCACTGCGAGAGGGCTCGGGTCGATGCCGAAGAGCAGATGGAGCATCGTCGCGTTGCCGACCACCACAGCTTCGTAGGTGCGGTCTCGCGATACTCCTGTCTGCTGGTACAGGTCGGCGAGGATGCTGTTCATCGTCGCGACGACAGCGGCCTGCAGCTCGAGCACCGACTCCGGTCCGTTCATCCCGTGGCTGATGCGTGAGATGACATCCGCGCCGAACGGCGCCTGTCCGTTGAGCGTCGACAGCACGCCGGCCGCCATCCCCGTACGCAAGTTCATGAGAGTTCCCACCAGGGTGGTGGTGCCGACGTCGAACGCGATACCGAAACATTCGTCGGTGGTATCGCCAGGTTCCAGGGCCACCATCTGCTCGCCGGCCAGGACCGCGGTCACTTTGAACCCGGAATCGCGCAATGCCCGCGGAATCGTGCGCAGCACAGGCACGCCGGCCACCATGTCGTGACCCTCTGCTGTCAGCGCTTCACTCAATCGCAGCACGTCGCTGCGCTGATCCTCCAGCGTGGGCTCTGCCAGCTCGAGATAGACCTTGCGGACGTTGGGATCGAGGATGACGAGGCGGCCGAGGCCCATTGTCGCGGCCTTTGGCACGCGCAAAAGCTGCGGCACCTCGCACTTCATGTCGTCGTAGATGCGCGTCTGGCACGACAGGCGCCAGCCGCTGTCGATCTCTTCTTTACGCAGCAGGCGGTGGTCAGCCGTGGTGACCTCTGCGGTCCCTTCGAGCACGCGCACCTTGCACTTGCCGCACGTGCCACGACCGCCACATGTGGAGTCGATGGGCAGGCCGATCCAGTGCGCCGCGCTGAAGAGGGTGGTTCCGGGCGGAACTCGCGTTGTGCGGTCGAAAGGCTGGTAGGTGACCTCCAGCTTGCGCTGGATCATGCGGGGGCGGCGCCCTGGCGGGCGGCCTGCTCGGCGACCTCGGCCCTGTAGCCGGCGATCCAGCGCATCGCGTATTCGTCATGGCCGAGCAGAAGGTCTCCCGCAAGCACCGCGCGTCGCACCTCCGGGACGAGAGGGTTGGTGATCGCGCAGGTCAGGCCCGCGTGCATCGCGAGCGGCAAGAAGGCTGCGTTGACAGTTGCGCGATCGGGAAGTCCAAATGACACGTTGGAAGCACCGCAGGTCATGTTGTTGCCCAGGTTTTCACGGATCAGGCGCATCGTCTCGAGGGTGATCACCCCGCACGTGGGGTCGGCCGCGACAGTCATCGCGATCGGATCGATGATCACGTCTTCCTGCGGGATGCCGTGGTCGGCAGCTCGCTGAATGATGCGGCGAGCAAGCGCAAGGCGTTCCTCGGGCACCATGGTGATGCCGGTCTCATCGTTGGCCATGCCGATGACTGCGGCCCCGTACTTCTTGACGAGCGGAAGGATTCGCTCCATCCGCTCCTCCTCCGCGGTCACCGAGTTCACGAGCGCCTTGCCCTCGTAAGCAGCAAGCCCCGCCTCGAGCGCTTCGATGATCGAGGAGTCGATGCAGATCGGCACGTCGGTGACCTGTGAGACGGCCTTGATCGCTGCGACCAACAGTGCTGCCTCGTCCAGCGCGGGGATCCCGGCGTTGACGTCGAGCATGTGGGCGCCCGCGGCCACCTGCGCGATGGCGTCCGCCTTGACGCGGTCCATCTTGCCTTCCTTCATCTCCGCCGCGAGGACCTTCCGCCCCGTGGGATTGATGCGCTCGCCGATGATTACGAACGGCCTGTCGATTGACACCACTACCTCGCGACCGCGCGAGCTCAAGATGGTGTCCATTGGGATCTAACCCTTCTTCAGGGTTTCGTCGATCAGCTTGACCGCCTGCTCAAGCGCCCTGGCGCCCTCTGAGGCTTCATTCCGCGCTCCGACCAGCTGCTTGGCAAGGCGCGTGGCCATCGACGCGTCTGGCGCGTAGCTGTCGGCGCCGACGTGCTTGGCATACTCCTCAGTCACCGGCGCGCCACCCACGGCGATGTGGACCTTGTCCCGCAGGCCGGCCTTCGTGAGGGCGTCGATGTTGACCTTGAACATCGGCATCGTCGTGGTGAGGAAGGCGGAAAAGCCCAGCACGTCAGGCTGATGAGCGATCACCGCCTCGACGAATTTCTCTGGAGGGGTGTTGACCCCGAGGTCGAAGACCTCGAAACCGGCGCCCTCGAGCATGATCACCACAAGGTTCTTGCCGATATCGTGGATGTCGCCCTTGACGGTGCCGATGACATAGCGGCCCACCGGCTGCGCGCCGGTTTCGGCGATAAGCGGGCGGAGAATGGTCAGAGCGCCTTGCATCGCACGAGCTGCCATGAGCATCTCCGGAACGAAGAAATCGCCTTTTTCGAACCGCCGGCCGACCTCCTCGAGCGAGGGGATCAACGCTTTGAAAAGGATGTCCATCGGGTCCATGCCCAGGGCAAGCCCTTCGACGGTGGCAGCTTTGACCTCAGGCGCACGCCCGTTGAGGGTGTCGTCGAACAGGCTGGCGCGAATCTCCTCTTCCCGGCTCATACCTTTTCTCCTGTTGTTGCGATCTCGGGGCGTCCCAGCACTGAGGCTATATCAACCTTGGCGGGAGGAGAGAGAGGGAAGTTGTTGCGCATAGCTCAACAGATGCTCAGAGGCCAACAGTTTACCCCGCTGCCAGACGCCTCGCAAGCTGTATTGTTGCGCGGTGAGCAACGACAGCCGCGGCCGGGACCCTGGAATCATCCGCTCGGTCGACCGCGCAGTCGCCATCCTCGACCTTCTTGCGCGCGACGGCTGGCGGGCGGGGGCCGAGGTGGCGCGCGACCTAGGTGTGCATCGCTCAACGGCGCTCCGGCTGCTCGGGACGCTGGAACGACACGGCCTTGTGGAGAGGGACCCGCGCACAGCCAAATACCGACTGGGCCGGCGGCTGCCGCAGCTGGCGAGCGTGGTCACCGGCGAGTTCGACCTACGCTATATGGCTCGCCCAGTTTGCGAGCGACTCGCGGGGGCCCTGGGCGA
>DATLPO010000037.1:0-25693 GCA_035535675.1 Candidatus Limnocylindria bacterium
CGAGTCGTCGATCGCAGGTGTCGCGCTCGGCCTCGCCCTTGCCGGTAAGCGCCCGGTGGCGGAGATGCAGTTCACCGACTTCGCGCACATGGCCTTCAACCAGATCACCAACGAGATCGCCAAGTTCCGGTATCGCAGCGACGGGGACTGGTCGGTGCCGATGGTGGTGCGTGCGCCGATGGGCGGCCACGCGCACGGCGCGCTCTATCACTCGCAGTCGATCGAGGCGCGCTTTGCGACGCCGGGATTGAAGATCGTGATCCCCTCGAGCCCATACGAAGCCAAGGGCCTCCTTCTCGCGTCAATCAGGGACCCCGACCCTGTCCTGTTTTTCGAGCACAAGCGCCTTTACCGAATGTTCAAGGAGGCGGTGCCCAAAGGGGAGTACCTCATCCCGCTCCAGGTCGCTCGCACAGTGCGCGAGGGGACCGACATCTCGGTCTTCTGCTACGGGCTGATGGTCCACTACGCGCTCGAGGCGGCAAAGGAGCTCGACGCAGATGGAGTGAACGTCGAGATCGTCGACCTGCGCACCGTTTACCCGCTCGACAAAGAAGCGATCATCGCCTCAGCCCGAAAAACCGGAAAGTGCCTGGTCCTTTACGAGGACAACTTCAGCGTGTCGGTGGGTTCCGAGATCGCGGCGCTCATCGCCGA
The DNA here is from genome assembly GCA_035535675.1 of Candidatus Limnocylindria bacterium. Taxonomy (GTDB): domain Bacteria; phylum Chloroflexota; class Dormibacteria; order Dormibacterales; family Dormibacteraceae; genus Palsa-872. Next base: position 658 of record DATLPO010000037.1, read on the forward strand.
TGATGCGTGGCGCTGGCTCGACGCGCCCGTGAAGAGGCTCGGCGGGCTTGACGTGCCGTCGATGCCTTATGCCCCGGCGATGGAAGACTTGTTCATGCCCAACCCCACCAAGATCGCGGCGGCCCTGCGAGAGCTGGCGGCTTTCTGATGGCCGGCACGACAAAGCGCGTGGTAATGCCCCAGCTCGGGGAGTCGGTGCACGAAGGGACGATCTCCAAATGGCTCGTCAAGCCTGGTGACAAGGTGGTCGAGTTCGAGCCGATGCTCGAGGTTGACACCGACAAGGTCAGCGCCGAGGTGCCTGCGCCCGTGACCGGAATCCTGCGCGAGATCCTGGCCAAGGAGGGCCAGACAGTTCAAGCCGGCGCCGAGATCGCGGTGGTTGAGGTTGGTGGCGATGGAGATATATCCTCCCCGCCGGGCGGGGAGGTGGCGCGGAGCGCCGGAGGGGGCGAGCCTGTAGCCACCGAGCCTGAGGCGTCCGTCGGGTCCAAAGCCGCCGGTCCAAAGCAGGCAGCCGCCGGTCCTAAGAGGGCGGCTCCCAAGGCCGCGACTCCGGAAGCCCCGGCCCCAGCACCCACCGACGGTACCGTCGACAAGGCCGAACCACCGCCAACGCAGACCTCCCCGCCCGCCGGTGCCGGAGAGGACGCTCAGGAAAAGCCACCCGCCGAGCCAGACGATCAGGGTCAAGAGCCCGCACCAACGCCGCAGACCGGCGAGCACCGCTACTCGCCTGCCGTTCAGATGGTCGCCTCGGAGCTGAAAGTCGACCTTTCGAAAATCGAGGGCACCGGAATCGGCGGCCGCGTGACGAAGAAGGACGTGCAGGACTTCGCCGCATCGCCGAAAGCCGCGCCTGCCGCAAGCGCCACAGCCCCAGCCTCGCCTCGTGGCTCAGCCGCGCCGGGCGAGGGAGACCAGGTGGTTCAGCTGACTCGTGTGCGCCGGCTCATCGCGGAGAACATGACCCGCGCCAAGACCACGATCCCCCATGCCTGGCAGACGCAGGAGGCGAACATGTCGGGCGTCGTGGCCAACCGCACTGCCAACAAAGCCGCCTTCCAGAAGCAGGAGGGCTTCTCGCTCACCTACCTGCCGTACGTGATGGCGGCCGCGGTGTCAGCGCTGCGAGAGCATCCCGAGGTCAACTCCACCTTCAACGAAACGGAGCTCATCGTGCACAGGGACATCAACCTTGGCGTTTCAGTTGGCCTCGAGGACACCCTGGTGGTCCCGGTTGTCCGCCGCGCGGACGGTCTGTCGATCGCCGGCCTTGCGCGTGCAATCAACGACATCGCCACTCGCGCACGCAACAAGCAGCTCAAGGCCGACGACCTCTCAGGTGGGACCTTCACCGTCAACAACTCGGGCACGTTCGGGACTCTTTTCAGCTACTCGGTGATCAACCCTGGCCAGGCGGGCATCCTCACCATGGAGGCAATCGTGGACCGGCCTGTGGCGGTGGAAGGGATGATCGGGATCAAACCGATGATGTATCTCTGCTTCTCGTTCGACCACCGCGTGCTCGACGGCCTGCAGGCGGCGCGCTTCTTGACTTCCTGCCGGAAGTGGCTCGAAGCAGTGACAGGGGAAACGCCGGTCTACTAAGCTCTGCCGAACTCACTTGTCCTCGCTGGTAGCTCGGTTGAGCCGTCATCAGTGGGTGCATCACGCCGTCGCCGCGCTGTCCATATACCGCTGGACTGGACCGCTGCTCGCGCGTTTCCCCATTTATCGGCGCCTGCGCCCGAGTGGGCTTGAATACCGCATCACGTCTCTCGATCAGCTCGGGATCGCTGACGAGATGTTCGCGCAGCGGACCTACGAGGCAGTGCTCGCGGAGCGTCCCATCGACACTTTCATCGATCTGGGCTGCAACGCGGGTTGGTTCGCGCTGTGGCTGGAGTCTGAGCTGCCAAACCGGGAACGTGCCGGCCTTCTGGTCGACGCGAACCAGTTCATCGTGGCGGAGGCGGCCTGGCACCTGAAGAAGAATCGACTCGAGCGCCAGCAGGTAGTCTTCGGCGCGGTCGGGCTACCGCCCGGGTCCCCAAGCGCCGTCTTTCACATTCTTCCCTCCGCATCGCAATCGTCGCTGCTCGCGTACGAGGCCGGCAAACAGCTGCCTGTGAAAGGAAGGATCAAAGACGTGACGGTCCCCGCGGTATCCGTCAAGGGCGAGTGGCAGTCCCGTTTCGGAGAAAGGCCGGTGGATCTGATGAAGATCGACATCGAGGGCAACGAGCTCGACTTCATCCGCTATGAGGGCGAGTTCATAAAGGCAAGCGTGCGAACCATCCTTCTCGAGTGGCATAAGTGGCACACAGAAATCACAGAACTCGACACCGTTCTCGCCGGCATCGGGTTCACACGTGGCGGGACTTACCACGAGAACGAGATGACTGGAGTCGCTCTCTACAGAAAGTGACCGCGACCTACAGGTCGCGCCCGAGCTCGCGCTCGATGACAGTTTCGATGCCACAGCGGAATCGCTCAATTGAGAATTCCTCCGCCCTCAGCCGGCACGCAAGGGGATCGAAGTCGTCGGGCCGGAAAGTCTTCAGGGCATCGATCAGCGCCTCGACGCCTGTGTCCTCGTAAAACCGGCCGGTCACGCCGGCGACGACAGTCTCTCGGGCCCCGCCGCGGTTAAGAGCGAGAACAGGCCGCCCGCTCGCCATCGCCTCGAGCGGAACCAAACCGAAGTCCTCATCCGAGGTGAATAGAAGCGCGCGGCATCCCCGATATTCCGATTCGAGGGTTTGGTCGTCGGCCTCGCCGAGGAACCGCACGGTAGGGCCGGCGATGCCGCGCAGCCGCGCCAGCTCAGGCCCGCGACCGATCACCTTCAGCGGGAGCCCCAGCCGCGTGCAGGCCTCAACAGCGGCGTCCACACGCTTGTATGAGAAGAGCCGGCTGACGACCAGGAAGGAGTCATCTATGCGGTCTCGGCCTGAGGTTGTATGGAAGCGAGAGAGGTTGACCGCCGGGTAGACGACGTCGGATTCTCGGCCGTAGTACTTGGCGATCCTGTCGCGGACGTTCTCGGAGATTGCGATGAATCGATTGACTCGCCGCGACGCGGCGTAATCCCACTTCCGCAGTCGGGCCAGCACCATGCGCCCAAGCGGCCGCATCGGCATGCCGGCCAGGTATTCCTCCTGGTGGCTCCACGCATACCTGAGCGGCGTGTAGCAGTAGCAGACATGCAGGGCGTCGGGCGGAGCGATGACGGCTTTCGCGAACGCGTGCGCCGAGCTGAGGACAAGGTCGTAGCCACGGAGATCGAAGCTCTTGAACGCGCGGGGCATCAGCGGAACGATCGCCCCGTAGTTCCTGGAAATGGACGGAATGTGCTGCAGGAAGGAGCTGCGGACATCGAGGTTCGCGAAGCGGGCCGGAAGCCGCGACGGGTCAAACACCGTCGTGTAGATGGGCGCATCAGGGAACATCTGATGCAGGTCGAGCAGGACCTGCTCAGAGCCGCCATAGCTCACGAGCAGGTCGTGGATGATGGCGACCCTGAGCTTTGTCGCGGTCATGGTGTTCGGATGGCCGTCAGCGGCACGTCGAGGTTTATGTCGCCGACCATGCGATATCCGTCGACCGCCACGTCCTGAAAGCGCACGTGTAGAGAACCAGCATGGAGCCGCGCCGGGTCGAGGGGGATGTAGAGCCAGCCGGTGACGGCCTGGCCTGGGTCTAGAGCGCCAGGCAAATGCGTCGACTTGAGGTAGTCGCCGATCGCAGAAACGTCGCCGTCGGTGATGTACGGCGGAACCGTCCACTCGGCCTGGTTCAGACCCGAATTGGTCACCGTCACCTGGAGCCACGTCGCTCCTCCGATCGAGTCGAAAGCGACGCGTTGAACGTCGATGGCCACCCCACCGAAGCTGCTACTCGCAGTCGCGACCTCGACAGCCGCGCTCGCCGGCGGGGCTCCGGAACCTGCCTCGGGTGCTCGGGGAAACCCGGCTGCGCTCGCGGTCACCATGAGCACCGCCATCGCCGCGTAGATGGCGACTGCCGCTCGACGGGCAACCTTGTTGGCGAGCACCATGCACACGCCGATGGCGAACAGAGCCGCGATGGCGGGCAACGCCGGATACGCATAGCGGCCGGGGGCCACGAATTCGAAGTCGGCAAGGACAGGCAGCACCAATGACACTGCGACCATGCCGCTCGCTGCGACGATCGCCACCGCCAGGGGCCCGGCTGCCGGCGGGCGATCCCTGAGCAGCTTCACGACACCGACTGGCGCCATCAAGGCAAGAAGGCCGGCCAGCACCGCGAACGGCGCGGCCAGCACCAGCGCCCCCCAGGGTTCTCCCGTCCAGTAGGTCAGCTCGAACACCGCCAGGTTGAGCGGTATGAATGGCGCGTTGAGGGGCACTGCCAGTGAGTCGGAGAGCCGCAGGCTGGGGCCGGGCATGATCGCACCGTAGTTGTGCAGGTTGAGCGCGAACCAGGGCAGCACGCACGCGCCAGCGATCGCGCCGGCGAGCACCAGTCGCCCTAGCCCTACAGTCCAGCGCGCGGGCCCCGGTTGCCAGAGTGCCGACAGGATCACCGCGGGGACCAGGCCCGCCAGCGTGATCTTGACCAGCATGCCCGCCCCGAGGATCAGACCCATCAGGACCGCCCCGCGCCACGTCCACCCGCTGGCAGCCCATCGCACGGCGAGCAGCACAACAAGACCGCCGATCGCGGTCGCAAAAGCGTCGTTGCTGATCCGGGTTCCGTTAAGGTCAAGGCCCGGCAGCAGGGCGGCGAAGATCGCCGCGACGAGCGCGACCTCCGGCCGCGTTGGAACGAGGATGCGGGCCACGGCCACCGCGATCGGAGCAAGGGCCGCGATCGCCAGGGCGCTGATGACGCGCAACGCGTAGATGGCTGCGAATGGTCCTCCCAATCCGTTGGCGACCCACCACACGGGGACCATCGATAGGTAGTAAACGGGTGGCTGGATCGACTCGTGCGAGAGCTGCCACAGGTGCCTCAGCATCCAGGCGGCGTTGGCGCGATCGGACATGCCGGCCGGAGGTGTGCCGATGGCGGTGAGGTCGGGCAACGGGTACGAGCCAGGCGCGTAGAAGGCGCGAAACACACCGGTCGACTCCATGACGCGAATCGTTTCGGGGTCGATGAGCGTCTTGTTGGCTACGGGATATACGCCGTGGCTCAGTTGGATGATGAAATCCGCGTGGTGCGCCTCGTCGACTCGCGACCAGACAGGCTGCGTCAATGCCATTGCCAGAGCTGGTATCAGAGCGGCGATATATGCCGCCGCCATCGGATGCTTCCGCAGCGCTGCCAATGCGTCAGCCGGGATCGGTTTCGCTGTCGATGCCGAGGATGCTGAGGAAGAAGCTTGCAAAGATCGTCTGAACACCCAGCGTCAACAGCACCGCGGCCGGGATCACCTCGCGCATGGTCGCTCGCGGATCGAGGGCACCAAAGCCCAGCACCTGCCACGAGAGGACGGCGAGGATCAGCCCAGCGGTGCCCAGCACGGCCATGAGCAGGCCGAGCGCGAGGCCCGTCTCGAGGCGCACGTATCGGAACATCTGTGAGTACCCGGGGTTGGGCGGGTGGAATCCTTCGCGCATCGCGAAAACCTTGGTGAAAACCGCGAAGACGACAAGCTGGTATCCGATCAGGCAGCAAAAGCCGGCCAGCAGCAGCGTGCTGATGTCGAACCCGAATCGTCCGACCTTGACCGGCCCAACCTCGAGTGCGGCGCCTGCCAGCAAGCCGGCGGTGAACAGCGCCAGCCCCGGAAGCAGGAAAAGCCAGCGTGGACTGAACAGCAACATGAAGCGCAGGTGCCGCCAGCCGTCGCGCCAGGTGCGGAGGTGCGGCGGACGGGAGCGCCCGTCGGGCCGGAGCGCCACCGGCACCTGGGCTATGCGCATGCCCTTGAGGGATGCTTTGATCACCATCTCGCTTGCGAACTCCATGCCAATCGCCCGGAGCTTCATGCGCTCGTAGGCTTCCTTGCGGAAGCCGCGCAGGCCGCAGTGCATGTCACCGACGGGCGTGTGGAAAAAGATCCTGCTGATAAAAGTCAGCACTGGATTCCCAATCCAGCGATGTGACCAGGGCATCGCGCCAGGTTCGATGCCACCGAGGAAGCGGTTGCCCACTACGAGGTCGCAGCCATCGCGCAGCTTGGCGATCAGCGGTGCGATGGCGGTGAAGTCGTAGCTGTCGTCGGCGTCGCCCATGATCACGAACTCGCCCCGCGCGGCTTCGATGCCGCCGATCAGGGCGCTGCCGTATCCCTTCCTGGTGACAGGCACAAGGCGCGCCCCGAGCTCGTTGGCGATGCCTTGCGAGCCATCGGTGCTGCCGTTGTCGGCGACGATGATCTCAGCCGAAATGGCGTCTTTCTCGATCGCCTTCTGGGCCTTCTGAATGCACGTGGCCAACGTCTCCGCCTCGTTGAGGCAGGGCATCACTATCGACACCTCGACTGAGGTCGAGGGGTTGGATTCGGATTGTTTGGTGGGGCGCTGGGCGACCGACACTGCGCTAGAGCCTAACGATTGGGGCAGGGGTCGGCTTGTGCTTTGCGCCTGAAAAAGAAATGACCCCGACGGATCGCCTCTTGATTGCTGGTACCTGCCTTGCGGCCTGTTCCTGCTCTCTCGAACGTTTCCCTCGGAGCCAAAACCAACAGTACGGGGGGTTGCTTCCGAGCGCAAGCCCGAAAGTCAGTTCGCCGCCAACCCACCATAAATAGCTTGCGCCAGAACGAGCGCTCTCATTCTTCAGTAGCCAACGTTTTTACCACCGTCAACGACGATGTCCTGGCCTGTGACAATGTCGTTTTCGACGAAAGCCATGACCGCTTGTGCTACATGGTCGGGGCTTGCAATCGCACGCAGCGGCGTGATTTCGGCGAACGACTTTTCCTGAGTGGCGGCTGACTCGTCTCCGAAACGCTTGCGAAACCATCGCGTCGAAACGAGGCCAGGCGATACCGAGTTGACGCGCACGTCGGGGGCCAGAGCGATCGCAAGTCCACGAGTCAGCTGCAAGACGCCCGCCTTGGACACGCCGTAGGCAATCGACGACCCAGACCCGCGGTGACCTGCGATCGAGGCAACGTTGACAATTGCGCCTTTGGCTTTGCGCAGCTCGGGAGCTGCAGCGCGACAGCAGTAAAACGTGCCCTTGAGATTCACACCGATGATGTCGTTCCAAACCTCCTCGGTCAACGCGTCGAGGTCGGGAAATGCGATGAAGTGAGTGGTGCCCGCGTTGTTCACAAGCACATCCAACCGTCCGAATCGATCGGTTGTGGCAGCGACCATCGCCTTGACCGCCGCCTCATCGGCGATGTCGGTCTTGTACACAAGCGCCTCGGAGCCGAGCGGTTCGAGCTCCGCCGCAGTTGCCTCTGCTTCGTCTTTGGAGCGCGAATAGTTGACCACCACTGCCCTGGCTCCGGCCTTCGCCAGGCGCAGCGACACAGCACGACCAATGCCTGTGCCGCCACCTGTGACGATTGCAACCTTCCCTTTCAGGTCCATGCGAAACTAGAGCGTAAGCCATGCCATTGAGTCTCTCCGACGCCAACCAGGCCATCGAGAAGGCTCATGCCAAAGCTGGACAGCTCGGCATCAAGGTGACCGCGGCTGTTGTCGACGAAGGTGGGCTCCTCATCGCACTCGGCAGGATGGACGGCGCCGCGCCACTTTCGCCTCAGCTGGCCGAGGCCAAGGCAGTGGGGGCGGCGATGCTCCTACGGGATGGCGCCGCACTGGCGCAGATGGCTCAGGACAGGCCCGGCTTTTTCAGCGCGGCGGACCGCATGGTGCGTGTTCCCATGATCCCTGGACTCGGCTCCCTGCCCATCAAGGTGGAAGGAAAGATCGTCGGCGCCATCGGCGTCAGCGGCGCACGCCCTGAGCAGGACCTGGAATGCGCCGAGGCCGGCTTACGCGAGGCGTAGAGTCCTGACGACCTCGTAGGTGGCTCCCGACCTGGTGAGGCGGCTCGCGTAAAGGATCAGCTCGTCGGCGCGCCACTGCTCAAGGGAAGGCGGCGCCGGCAGATCAGGAAGGCTCGCGCCATAGCGCGCGCGCGCTCGAGCCAGCGTGAGGTGCGCCCGGAACGGCCTGTTCTGCGCGCTGGCGCGGCGACCAGGATGGGACTTACTGAATGCGCCGACCAGCCCTGCCCGCAGGCATTCCTCTTCCACGCGCGCCGCGACCGCTGCCGCGCCATCAGCGCCTGACTGAAGACCGAGCCACACCACGCGAGCGCCCGGGCCGCGCCCGAACGTTCCGAAGCTGCCCAGCTCGAGGTCGAACGCGGCCGGCGGACGATCGACCAGCGCATCGGCCACAGGCTCCACGACTGAGCGTTCGACGCCGCCGACGAATCGGATGGTGAGGTGAAGATTCTCAGCCGGCGTCCAGCGGAAGGCCGGCGCGAGCGAGGCGCAGGTCGTGATAAAGCTTCTCAGCTCTTCACGTTGAGGCTCGGGCACCGGCAACCCGAAGAAGGCGCGGAGCCTCAGCGAGCGCGGGTCTTCTTCCAGTGCTCCTGTGCCCATGAGCTCGGACGGGTCGGCCGCCAGCCGAAATGCGCGCTGACGGAGTCGATGCCGTCGGCGATGTTGTCGAGCTGGATCGTGTTGATCTCGTCAGGTGTGACGATCGGGTCGGCGAGCATCGCCTCCATCGCCATCGCCCCAGGGATGAGCAATACGGTCGGCAGTTTCAGCTTGGGCTTCTTGAGTCCACGGGCCTGGATGAACCAATCGAACATCGCCTCATAGGTGACAACCTCGGGGCCACCCAGCTCCACGATCCTTCCATTCAGCTCCGGTTTGTCGATCGCCTCGACGACGCAGCGGGCCGCGTCCTCGCGAAGGATCGGCTGCAGCTGGGCCTGTCCGCTGCCAGGGATGATCAGGAACGGACCGAAATTGGCGGCGCGCTCGAAGTCATTGAGGACGCCTCCCTCTTCGGCAAGCACGAACGAGAACCGCAGGATGGTCCCCGACACGCCGGTCTTCGCAAGCTCTTGCTCACCCATCCATCGCGAGGTCAGGTACTTGAGATGTGGATCGAGCCGTGCCCCGATGGCGCTGACCAGGACGACCGATCGCACGCCCGCCGCCTTGGCCGCCTCGGCCATGATTCTTGGGCCGTCGACGTTGACCTCCAGGAAGGACTGCGGGCGGTTTCGACGCACCGCGACGAGGCTGATGACATGCTCCACTCCCTGGGCGGCCTGGGTCACGGCGGCCGGATTGAGCGCATCGCCGACGACGACCTGGGCCCCTCGGACCTTGAAGGCGGCAGCCTTCATCGGGTCGCGCACGAGCACCCTCAGCTGGTGGCCTCCATCGATCAGCCGGTGCGCAACGCCACGGCCGAAAAAGCCTGTCGAGCCCAAGAGGAGGATCCTTGCCACGGGTCAGAATCGTAACCGTTGGCATACTGACCGCTGGGATGAGCGGGGAAGTAGTGGCAGGCGTCGGCTTCGGGGTCCTTGCCGTGTTACTCGGCGCTGGAGGCGTCGTGGCGGCGATCCGCACTCGCCGGCGGAGGGCCGAAATCGCTGCTACGTACGGTTCTATGGGTGGGATCGTCTACACGGTGGTGCAGGCGGGATGCTCGGGCGTGCTGATGCTCGGCGGCCTGGCCCTGATCGCACTGGTTTTATTGGCCCGGCACTAGGGCGGCAGGTTTCGCTAGATCACGTTTCGTTCGGTGACCAGAGCGCCACGCGCGAATCGTTCGAAAGCGAACGGGGAGATGTCGATCTCCGATTTGTGGTCGAGGAGGAGCTGAGTCACAAGTAACGCGGCGGCGGGCGCCTGCATGAACCCGTGCCCGCTGAAACCAGCGGCGCACCAGAAACCTTCGACCTCGCCTACCGGACCCAGGATCGCCTGGTGGTCGGGAGTGGACTCGTAGAGGCCGGCCCACGCCGTCTTCACACCAGCGCTCGCCAGAGCAGGCGCCCGGAGCGCCGCCTGCTCGAACATCTTCTCCAGGAACTCCCAGTTGACGTCGGTAACGAACCCGGACGGCTCGGACCGATCGCTCATGCCGATGAGGACGCCGTCCCCTTCGGGGTGAAAGTAGAGAGAGGTACGGAAATCCACAGTCATCGGCGTCGTCCGCGGAAGGGCTGGGAATGTGCCGGTGACCGCGATGTGGCGGCGATACGGAAGCACAGGGATCTCGAGCCCAGCGAGGCGGCCGATCGAGGCTGCCCAGGCGCCGGCGCAGTTGATGACCATCCGAGTTGCAATGTCGCCCGCTGAGGTGCGCACTCCCTGCACGCGGCCGGAGGCAACATCGATGCCGGTAACGTCAACTCCCTCTTTCAAGCGCGCGCCAAGGCGGCGGGCGGCTGACGCATAGCCGGCGGTGACGTCGGCCGGGCTCGCGATTCCGTCTGTGGGGCAGAACGAGCAGCCCAGCACGTCGTCCACGTTGAGCACGGGCACCATCTTCGCGGCCTCGGCCGGATCCACCCAGCGCGCCTCTGTGAGGCCGACCCGATGCCACATCTCCATGTTGTGGCGGAAGTCCTCCACCTGTTGAGGCTGAGTGAAAAGGAAGAGGTAGCCGATCTGGCGAAAGTCCGCCGGATGCCCTGTGTCGTGCTCGAACGCCTCCAGCATCTTCACCGACATCCGCTGAACCCTGACGTTGGCCTCGGTCGAGAACTGCTGGCGAACGCCGCCCGCGCATTTGCCGGTCGACTGCGAGCCCAGCGTCTCGCGCTCCAGGAGCACCACGTCGACCTTGCGTTTGGCGAGCTGGTATGCGAGGGCGCAACCCGCGATGCCGCCCCCCGCGATGACTACGTCAGCGCTTTCCATTCCAGGACATGCCCCAGAACTCGAAGATGAGCTTCAACGCGGCGAAGGTCGTGATATCCCCATTGTCGAACGGCGGCGATACCTCGACCACATCGAAGCCCACAGGGCTCGTGCGGTTGAGCACCGCCCCGAGGAGGTCGAGCGCGGCCCGTGTGGTGAGCCCGCCCGCCGAAGGGATCTCGGTTCCAGGCGCGTGCGCAGGGTCGAGTGCGTCGATGTCGAACGAGACGTGCACCTTCTTTCCGGCCAGACGATCCCCGATCGCCAGGGCCGAGGCGGCCGGATCGGCGGCCAGCTCGCGCGCCGAAACCAGCAGGATGCCTGTCGCCTTGATGAACTCGACCTCCTCGGGGTCGTAGTCACGCCCGCCGGCGATCACCACCCGTGCAGGGTCGATCGCCGACACCTCGAGCGCCCTCCGCATCGCGCAGCCGCAGGTCCAGCGCCCCCCGCGCGAGAAATCGCAAAGATCGGGGTGGGCGTCCACCCATAGGAGCTGCATGTCAGGGTGGCGGCGCGCCTGCGCCGCAATCGTGGCGATGGCCGTGCAGTGGTCCCCGCCGAGGACAGTCAGGAGCGAAGCGAGCGGGACCGTCGACAGGCGCTCCGCGACGCTCATCCAGCCCCCGGCGATTTCAGGACCTGGGTCAAGGTCGCCCATGTCGTGCACTCGAAGTCCCTGCAGTACCTGGCCGTCCTCGGTGACGGGGGGCATTGCAGCCGACAGGCTGCGTATTCGCTGCGGCGCAAGGGCGGCGCCCTTCCGATATACCGCCGAACCGTCGTAAGGGATGCCGGCCACCACCATGTCGGCAGCGTCGAATGGCGCTCCGGCGAGCCCACCCCAGGGCATCAGACCGTCCAGATTCATCATCGTTTTCGCACCTCAGGTACTTTCAAGATGAGTAGCGCGCCGACCAGCAGGGACGCACTGAAGACGGAGAAGATGACGGGAAAGCCTCCCGGCAAGCCGAGCAGCTGCGGACCGTCGTTGAACGGGTCGAGCAAAAATCCGCCGATGAAACGGGCGACGATACCCGACCCGGCAGTGGCGATGTTACTGAAGCCCATGAAGAGGCCCGCCTCCTTGGTTGGAATCACGTCCTGGACGAAGGCCCAGTCGACCGAGAAGAACACGCCATATCCAATCCCGATCAGGACTCCGACCAAGGTCGCCTGGGCCGCCAGCGGCGGCACCTTCAACTTTTCGGCCAGCGGCTCCAGGAGCTGGGTGGGCAGCACCTGGAAGTGACTGAACACAAGCATGAGCACGCCGGCAGCCCCTAAAAGCCCTCCAACCAGGATGAACGGGCGGCGACCGAACCGATCAGAGGCACGGGCGGCAGGCCAGGAGACAAGGAACGCAGCAACTATCACAAGGCCGAGGAGCGTGTAGCTCGCTGTGATGGTGTCCATCCGGTCGTTGTGAAAGAAGACATCGCTGAAGTAGAAGAACACGAAACTCTGGACGCCGACCAGCCCCATGAGGATCAGGAATCGAGAGGCCATGAGCCAAAGGAAGCTTGGATATCGAAGCGGCCGCGAGAAAGTCGTGACGATCGCCTCCCGCGCGCTCGTGAACTGGCCCGCCGTCCGAGCGGCGCGGTCTGGGATCAGGAGGACGGTGGGCAGCATGGTCAGCACGAGCAGGACGCAGATGCTGAGGATCGCCGCTGCGCGGCCTGCGTGGGCGAGGATGTAGCCCGCGCCGATCGTGCCGGCCATCAGCCCGACCACGTTCGCGACGCCGAAGTAACCCGACGCCGTTCCACGCTGGGTCTCGGGCACGACATCAGGCATCAGGCCCTGGTAAGGACCCTGGGCGGTGTTCGAGGCGGTCTGGAGCAGGAAATAGAAGATCAGGACGAGCCCGAAGCTGCCGGAGAGCGCCATGCCCACCAGGAAAAGGACATCGCCGACGGTGCCGCCGACGATGTAGGGGTGGCGCCGGCCGAAGCGAGTATGAGTTCGGTCGGACAGCGCACCCGCCATTGGCTGCCAGACCACCGCCATCAACGAGCCCACACCCTCGAGCACGCCGAGCGCGAAGCCCTTGTTCTGATTGCCGACCAGCTCGAGTACCAGGTCAGGAAGGATCAGGCCGCCAAGGCTCGTCCACATGTAGCCGATCGCCACCCAGTAGATGGAAAGGACGACGAAATCGAGATGGTTCAGGTTGCCCCGCCGCGGCGTGGCGGCTGTGGCCGCCGACCCTTCAGCCTCCGCCGTATGGATCAATCGGGCTGGTAAGGAGGGAGTGACTTCTTGACCGGCCGGTCCTCGCGGTAGCCGAGGGCGTACTCGCCCTGCAGGATGGTGTGCACCTCGCGCGTCCCCTCGTAGATGATCGGCGCCCTAGCATTGCGCAGGAATCGCTCGACCGGGTACTCCGCCGAGTAGCCGTACGCGCCATGAACCTCGATCGCGTCGTGAGCCGCGTTGAAGGCCGCGTCCGTCGCGTACTGCTTGGCCATCGACACGTTGCGCGTGTGCCGCTCGCCCTTGTTCTTCATCCACGCGACCTTGTAGTAGAGGAGCCTGCAGATCTCGTAGTCACGGGACATTCGGGCGATCATCTGCTGGATCAGCTGATACCGACCTATCTCCTGGCCGAACGTCTTTCGTTCGCGAGCGTATTTCACTGACGCATCGAGGCTTGCGCGCACGGTGCCGGTGGCGCCGGCGGCCACTGTGTAGCGGCCGTTGTCGAGGCAGCTCATCGCGATCTTGAAACCGTCGCCTTCGTCGCCGATCCGATCGGCTTCACCAACCTCCACGTCTGACAGGAAAATCGATCCGACGTCGCCTGCGCGGATGCCCAGCCTGTCCTCGATCGGCTCGGTGCGCAGTGCCTTGCCGCAGGCGGTGCGATCGAGCATGAAGGCCGAGACTCCGCGGTGCCCCGCCTTGGGGTCGGTCTTCGCGAAGACGAGAAAGAAGTCGGCTGTGTCAGCGTCCGAGACCCACACCTTCTGTCCGTTGAGCACGTAGTTGTCGCCCTGGCGACGCGCCGTGGCCTGCATCGACGCGACATCTGAGCCGGCGTTTGGCTCGGTGAGGCCGTAGCAGGCGAGCTTCTCGCCTTTTGCCATTGGCACGAGCCATCGCTGCTTCTGGTGTTCGGTCGCCCACGTGTAGAGGCCCATGCCGACCAGGCCGACGTGGACCGAAAGCACAGTGCGGAAGACGGTGTCGACGTACTCGAGCTCTTCGCATACGAGCCCCAGCGACAGGTAGTCGAGGCCGAAGCCGCCGTAGCGCTGTGGGAAACACACACCCGGGAGGCCGATCGAGGCGAGCTTGGCAAAGATCTCGGGATCGTGGTGACCGGCGCGATCGTTGGCAGCGATGGTCGGCGCGAACTCGCGGGCGCAGAAGTCGCGGACGGTGGCCACGAGCTGCTCCTGGTCCGAGGTCAATGCGAGGTCAAGCATGGCTACGGCTTCTTTGACGGCGTCGGTGTCTTTTTGGGCGTGGTGGTCGGGCTCGGGCTTGGAGACGGTGCGGGCGTCACAGCCGGCTTCAGGTCGCTCGGGGCGACATGGCCGATCACCGGCAGGCGACTGCCGATTCCGAGAATGATCGGCACGCTTCTCGATCCGTGCAGCTGAGGCGAGAGGAAGCCCGTGTAGATCTGTTGAAGCTGATGGATCCCCTGAACGGCATCCAGGCGCGCGCCAGAGGGGCTACCCGCCGCGTCTTTGAGGGCTTTCATGTCCTGCTTGGAGACCATGGCCGACGTGATCGGGTTGGATTGGATCCAGTCCTCGAGCTTGTTGACCTGTGCCAGCGTGAGGGTGGCACTCCTAAGGGTGGGCTCGAAAGCATTGTCGAGCACGACCAGCGCCGAGACCGCGAGGTAGACGACCACGAGAGTGACGGCGACATGGACGAAGACCCCAAGCAAGCCATCGATGCCGCGAATCGACTCGATCCTGTGAAAGGCGCCGCCGATCGCCCCACCGATAAAGCCCATGACGATGGCCAGGATGATCGCCACGAAGATGCTCAGCACTGCGTTGAGGTGGGCGATCTCCTGCATTTTGGCCGTGTACTGGTCGTGGAAGCGGAAGACCACCAGGAGGGTGCCGAAGAAGAAGATCTCGGCCATCAGCGGCTGGATCACGCCTTTCTGGTAACCGATGAACAGGGCGATGATCAAAACGAGGACCACGACGATGTCGATGATCATCGCGCCACGGCTTGTGCCCCGAAGGGCGCCTTCATCGGGAGGGTCCCGTACACCGCGGCCAATTGTAGAAGCACCGCCCCCAAAGACCCCCCGTTTGGGCCGGTATAGCCTGCCTTGGGTTAGACTCGCATCACTCTTGGCCCGAACGATCGCGGTCGCGATGCAAAAAGGGGGTGTGGGCAAGACCACCACCGCCGTGAACCTCGGCGCCGCTCTGGCGGAGTTGGGTCAGCGGATATTGCTCATCGATCTCGATGCGCAAGGCCATCTCACCCTCTATATGAAGCCGCCGAGCGACATTCAGAAGACCATTTACGACCTGCTGGTCAACCCTGAAACGACGGTTACCGATGTCGTCCAGGAGGCCGCCCAGATGGGCGTCCACTACATTCCGGCTGATGTCGAGCTGGCCGGCGCGGAGAACCAGCTGATCAACGAGATAGGGCGCGAGAGCATCCTCCGCGACAAGCTGGAAGCCGCTCAGAAGCGGTACGACTTCATCATCATCGACTGCCCACCTTCACTCGACCTTATCGTCATCAATGCACTTGTCGCGGCTGACGAGGTGCTGGTTCCGCTCCAGGCTGAATTCCTTGCGCTCAAGGGCATGCAGGAGCTGCTGGTGACCATGGAGCGCGTCAAGCGCAGGTTGAACCCAAGGCTCGAGCTGACAGGCATCCTGCCGACGCTCTACAAGCAACGCGCCCTCCACTCGCAAGAGGTGCTCGCAGCAGTGCGAGAAAAGTACGGTGACAAGGTTTACGACTTCGGGGTCACCGACTCGATCCGTTTCGCGGAGACGCCGCTCGCGGGACAGTCGATCCTTCAATACGCAAAAGATTCCGATGGCGCGAGGGCATACCGTGCGCTCGCGGCGAAAGTGATGGAGAATCATCGAATATGACCACCTTCAAGCGCGTTTCACTGGCGGGCTCCGAAGAGTTGTTCCGGCCGACCCGTCCACAAGTCGTCACCGACACCGACGATGTGATCAGGGCGGCAGTCGATAGCCCCGCGAAGGTTAAGGAAGTGGTCTTCCGGACCCTCCATTTCACGCCGGAGGAGATCGAGCTGCTGCTCGAGGCGATCCAGACCGCCAAGTACCCCGACAGGCCACGCGCCAAGCCGGCGCTCGACAAGTTCGACTCCCTAGATGCGCTGCGAATCAAGGTCCAGGGAGAAGTGGCGCCCGGCTAACGCGAATGGGATGGAACCAGACTGTTCCCTCCCATACCCACCCTCCCGGGCAGGAAGGGATTGTTTGAATTAGTTTCTCCACGCGACGCATCGTGGTGAGGAGAACAAAGTCATGGCCGGGGGGACCCCGGCCAACCCTGCCACGCTAGCTTTTTCGCGATCGGCGCCGGATGTACCCGTAGGTCCAGTACAGGCACACCAGCAGCAGCGCGCCCGCGAAAACGATGACTGCGGTGCGTTGCATGGGCTCTATGGTGATCGATCCCCCGCCCGCCCTGCGAAGTCGGTAGATTTCGCTACGTGAAGCTAGGGATCGTCAAGGTCGTGATGGAGCGCGAAGTCAATGCATATGTCATCGCGTGCTCGTCGACCAAGGAGGCGGTGGTAATCGACCCTGGTCTGCCTGTCCAAAAGCTGGCCGATCAGGTCAAGGGCCTGACTGTCAAGTACATCGTCGCCACCCACTGCCATCCAGGCCATGTCGCGGGCAAGGACGACCTGAAAGAGCTGACTGGCGGCCAGACTGCGCTCCACTCGGCTGACGCTAAGCAATTCCTACGCTCGGCCGATCGCTACCTCCTTGACGGCGACGAGCTCGAGTTCGGGGAGTTCAAGCTTTCGGTCCTCCATACGCCAGGCCACACCCCTGGCAGCGTGTGCTTGGTGGTCGCCAACCACGCGTTCGTAGGCGACACCATCCTCGCCGGCGGCATTGGCAAGCAGACACCGGAAACCGACCTGCGCAGGCAGATGATGAGCATTGGCACCAAGCTGTTGCGCCTGCCGCTGACCACCGCTGTGTACCCCGGTCACGGGCCGGCCACAAGCCTCGAACGCGAGCTGGCGCAGAACCCCATATTCCGAGGCGTCGGAGCCAGAGCCTGACGGCCTAGAAGGGTGTCGTCAGCACCAGCGAGATCTTGGTCACGCCACCACTGAAAGCGACACCCAGGGTACCCGTCGTCCTGCCGTCGCTTCGGCGGCGGAGAGTGGCCGAATACGAGGTGGTTGCAGTCGCCGTGCCCGAATGGGAGACCACCCTCCAGTCGCCGGAGTCGAGCTTGCCGACGTAGAACTGCTGGACCTTGCTTGGGCTGTCGAGGGTCTGCCAACCCATCCCCCAGCTGGCCTTGCCGTTGGATGCGAAATTGCCGGCCTGTGTCAGGCGGGCGCCAGGGTAAATCGGAAAGTCGGAAGGGAAGCCCGCGGGCATGGGCGTCTCTGCATCCAGGTTGCCCTTGGGAGAAGCCAGCGGCGAAGCCGAAGGAGCCGGCGACACCCTCGCCGATGATGCCGATTCAGGCGCCAAAACGGTGCAGCCGGATCCAGACCAGATGGTGCAGGTCAGGACCACCACAGCGGCGGCGCGCAAGGACTTCACGATGCAACCGTCACCGGCGACACCAGCCGGCCGCTGGGAGCGCCAACCTTGCGACCTCCACGCAGAACGGGCTTGCCGCGCAGCAGCACCTCGGCGATGGAGAAGCTGGACTCGAAACCGTCGAGGGCGCAGTGCTTTTGCCTTGATCGCATCAGAGCAGGTCGGACGACGGTGCCGCGACGAGGGTCGACGATGGCGATGTCTGCATCGAAGCCGGGAGCGATGCGGCCCTTACTCTCGGCGAGACCTGCCAGCGCAGCCGGTCCATCGCATACCCACTTGGGCGCCTTCCAGACGTCCCCCAATCGCTTGGCCATCTCCAGGCAGCTGAGGTACAGGGTCTGGACACCCGGGGTGCCCGCTGCGGCCTGATCGAAAGGCATCGCCTTCTCGGCATCGGTGTGTGGAGCGTGGTCGGTGGCGACGATGGTTATCACGCCTCGCGCGACCCCGTCGACCAAAGCCTCCCGGTCGTAGGCGCTGCGAACTGGCGGAAACACTTTCATCGTCGAACCAAGTCGTGGGAAGTCACGCTCTGACAGCCACAGGTACTGGGGGCAGGTCTCCAGGCTCAGGCCGGAACCGTCTTTGATGGCCGCCTCCGCCGCCATCAGGCCGAGCGCGCTGGAGAGATGGGCGACGTGAAGGCGGGCGCCGAAAGAGTCGGCGATCGCCGCAGCCGCCGAGATCGCCACCGCCTCGGCCTCCGGCGGGCGTGAAGCAAGCACGTCTGCGTACGAGTCAAGCGGTCGCCTGAAAGCCGCCAGGATTCCCGGGTCCTCCGCGTGCACGACGAGTGGGAGGCCGAGCGCCGCGACCACCGGAGCCAAACGCAGTAACGTCCCGTAATCGGGCGGCGCCTCCAGGTCGGGGTCCTCGGCGTCAGGGGAGTACAGGACCTGCTTTCGGCTGAGGCTGAATGCGTACCCGAGGTAGGCCTTGAATCCGATCGCCCCGGCACGCGCCAGGCCTTCGAGCTGCTCGGCTGTCGAGCTTGACCGCATCAGGCCCCAGAGGCCGTAATCGACCCGCGCTTTGCTGTGGGCCAGCGCGGCCTTGGCCTGGAGGATGCCGGCGGCGTCGACCCCCGGCACCGTGTTGGGCATGTCGATCACGGTCGTCACGCCCCCTGCAGCGGCCGCCGCGGTGAGCGTTCCGAAGTCTTCCTTCTCTGGGAAACCGGGATCGCGACTGTGCACGTGAACGTCGATTGCGCCGGGCAACACGTACATGCCTCGAGCGTCAACGACTCGCGCACCGTCGGGCGCCCTAGTGTTCACCAAACCGGTGATGACCCCGTCAGAGATGTGGACATCCACCTCTCGCGCTCCGTCGGGCGTGTAAACAGTTCCCCCGGCGATTACCAGGCCCGGATCGGCATCCGCGCCGTCAGTCAAGCTCGAGGTCCGCAATGCGGAACAGCGGCGAGTAGGGAATCCCGGCGGTGCGGATGTTCTCCTCTCCACCCTCGCCACGGTCCAGGACGACGACAAGGTGGATCACATCAAGGCCCGCGTCGCGCAGCACTTGGGCCGAGCGGAGAGAGTCGCCACCAGTGGTGACGACATCCTCAATCACGGTGACCCGCTGACCGGGCTCAAACCTTCCCTCGATCTGCTTCGAAGTTCCGTATCCCTTCGGCTCCTTGCGGACCAGCACCAGAGGGAAGCCGGTTTGCATCGAGACAGCGCCGCCCAGGAGCACAGCCCCCAGCTCTGGAGCTGCAAGCGTCTGGGTCTCGTTCGGCACCAGTGCCGCAAGCTGCTTGCCCAGCCGGCGCAGCAGAGCCGGGTCCGTCTCAAAGAGGAATTTGTCGAAGTAACGGTTGGAACGCTTGCCCGAGCGAAGAATGAAGTCTCCTTTCAGATATGAGGCCGCCACGAGGTCGCGGCCAAGCGCGATGCGCTCAGCGATCACGCACTCAATCTAATGGATAGAAGCAGGCCGCCCGGTGGTCGCTGCCGAACGACTCAAGCGGCGGTTCGGCTTCTGCGCAATGGTCCCGAGCCCGCGGACATCGAGTGCGGAAGCGGCACCCGGAAGGCGGGTTCACGGGGGAGGGCACGTCCCCTTGTAGGATCACCCGCTCGCGTCCGCGCTCGATCACCGGGTCAGGAATCGGAATTGCTGAGAGCAGCGAGCCTGTGTACGGGTGGCGCGGGCGGTGGTAAAGCTGCTGGCCGGGCGCAATCTCCATGATCTTTCCCAGGTACATGACAGCGATCCGGTCGGATATGTGCTTCACGACTGAAAGGTCGTGAGCGATGAACAGGTAGGTCAGGTCGAACTTGGACTGCAGCCGCTCGAGCAGGTTGATGATCTGGGCCTGGATCGACACGTCGAGCGCGGAGATAGGCTCATCGCAGACGATGAACGTCGGCTCGACTGCGAGGGCGCGGGCAATGCCGATCCTCTGCCTTTGGCCACCAGAAAATTCGTGCGGGTACCGGTCGGCAAACTGTGGGTTCATCCCCACGACGTTGAGCAGCTCATAGATCCTGTCCTGGCGCTCCCTACCCTTGGCGAGGCCATGAATGTCCATCGGCTCCCCAACGATGTCGCCGACGGTTTGCCGCGGGTCGAGCGACGCATAAGGATCCTGGAAGATCATCGCCATCTCACGGCGTCGGGCCCGCAGTGCCTCACCGCCAAGTTTGGTGATGTCCTCACCCTTGAAGTGGATCGTCCCCTCGGTTGGCTCGTAGAGGCGCATCACGGTCCGGCCAAGTGTCGATTTCCCACAACCCGACTCGCCGACGAGCCCGAGCGTCTCGCCCTTCATGATTTCGAGATCGACGCCATCGACCGCATGCACGTGGCCGACGGTGCGCTGCAGAACGCCGGCTGAGATCGGGAACCACATCTTCAAGCCCTGTACTGAAAGGAGGGGCTCGGTAGCCGTCCAGACCCTTTTCAACTCGGCACGAGTGGTCTCAGGCACCTTTCAGCTCCGTGCCGGCCTGGGTGACCCAGCACGCCGCCAGCTGGGTTGCGCCAACGCGATTCAACACGGGCGTGTCACGCGAGCACTTCTCGATCTTGAACGGGCAGCGCGGATGGAAAGCACAACCTTTCGGTAAGTCGATGAGATTCGGAGGCAGGCCCTCGATAGGCTTCAGTGCCTCGTGGCGCTCAGCATCGAGGCGCGGAATGGAACGGAGCAGCGACCACGTATATGGATGCTTCGGGTGGGCGAATACATCCGTGGTGGGTCCGGATTCAACGACCTTTCCGGCATACATCACCATCACGCGCTCGCACATCCCCGCGACCACTCCCAGGTTGTGGGTTATCAAGATCGTGGCGGTCCCAAATTCGCGGTTGACCTGCCGCAGCAGGTCGAGGATCTGCGCCTGGATCGTGACATCCAACGCTGTCGTCGGCTCGTCGGCGATGAGCACCTTTGGCGTCGTGGTCAGGCCCATGGCGATCATGGCGCGTTGCCGCATGCCGCCCGAGAATTGATGGGGGTAGCTCTTGGCCCGTTCGGCTGGTGACGAGATGCCGACCTTGCCCAACATAGCCACCGCCCCGGCGAGCGCTCTGATGCCGTCAACGCCTCGATGCAGGCGCAGCGGCTCGCCGACCTGCCAACCGGTCCTGAAGACCGGGTTCAAGGAGGTCATCGGGTCCTGAAAGATCATGGCGATCTCCTGGCCTCGGATCTCGCGCATCTCGGTCTCAGAAGCCTTGGTCAGATCGCGGCCCATGAACAGGACTCTGCCCCCAACGATCCGGCCGGGACGCTGCAGCCCAATGACGCTCATCGCGGTCACCGACTTGCCGCAGCCGGACTCGCCGACGATGCCCAGCGTCTCGCCTGCGTCCAGGTGGAAAGAGACGCCATCCACCGCCTTGACGTTGCCGTTCTTGGTGGCGAAGACGGTGCGGAGATCCTGCACCTCGAGCAAGGTCGTCGCCATGACTGCTTACTTCAGCCTGGGGTCAAAGGCGTCTCGGACAGCGTTGCCGAACAGGTTTGCGGCCAGGACAGTTACGAAGATCGTGATCCCAGGGAAGTACACAAGCCAAGTCGAGTGAAAGAAATAACTTTGAGAGTTGGTGAGCATGTTGCCCCAGCTCGCGGTGGGCGGCTGGATGCCGAGGCCGAGAAAATCGAGGGCCGCTTCGATCAGGATGATCTGGCCCACCCCGAGGGTAGCCGCCACGATCAGCACCGGCAGCACATTCGGCAGCAAGTGCCGAACTATCAAACGAACATCCCGGGCGCCAATGGACCGCGTGGCGAGTATGAAGTCGCGTTCCTTCACCGAAAGCACCTCGCCACGCACCAGGCGCGCAACGCCGCCCCAGCCCACGGAAGCGATGACGGCTGCGAGCGTGATCGGCGTAGGGCGGAACAGGATCGCCATCAGGATGAACAGAAAGATGGCGGGAAAGGCCAGGACCACATCAACAAACCGCATCAGCAAATCGTCGATCCAGCGGCCGTAATAGCCCGCCAGGAGGCCCACACCGGTCCCAAGGGTTAACGAAAGGGCGATCGTCAGGAACGCCACGCCGAGCGTCACGCGGCCGCCGTAGATGAGGCGCGTGAGGGTGTCGCGGCCGAGCTCGTCAGTACCGAGGAGGTGTGCGCCGCCAGGCGGCTTGAAGGTGTTATCCAGATCCAATTGAGACGGCTCCACGTGAGTCAGGAATTGGGTGAAGAGTGGGGCAGCGATCGCGATCAGGGCGAGGACGACGATCAGCGATCCACAAACGATTCCGATCCGGTTTGCGCGCAGGCGCTCCCAGGACTCGTTCCAGTAGCTCTGTGCCGGGCGCCTGGCGTCACCCTCGAATGCCGGCGCGGGAAGGTCACTTGCAATAGCCTGCCCTGGATCGATCACAACAGCCTCATGCGTACCGAATCCTTGGATCCAGGATCGCGTAGAGCACATCCGCGAGCAGGTTGCCCGCGACCACCAGCAATGTTGCAAAGAAGGTCACACCCATCACAGTCGAGTAGTCGTATTGCAGCGCCCGTTCGAAGGCCAGCCGCCCGATACCCGGCCAACCAAAGACGACTTCTACGACAAGTCCTCCACTGACCAGGCCGGGCAGCTCCAGGCCGACCAGCGTGATCAGAGGGATGAGAGCGTTGCGCAGCCCGTGCAGGTAGACGACCCGCCTCTCGCTCATGCCCTTGGCTCGAGCTGTACGGATGTAGTCCTGGGACAGGACCTCGAGCATGCTCGAGCGCGTGAAGCGCGACCAGACCGATAAGTAGAAGAAGGCAAGGACGGTGGCCGGCATGAGCAGATGCACGATCCTGTCCCAGAGGTCTCCGCCGTTGAGCGGGCTGGTGGCGCCACTGGAGGGCAGCCAGGGCAGACCGGCTTGCTGGAATGTCACCGAGAAGATCAGGATCAGCAGCAAGCCCATCCAGAACTGCGGGACGGCGAACCCTGCCACGGACACGACTGTGAGCGCATGGTCTGCCTTGCTGCCGCGGCGTAGAGCGCCGATGACGCCGAGCGGAATCGACAGAAGAATGCCGACCACGATCGCGGTGCCTGTGAGCTCTAGCGTGTTCGGCAGCCGATCGAGGATATGGCTCGTGACGGGGCTGCCGTCGATCATCGAGCGGCCGAAGTCGCCATGGGCCACGTTCCAGATCCAGGTGACGTACCACATGTAGAACGGTTGGTCCAGGCCAAGGTTCGTCCGGAGTCGCGCAATGTCTTCCGGACGCAGTGCGGGGTTGAGGTCGATGCCTGGGACATAGGTGCCCCGCGTGCGGTCCATGAGCAGGAGCGTGATCAGCGTCACGCCAAGGACGACAACGATGGAGGCGAGGAACCGCCGGACCACGAACTTGGCCAGCATGCGTCTACAAACCTAGCCCAGCGGTTCCCGCTACTCCATAGTCCTTTTTACTTCCCGTCCGTCACCCACACGTCCTTCATCCAGGGCCGATTCGCGAACTGGTTGAATGGCCCGAAGTCGGCGCCCTTGACACGCGTGCTGACGCCGTAGATCCCCGTGTTGAACAGGATGATCGGCGAAGGCACCTGGTCCGACATGATGTCCTGGAACTGGAAATACAGCTGCTTGCGCTTTTCCTTGTCCAGTGTCGCGATCGCGTCGTCCAGGATCTTGTCGACGTCGGCATTCTTGAAATCGGCGCCGTTGAAGCCGCCGGCCACCGTGTTGCGCGAGTGGAATAGCGGCGCCTCATCGGGATCGATGCTCCAGTTGAACCCGACCAGGAACATATCGAAGGTGCGAGTGCTCACAATCTGGCTGACCAGCTCTGGAAACTGGATCAGCTTTGGCGTTGCGTCCACGCCGATGTCCTTCCAGGACTGCTGCATCACCGTCAGCATGCTCTCGCGCTGCTTGTTGCCGGCGTTCGTGATCATCTCGAATTTCAGCTTGACGCCGTCCTTGACGCGAATGCCGTCCGACCCCTTGACCCAGCCGGCGCCGTCGAGCATCGACTCCGCTTTGGCCTTGTCAAACGAGTAGAGGACCTGCGGCTTTTCCTTGTAAGCCCAGGAGGTCGGCGGCTCGACCGAGTTGGCGACAGAGCCGTGGCCGAAGAAGACCGCAGTCACTATCTTCTGGCGGTCGAGAGCGAAGAGCAGCGCTTGACGTACTGCTTTATCAGCGAACAGCTTGCCGCCCAGCTTGGCTGGGTCGAGGTTGTATGCGTAAAAAGTGAAGTTGGGGACAGGAAACTCGACCTGGGCGACGTTGGAGGCCGTCTTGACGGAATCGAACTGGGAAGGATCGACTGGGCCGATGTCGATCTCGCCGGTCTTGAGCTGGGTGGTCACCGCAACCGAGTCCGGCAATACCTTGTAAACGTACTGGTCGAGGAGGGCTGGGCCGGCCCAGTAGTTGTCGTTTCGAGCCAGCGTGACCTGTTGTCCCTTTTCCCATTTGACGAACTTGAACGCACCATTGACCACGGTGGGCCCGCTGTTGAAGTCGGTGGTGTTGATCTCCTTTGCTGACAGGGTCCCGAGGATGTGCTTGGGCAGGATGCCGTATCCCGTGTGGCTGCCGAGGAATGGAGCGAAGACCTGAGTGGTCTGGATCACGACCGTCTGCGGGTCTGGCGCGGTGATGCTGGCGATGTACTTGGAGAGGTCGCCGCGGCGGGGCGAGGAGACGTCTGCGTACTTCGGGTCGTAAGCGAGCGCGTAGGTGAAGATGACGTCATCCGCGGTAAGCGGTTTGTCATCCGACCACTTCAGGTTTTGGCGCAGCTTGAATGTGTAGGTGAGCCCGTCGGCGGAGACGGTGGGCACATCCTGAGCGAGCGCCCCGATGAGGTCCCCGTTCTTCTTGACGTTGAGCAGGCCGTCAAACATCAGGCCGATGACCTGGTTGCTGGCGGTGTCGCTGCTGAGCATGGAGTTCAGGGTGCGGATGTCTGAGAAGTTGCCCTCGATGA
>DATLPO010000038.1:0-11012 GCA_035535675.1 Candidatus Limnocylindria bacterium
GCTCCGACTATCGGACGGTTGTCACCAGACGGCAGATGGCGGTGGGACGGTTCGACGTGGACACCGGTTCCCGTGGCGATACCCCATTACATGCCTGCGTGGGCGAGCCTCAAGGTCACTGTTGAGGCGACCTGGTGGGTCATAGCGGCGGTCTTGCTGGTCGGCCTGCTGGCGGACCAGGCGCTTCGAGTTGGCGCCTTCGGTCTGGGCGCGTCGCTGGCAGTTGCGTGCATGGCTCTGGCCCTTGTCTTCATCGCCCGCATGAAGCGCCTCGACGCACGACTCCTGGCCGGCGCGGCGGCGATCTTCGGAACCTGGTTGAGCTTACGTGCCAGCCCATGGCTGCTCTGGCCGGACCTCGCAGCAGGGCTCATCCTACTGGCCTCTGCCGCGTCCTTTGCCCGTCGCGGCTCGCTGATGAACACTGGGATGGCCGAAGCAGCCGCCCGCGCATTTCACGAGATGCTCAACTGGGTCGCCGGCGGAGTCTGGGCGACGAGGCCCGTCACCAGACGGCGCACGTCGTTTGCAGGGGCCGCGCCCGTTGCTCGAGGACTTCTGATCGCCACGCCTGTGGCCGTCCTGCTGGCGGGTCTACTCGCCTCCGCGGACCCGGTGTTTGCTTCATTCCTCAACCTCAACATCGATTTCGGGCAGCTGCTGGCGGACGTCTTCTTTGTGCTGGTGGGATCCCTCGTCATGGCCGGGCTGTTGCGCTCAGCAGTCGCCGAGCCGATCGATCGGGTGGACGGGCCCCGGTGGAGGCTCGGCTCCGTCGAGGGCCTGGTTGTGCTGGCGGTGCTGGATGCGATTTTCGCGGCCTTCGCGATCGCGCAGGCGATTGCAGCAGCCGGCGCAGCCGGCGAGACGCTGCGTGCCGCGGGCACGACGTATTCCGACTATGCCCGTTCGGGGTTCTTTCAGCTCCTGTGGGTGGCTGGGATCACGCTGGTCTTGCTCGTGCTGTTCAGCCGCATCACCGCCCTGAGCGAGCCTGCGAGCAAACGCGCCTTCATCGTTCTGGCAGAGACGGCGATCGCGCTGACGCTGCTCATCGTCATTGTGGCGTCACTGCGTCTCAGCCTCTACGAGAGCGCCTACGGATTCACGATGCTTCGCCTGTACAGCCACATCTTTGCCGGCTGGATCGCTGTCGTTTTTCTTCTGCTCGCGGCAGATCTCGGCGGCCTGTATCGGAGGCGGCGCTGGTTCGTGGGCGCGACATCGCTCACTGCGCTGGCCCTGTTGATGGCCCTCAACTTCGCGAATCCAGAAGCGGTGGTGGCGCAGTTCAACGTCGATCGAGCCGCGTCGACTGGCAAGCTGGACCCCCAGTATCTGGCTGAGCTGTCAGCGGATGCGGTGCCGACCTTGATTGCATCCCGGTCGCGAATCGACGCCCATTTCCAGCAGGACGTGACTGCCGCCGTATGCGCCGGTCCGCGACAGTATCAAACCCCTATCGCCGCGTTCAACTGGGCCGACGCCGAGGCCGCCCAGGCTCGACGCCGAGGTTGTTGAGGGCATAAGAAAGCCGGTCTCCGTGGAGACCGGCCTTTGTTTCTAAAGCCGAAGCAGGTTACGAGGCCTACTCGTCCTCGATCTGGTTGTACATCAGGCTGTCCTGGATCTCGTACAGGGCGTCCATCGCCTCCATCACCGAGGCGGGTTTGGCCTGCGCCAGAACTGTCACCTCGGGCGACTCCTCGATGACCTTGTTGATGGCTACCGACAGGACAGGCGGCATGTGCCGCTGATCGGCCAGGTTCAGCATCTCAAGCTCGTTGAGGAGCTTGTCGATGTAGTGCATCTTGTTCCGGCGCGCGTACTTGGCCCGCTGTACGCGCCGCTCGCGTGCAGTCATGTGCTCGATGGCGCGGCTGGCCTGCTTGATCATTGTCATATCTCCCTCTCTGGAGGCAATTTTACGGCCCCTAAATCTTTTGTCAAGAACCGTATGTAATAAATGCTGCCCGGCTGTGCTAGCATCGCCGCCTGCGTCCGGATGTGCCCACCATGATTGCCGGCCGTTCAACCCGCATGGAAGTCCTGGAGTTGCTCCGGCGTAAGGGCCACGCCAGCGCCGAAACGATCGCTGCCGAGCTCTTAGTTACCCCAAACGCAATCCGGCAACACCTGACCAACCTGGAACGAGACGGTTTCGTGGTCAGCAGCCCTGAGAAGAGCCGGCGGGGCCGCCCTTCCCTCCTTTTCTCCCTGACCGAGCGGGCGGACTCGGTCTTCCCCAAGCGCTACGGCCAGCTCGCCACGATGGTGCTGCAGGAAGTCCAGGAGATGGGCGGCCCTGACGCACTGGACGAAGTCTTCGAACGCATGGCGACCCGGCACGCCGGCGCGATCGCCCCCAAACTCGAAGGCCTCGAGTTCGACAAGAAGCTGCGCCATGTTGTGGCCTGGATCGGCAGAGCGGGCACACTCGCGGAGCAGAGTGAGACCCCAGAGGGTGTCAAGGTGACAATCCACAACTGCCCCTTCCGCAACACCGCGCTCAAGTACCCGCAGGTCTGCACCATCACCCCACAGCTCATCTCCAAGCTGCTCGGCGCAGCCGTTTCTCAGGCCGATTCCATCCATCGCCACGACCCTTACTGCTCATTTGTCGTCCAACGCCCCACCGACACTCACTAGCCGGCAGGTCGCCCAGGTCGACGCCATGGCGCAAGAGCGCTTCGGCATCCCCGTGGACTGGCTGATGGAAGCGGCCGGCTGGCAGGCCGCCCGATTCTGCAGAGGGCGGACGGTGGTTGTGTGCGGGGTGGGAAACAACGCCGGCGACGGATTTGCGGCAGCTCGTCACCTGCACCGCTGGGGAAGGCTCGTGTCGGTCAGCTGCGTGGACGCGGGCCGGCTCCGCGGCGCAACGTTGCGACAGAGGGATGCGCTCGCAAAAGTCGGGATCGATGTCTCGGGTGAGCTGAAGCTGGAGGGCGCCGAGGTTGTCCTCGACGCGCTGTTTGGAACCGGCTTGTCACGCGCGCCCGAAGGCAAGTTCGCCGCCTGGATCGAGGCTATCAACGACTCGCGTTCGCGTGTGATCGCGGTCGACCTGCCGTCGGGACTCGACGCGGACTCCGGAGTCGCCTACGCTCCAACTGTGCGCGCCAACACGACAGTGACTCTCGGTCTGGCCAAACCCG
The DNA here is from genome assembly GCA_035535675.1 of Candidatus Limnocylindria bacterium. GTDB lineage: Bacteria > Chloroflexota > Dormibacteria > Dormibacterales > Dormibacteraceae > Palsa-872. Next base: position 3,159 of record DATLPO010000038.1, read on the forward strand.
GACTCCTCGAAGGCGATGGTCCGCGCGTCGCCGGCGAGATCTGGGTGGCCGACATCGGCGTGCCTTTCGAGGCCTACACCGCCATTGGCATCGAAGTTCCGCACAACCTGTTTGGCGAGAACGACAGCGTGCGGTTGACATGACCGCCCAGGTCGTCTGGGACCGCGGTGTCTCGATCTCAGGCCACCGCATGTGGCTTGATCCGCTCGTGGTACGTGCCTTCGCTTTCATCTCGCACGCGCACACGGACCACGCCCGGCGCCACAAGGAGGCGCTGCTCACGCCACAGACGCTGGCACTCATCCCTGATTCGAGACGGCCACGTGGTTGGAGAATGCTCGGTTATCACGAGCCCATGCGTCATGGTCCGGCGACGGTGACCCTGTATCCAGCGGGCCACATGCTGGGCTCGGCGCAATTGCTCTTCGAGCACCAGGGTGCCAGAGTGCTTTACACGGGAGACATCAAGCTGCGCCAGCCAGGTGGCCTGCCGGCGACACACGTCCCGAAAGCCCACGTCCTCGTTCTGGAGAGCACGTACGGACGGCCGCATTTCCGCTTCGGCGACCCGGACTCAACTGTCGAGGCGATCGCCCGCTGGTGCCGCCTGGCGCTCGACAGCCGGGTGACCCCGGTCCTTCTATGCCACGCGCTCGGCAAGACCGAGGAGATCATGCTGGCGCTCGCGCCCTTTGGATTCAGCTTTGCGCTCGAGAAACGATGCGTGCCCTGCGCGCGCGCATACGGGATGGCAGGCCGGCCGTTGCCCGATTGGGTGGAGCTGGACGGTGAGACGCCGCCGGGACGCGTGGTCATAGCGCCGCCAGCCGGTAAGGACGAGGTTCGCAGGCTAGGCCGCTACAGGACGGCCCTTGTCTCCGGCTGGGCCAAAGACGCGGAGTTCGCGCGCATTTTCGGCGCGGACGCAACCTTCGACCTCTCCGACCATTGCGACTTCGACGAGCTCCTCGAGGTGGTGGAGCGCTCGGGCGCCGAACAGGTTTATACGGTGCACGGTTACACGGAAGATTTCGCGCGACACCTTCGCAAGCGAGGCATCAAAGCCTCGGCACTGGAAGCGACCGAACAGCTGGCGCTGGCGCTCTAACGCAGGGCCCAGCCCGATCGAAGAACCGCTCGGCGGAGGTCTGCGTCGACCGCGGCCGCGTCGCTGAGCCGCGTGAGCAGGAGGTCGACCCAAGCCGTCATGTGCACAGGAGGCTGGACTTCGAGCTTCTCTTTCTTCCAATAAACCCTGAAGCCCCGACCTCCCACGTCAACCATCACCTCAGTGATGGGACCCCGGTTCAAGTGCCCTCGCTTGACCTTGGCGATCGGGATTCTCTCCGCAAGGTAGTCGAGCAACTCTGTCGGATCCTCGTCTTCGTTCATCGGCGCGTGGCAGAAGACGCAGGCGCCGTCAAGTGGGAGAGCCGGGGCCTGGCAGACCGTGCAGCTCAATCCGTGTAGCGCGTGATCGTCTGATCCTCGCGCCGTTTCTCCGATTGATACAGGGCACAATCCTCGAAGTTGCGCACGCAGATCGGGGGACTGTCACTCAGTGCGTATTTCCGCTTCGACTTTCGATCCACGTGGCAGTCGAATCGGTAAACGCGCAGAACCGAGCGACGTTCCTTCAGATACTCCTCGAGATAGGGGCAGCGTCGCATGCGACTTACGATAGGCCACCGTGTCAAGCAAGGACGCTGGCGGCGTACTCGAGTTCGCACGCGCGGGCGCTGCCGTCGGCGCGACCTCCGCGACGCTGGAGAAGGCGCGAATCCTCGCCGGCTACTTTCGAACGCTTGACGACGAGGACCTGAGGCGCGCGGCTGTGTTCATGAGCGGGCGCGCGTTCGGCCCGTCGAAGCGTAGGACGCTGGGCCTTGGATGGACGGTGACGAGCAAGGTCGTCGAATCGATCTCGGGTCGCGAGCCGGATGAGCTGCAGGCGATCTTCCGGAAGCACTCCGACATCGGCGACTGGGCAGGAGAAGCGCTCGAGGGGCGCACCAAGGCGGAGGACGTCTCGCTCGCGGAGGTAGAGGAGACGCTGGAGGCAATCAGAACCGCGCGCGGCGCTGCCAAGGCGGCGCCGCTCGAGAAGCTGCTGCGGCGGCTGCATCCGGAGGCCGCCCGCTTCGTCGTCAAGGTGATCTCCGGCGAGATGCGAATCGGCCTCAGCGAAGGCCTCGTTGAAGCGGCCATCGCTGAGGCATTCGGGCTGCCCGTTACGCAGGTCAAGCGCGTTCACCTCATCACCGGCGACATCGGCGAGACGGCGGTTCGCTGCAAACGCGGCGAGCTGGAAACGACGAGCGTCACACTCTTCCAGCCCGTTCGCTTCATGCTCGCCAGCCCAGTCGAGACTGCGGCAGAAGCGTTCGAGAGGATGACCGCTGAGAAGGTTTGGACTGAGGAGAAGTACGACGGCGTGCGTTGCCAGCTCCACCACTCCGACGGGCGCGTCGAGCTCTTCTCGCGCGACCTGAAGGAGACGACTGGCGCATTCCCGGAGCTTGTTGAGAGCGCTCCGCAGCTCGGCCACTCGGTACTCTTCGACGGCGAGGTGCTGGCCCACCGGGATGGCAAGGTGCTGAGATTCTTTGAGCTCCAGCATCGCTTGGGTCGCAAGAAGGTCACGGCCGAGCTGCGGAGCGAGGTTCCTGTCGTGCTTGTGATCTTCGACCTGCTCCATCTCGACGGCCGCTCGCTGCTCGACGAACCGCTGGAGACACGGCGGAGCCTGCTCGAAGGCCTGGGCGTCGAGCACCCATTTCTCCTCGCGCGACTGGAGGAGGCGACGAGTCCCGACGACCTCGACAGGATCTTCGCCGACACCCGCGAGCGCGGCCACGAGGGCCTCATGGTCAAAGACCCGATGAGCCCATACACCCCGGGCCGGCGCGGGCTCGCGTGGTTGAAGCTGAAGCGGCCGCTGGCCACGCTCGACGTCGTCGTGACAGCGGTCGAGTGGGGGCATGGCAAGCGCAAAGGCGTGCTCTCGGACTACACGTTCGCGGTGAAAGACGAGAACACGGGGAAGCTGGTCAACGTCGGCAAGGCCTACTCCGGTTTGACGGACGCCGAGATCGCAACGATGACCAAGCGATTCCTGGCGATCACGCTCGACGACCGTGGCTGGGCGCGTGTCGTCAAGCCGGAGGTCGTGCTCGAGGTGGCCTTCGACTCCATCCAGCGCTCGAACCGCCACGCCAGCGGCTATGCGCTGCGCTTCCCGCGGATCGTCAACATTCGCGACGACAAGCCGGTGGAAGAGATCGACACACTGCAGCGCGTCGACGAGCTGTACGAGAGGTACTTCGGCGGCAAGTCGGTGGCGGATCTCTCCGCCGTTGCCCACGTGGACCCTCCCTCCCCAGCGAGTGGGAGGTAGCCGAGGCATGAAGGTCACTTTCATGGGGACCGCGGGGGCTCGGTTCATGGTTGCCAAGCAGCTCGCTGCGTCCGGCGGTCTCTACATCGAGGATGGGAAGGCGCGCCTCGCCCTCGATCCTGGGCCTGGCGCCATCGTGCAGTACGCGAAACGCAAGGTCGACCTGACCAAGCTGGACGCGATAGTGGTCAGTCACCGCCACCTCGACCATTGTGGCGACGTCAACGTAATGGTCGAGGCGATGACCGAGGGCGGGTTCGCGCATCGCGGCAAGCTCTTCTGTCCGTCGGACGCCCTCGACGACGACCCGGTGGTGTTGCAGTACCTACGCCGGTTCCCCCAGGAGGTGGTGCGCCTGCAGCCCGAAACCACTTACAGCGTCAACGGGCTCGAGTTCTCGACGAGCCCGCGGCATAAGCACCAGGTGGAGACATACGGTTTCCGATTCGGCGACAGGCTTGGCTGGATCACCGACTCCGCTTATTACGACGGGATCGCCGAGCAGCACAAGGCCGAGGTGATGATCATCCACGTCGTGCTGATGCAGTGCCGCGCCGAACTGCCGCACCTCTGCCTGGATGACGCGGAACGAATCATCCGCGAGGCGAAGCCACGGCTCGCGATCCTCACTCACTTCGGGATGACCGTTTGGCGAGCGCATCCTTGGGAGCTCGCCGCGGACCTGACCCAACGAACCGGTATCGAGGTGAAAGCGGCCCGAGACGGAATGAGCATCGAGGTGTGAGCCCGCAACAGCGATTCCTGCTGCTGCTCATCCTGGTCGGCGCCCTCGCGACAGTGCTCGGCCTGGTGTCAAAGCGCGCTCGAATGGTGCCCTATCCAGTCGTTCTCGCGGCGGCCGGCGTGTTCGTCGGGCTGCTGCCGGGCGGGCAGTTCGGACGCGTCGGTGCGGACGTCATCCTCCTCGCCTTCGTCCCCGGACTCATCTTCGAGGCGGCGCTGACCCTGGACCTGCCTGAGCTTAGAAGGCGCTTGCTTCCTGTCGGACTCCTGGCGACGGCCGGCGTCGCGTTGACCGTCCTATTGATCGGGACCTTGACCCACCTCATCCTCGGACTGAGCTGGGCTAGCGGCATGCTGCTCGGCGCGATCCTCGCAGCGACCGACCCCATCGCGGTCGTCACGTTGATGCGCCAGATGAAGGCTCCGTCCGGGCTGTCGGCGATCCTCGAAGGCGAGAGCCTGTTCAACGACGGCACCGGGGTCGCCGCGTTCACCGCGGTGCTGGCGACAATCCTGAGCGGAGCTCCATCGATTGGCGACGCCGCAATCAGGTTTCTGGAGATCACCGCCGGCGGCACAGCGATCGGCCTGGCGGTCGGCTTTCTCGGCCTTCTCCTGCTCCGATTCGCAGCAGATGCGCCGCTGGAGATACTGGCCACCCTGGTCATCGCATACGGGAGCTACCTCGCGGCCGACGTGGTTCACGCCTCCGGCATCGTCGCCGTCGTCGTCGCGGGCATCGTCGTCGCCCGATACGGATCCGCAATCGGGAGGCTGCACGGCCCTCAGCTGCTCGGCTTCTGGAGCCTGCTCGCCTTCGTGCTCAACGCAATGCTTTTCATCCTTGTCGGCGCGGCGTTGCCGGCGTGGCAGCTGTTGCCAGTTCTGGGATTCATCGTGGTCGCTTTCCTGATCATGCTGGTGACCAGGGCCGTGCCCGTATACGGCTTGCTGGTGGTGTCGGCACTCAGGCCGCCACCGATCCCGTGGGCCTGGCGTCACCTCACGTTCTGGGCCGGCTTGCGTGGCGCGCTCTCGGTGGCCCTGGCTCTTTCGGTGGCGAACATCCCCGGCGTCGACAGCCGAGTCGCACTGATCGCTTACGGGGTCGTCCTGTTGTCGCTGCTGGTCCAAGGAGGGCTGGTCGCTCCTGTCACGCGAGGGCTGCGGATTGAGACAACACCTTGAAAGGGAGCGCCGGCTGGAAGTGGCGTGGCTCCGTCGCCCTGGTTGCGATCGCGCTCGGCTTTGTCATCTACCCGCTGATCGAAGGCGGCAACGACGTGATCAACTCCGACTGGCCTGCCTTCGCCACAGGCGGCAGATTGATAGTCGACGACCCCGGCCATCTGTACGACTTCGACGCGCAACGCCGGGTGCAGCTGGAGGTCACCAACGGGCGGACCCTGGTCACCCTCGGGATCAACGGCATCCTGCCGTTCCTTGCGCCCGCCTGGGTGGCGTTCCTGGCCGCGCCGTTCGAGCTGTTGGGCACCGATCTCGGTGGGCGGCTGTGGATCTTGGTCGGACTGGCTTGTCTCGCGCTCGGTCTATATCTCGCGGTGCGCCCGCGGGCGCCTGCAGCAATCCTTCCCGCGTTCGCGTCGGTACCAACAGCGTTGCTACTTCTCAATGCCCAGCTCGATGGCTTCGTCGCGCTTGGGATCGGAGCCGGCGTGGCGTTGTGGAAGCGGCCATTCCTCGCGGGTCTGTGCCTCGGCCTCACGCTCCTCAAACCGCAGCTGGTCCTTCCGCTCGGCGCGGCGCTCCTGGTGACGCGGCACTGGAGAGTCCTGGCCGGCTGGGCGGTGGCTGGGTTGGTGCTCCTTGCCGCCTCCGCCGCGCTGAATCCTCACTGGGTGCTCGAATGGCTGCCCGCCCTGGGCAGCACGGTTACGCCGGGGAGCCGGGAGGTCGACCTGCCGCACCTCGGCACTGCGCTGCCGGCGCCCTACCAGGGTTGGGCAGTGCTGGTCCTGTCCCTGCTGGCACTCGTGGCGGTCCTGGTGCTGGCTCGGCGGCGCGTTTCTAATTTCCGTGCATCAGCCGCCGTGCTGGTCGCCGGAGGAGTCCTTGTCGCGCCGCACGCACTGCCGACTGACCTTGTGCTGGTGGCTGTTGCGCTCGCCATCTGGGGGGAGGCTGAGTGGCAGGACTGGGTGCTCCTGTCGGTGGGGGCCGCGATCGCCGCCATAGTTCCAGTTCCATGGCCGACGCTGGTTGGAGTGCTGGTCGTCGGCTGGCTGTGCCTGCGGGCCGCCGGGCTTAGCGCGTGGCGGCGAGGACCGGCGCCGGCGTCTGCTGGATGAGGCCGTCAATCAGGCCGTAGCTGATGGCCTCCTCCGGGCTCAAGAAGTAGTCGCGGTCGGTGTCGCGTTCGACACGCTCGAGAGGTTGACCTGTGTGCTTGGCGATCAGCTCGTTCAGCACGACCTTGATGCGCAGGATTTCCTTGGCGTGGATGTCGAGGTCGCTGGCCTGGCCCTGGAGGCCGCGTCCGCCGATCAGAGGTTGGTGCATGTGGATCGTCGCATTGGGAAGGGAGAATCGCCTGCCCTTGGCCCCTGCCATGAGGATGACTGTGCCGAAGCTTGCCGCGCGGCCGATGCAGACTGTCGAGATCGGCGAGCGGACGTACTGCATCGTGTCGTAGATCGCAAAGCCGGCGGTCACCGCGCCGCCCGCGGAGTTGACGTAGATCTGAATCTCCTTCTCAGGGTCGTCGGCCGACAGGTAGATTAGCTGCGCCACCACCAGGTTGGCAACGACGTCGTCGATGGGGCGTCCGATCAGGATGATTCGATCCTTCAGGAGTCGCGAGTAGATGTCGAAGCTCCGCTCGCGGTTGCCGCCCTCGTTCTCCGTGACAGTCGGGATGTATGCCATCGAATGGAGCTTACGAGATATATTCGGGCGGTTGGTAAATGCCGTCCTGCTTACGCCATCGGAGTTCTTCGGCGGCCTCCGAAAAGGCGTCAAGTCGAAGCTTCCCCAAGAGTTGCGAGGCTGCGAGACCGGCCGCGGGCACAGCCGTCTGCTCAAGCTTCATTACGGGCGCCCCGAGATCCACTTCGAAGCGTGGCATCACACCGGGGCAGGCAAGCTGGAGCTTGGGCTCCACTTCGAGGGAACGGCCTCGTTCAATCAGAAGGCATTCGACTTCTTCCGGCCCCGCATGGTCGAGATCAAGGCGAGCCTGCCACGCGCGGAGCTGGAGCCCTGGGACCGCGGCTGGTCTCGCCTGTATGAAACGATTCCCGCGGCCCAGCTCGATGAGCTGGTTCAGCAAAGCGCCATCGGGCGCTTCGCCGAGTACATCACCACACTGCAGCCGCTGGTCACCGTCTTCCTGAACGACAGGAATGCATAGGAGCACGAAAATGAAGCCGGTCGAGGTCACCGACGAGCTGGAGGCGTACATGGTGGGCCTTCTCCCCAAACGGGATAAGGTGCTGGCGCGTATGGAGGACGAGGCGCATCGCGAAAGCATCCCCATCGTCGACACCCACGAAGGCGCACTGCTCAGCCTGCTGGTGCGGATCGCGGGCGCGAAGCGAGTGCTCGAGCTCGGTACCGCGACAGGCTACAGCGGCATCTGGCTCCTGCGCGGGACCGATGGCGGGATGCTGACCACTTTTGAGGTGGATGGGAAGCGCGCTGCGCGCGCTCGCGAGAACTTCGCGGAGGCAGGCCTGGGCAAACAGGCACTTGTC
>DATLPO010000039.1:0-2418 GCA_035535675.1 Candidatus Limnocylindria bacterium
CTCGGCCTGGCCCGAACTGATGCGATCGCGGCTCAACCGTTGAACGTGCCACAGCCAGCGGTGGGGTCAAGCATCGCCTAGATGACATGTTCCCCGTCCTCGGAGTGAGCCCGCGACGATCGCGGGCTCACTTACGTTTCGTGAATAACGCCTCTCTCGTCGGAGTGTGGCCCGGCATGCCGGCCGAGCGTCCGGGGGTTCATGACAAGGTCAGCGGATGCGCCTTGGCGTGGTCTTCGAGCCGCCGGAGCTCGTCCGCGTAAATCGGGCCGAGCATCCGCGCGGCGAACAAGCGATTCAGGATCCCCCGGAGGCCACGCTCGTCCATGACCGTGTCGAATTGCACGTGGGCGCCGTCGACGGTCTGCTCGACGGTGAACGTCGTTTCGATTCCCGAACCAGTCTCGACGAGCTTGTGTCCTGGCACCGGCTCGCTCACCGTTGTGTTGACCGCCCGCCGGCGACCGCCGACGGTCATCACGAAGCGGTACTCCGTACCGGCACCAACGCCACCACGAGCGATCTCGAGTTGCTCGAACGCGGGCGGCAGAAAACCGCCGGGGCGGTGGTGCTCACGGTAGTCTGCGAGAAGATGGTAGACCACCAGAGCGGGAGCATCGATGCACCTCTCTGCCCCGAATCGTGTCTTCATTGCTTTCTCCCTTGCAGCGCGAAACGGGGGCTGGGTGGGCGTGGACTGATGGACTAGGCGCCCTGCTCGACCTGGTGCAGCGTGTGGGCCACCAGGCCGTGGGCTTCCTGATGGACGCGATTCGCAGACTCCCGATCGGGCGCTTCCACGAGGCAGAAGACCTTGCCCGCTTCCTCATCCACCCAGTAGTGCTTGTAATTCACCCCGTACTGGTCCTGGATGCGGACGTCCGCCTCGTGAGCCCCGATGACGTCGCCAGCCTTCACGCCGGGGATGTCGTGGATGTCCAAATAGGTCGCCACCGTGAATCTCCTCTACTCGAACGCTTGATGGTCGGGCCCAACTGGGGCCGCGATGTGGCTTCTACGACCCGACCGAACCCATTGGTTTCCGCGGCTGGCCGTTGCACCGTGCGATGGCTCACTCGGCGATGCGATCGCGGCCGGGATCGACACGCTGACCCTTAGCACGGCGCCAGGCATTCCCCGAGCCCGACCGCCGGCAGCCTGGTATGCGTCGACCTTGGGTTCTCACGTGCGCCACGCTGGGATCCCGTGGTATCCGTCGACACGCCCGCACCGGACGCCTCGAGCCGGTCGCGCAGACGGCGGAGGGCCCGTCTCGTCCTGGTCTTGACCGTCCCGATCGGCCAGCCCAACGAGGTCGCGATCTCGGACTGGGAAAGTCCACCGGCGTAGGCGAGCACGATCACACGACGCTCCACCGGATCCAGGGAGTCGAGCGCTTCCCTGATCGATGCTCGCGTCTCCTTGTCCGACAGTGCGATCTCGGGGACGGGCTGCGGCCCCGCCACTCCGATGAGCTCGCCCGAGGCCGTGAGCCACTCGACGACCGAGTGATCATCCGCGGCGGAATTGGCAAACGACGAAAAGTTGGCGGCTCGGTCGTGGCGGGCCGCAGAACGAAGGCGATCGATTGCCCGGTTGCGGGCGATCGTCGCCAACCACGCAGGTAGCGTGCCGCGCGACGGGTCGAACTGCTCCGCCCGATTCCAGAGGGCGAGGAACGTCTCCTGGACGACCTCCGCAGCAATCCAGCGATCACTGTTGGCCCGCATCGCAGCTGAGAAGACCGCGCTCGCGTGTCTGTCGTAGAGGGCGGCGAGCGCGTCCTCGGACCCCCCGATCAGCTGGCCCAACAACCGTGTGTCGGATCCAGGGTCAACTCCTGGATCGGTCGTCGAGTCGACGACCGCTTCAGAGACCGTTCGCTTACTCGCCATTGACGTTGCTCCTGGGCTATACTGTAGAAGATAAGTCTCTCGCGAGAAAGATACTTATGTCAAGGACTCTGGGGCGTTACACTGTCGGAATGGCGGATGACACGACTGATCGATTGCTCACTGGCTGGGACACGGCGCGCCCCGACCTCGAGATCGGAGCGCTTCAGGTGACGGCTCGCCTCAGCCGCATCGGACCGCACCTCGCCAGAAGGCAGGAGGCGACCTTCAGCCGGTTCGGCCTGAATCGCGGAGAGGTCGGTGCGCTCAGCGCCCTTCGCATCACGGGGCCACCCCATCAGCTCTCTCCAACGCACCTCGCCAAAGGGCTCATGCTGTCGTCGGCGGGCGTGACGAGCCGCATCGATCGACTCGAGCGCAGGGGATTCGTCCGTCGACTCGCGGATCCCAACGATCGTCGCGGCGTGCTGATCGAGCTGACGGACGAGGGCCTCGAGGTCGTGGACGCCGCCGTCGCCGCCAATTCGGCCAGCGATCGCCAACTCCTGGAGCGGCTCGATCCACA
>DATLPO010000040.1:0-6654 GCA_035535675.1 Candidatus Limnocylindria bacterium
GCGCTGATGGCCGCCGAGTACGGGCCGCGCGCGATGTTCGTGGCCGGCGGAACCGACCTGTTTCCCAAGTTGAAGCGCAGGCAGTTCGAGGTCGATGCACTGATCGGGCTGGACTTTCTGCCACGCGAGATCCGGTCAGGCTCAGACGAAACAGAGGTGGGAGCCGGCGTCACGCTCGCGACGGCTTCCGCAGATCCACACCTGATCGCGCAGTTCTGCGGCTACGCCGAGGCCTCCGGCCTCGTCTCATCTCCCCCGCTCCGGAACGCCGGCACCATCGGCGGCAACCTCTGCGTCGACACGCGCTGCAACTACTACGACATGACATACGAGTGGCGAAAGGCAATCGGCTTCTGCATGAAGAAGGACGGAGTCATCTGTCTGGTGGCGCCAAGCAGCCCGCGATGCTGGGCAGTGTCTTCCTCCGACACGGGCCCCATGGCGATGGCGCTCGAAGGCCTGGTGACACTCGCGGGACCCGAAGGCGACCGCGAGCTGCCGGTGGCGGCGCTTTACAAGGACGACGGGATCGACTACCTGGCCAAGCAGCCGCACGAGGTGGTGACGTCCCTGCGCCTGCCGGCGATCAAGGGAAACCACACCGCGTACGTGAAGCTGAGGCGGCGCGGCTCGATCGACTTTCCAATCGCGGGCGCCGCAGTGGCGCTGCAAATGGACGGCGACACCGTCGCGCGGTGCCGGATCGTGCTCTCGGCGGTGGCCTCGCACCCTCTCGAGGCGAGAGCTGCCGACGAGTTCTTGACCGGCAAGACGCTCGACGAGGAGACCATCCGCCAAGGGGCCGAGCTCGCTGCCAAGCCGGCAAAACCCCTCGACAACACCGATCTAACCCACTTCTGGCGGAAGCGCATGGTGAGGGTCGTCGTCGAGCAAGCTCTGGTACTTGCAGCGACCAGAAGCGGGGGCTCAAAGGTTAAGCTTCTAGGCCAACACCCAGAATGAAACACATCAGACGTATGCAAGCAGGGCAGGGCATGGTCGAATATGCCCTCATCCTCGCGCTGGTCGCCCTGATCGTCATTGTCGCCCTGCTGGCCACCGGCGGTCAGCTGATGAACGTGTACTCAAACGTCGTCCAGACGATGTGTCTGTACCACGTGGGCTGCTGACGCCGCTCTAGTCGCCTCGAGCTGACGCCGCCGCCTCCGCCGCCCTCTCAGCCTTTCGCCTGATCGTGTCCATGTCGCGGTGGGCAAGCGCCTCAGGCGAGAACAGAGCGTTGGTCAAACCGACAACTCTCACCCCGAGCCGCAAGTAGTCGGCGATGTGCCCGATCTCGACGCCACCCGACACCCAGTAGGGCACGCCCCCCATGGGGCCGTTGAGCGCTCGGATGTACTCGATGCCGCCCACCGGCCCCACCGGAAAGACCTTGACCAGGGCAGCCCCGGCGACTCGAGCGTGGTAGATCTCGGTCGGCGTCAGCGCCCCGAGCACGCACAGGAGGTCCTCTTGCTTGCAGGCTTCGGCGACCTCTGGGAGCAGCACAGGAGTGACCACGAAGTCGGCGCCGGCGTCCTTGGCGTCCCTGACGGCGCCTGGATCCCAGACAGTGCCGACCCCGATGCGCGTCTTGCCGCCAGTGGTCGCGAGTAGCCCCCGAACCATCTCGTAACAGGACGGTACGGTGGTGGTGATCTCGACGGTGCCTATGCCGCCCTCGATCGCAGCGAGACAGGCCTGAAACCCGGCGTCGGCGTTATCGGTCCGGAGAACGCCACAGAGCCCGTTGGGAAAAATCGTGTCGATGGTCCGCACAGCCGGGACGAGTATGGCGCGTCCTGCCAACCTCTGTAGGACGCGCGCGGAGCCTGGGCTGCGCTATGGTACATACGTATGACCGGGGCGCCTGCGGCAACCGAAAGCAGCCGTGACCAGATCATCCACGCGGCCGCCGAATCCCTCCTCGAGAACGGCTACTCGGGCACCAGCGTCAGGTCGATCGCGTCCAAAGCCGGGGTCGCGATCGGCAACCTCCAGTACTGGTTTCCGACCAAATCGGAGCTCCTGGTGGAGGCCTGGCGGTACCTGACGGCCCAGTCGGTTGAAGAGCTGCGGACAGCTCTCAACCAGCTCACCGACCCGCTGGAGGTCCTGGAGCTCGGGGCCGAGTCAATCTGGGCATCGCTTCGGCAGCTGGGCGACATCCAGCTCGCCGCTTTCGACCTCCTCGTCCAGGCCCCCCGGACCGAGCGCCTCCGCGCTTACCTGCCGGAGCTCTTCACCAGGTACCGCGAGGTGATCCAGGAGCAGCTCGACCGCCTCGAGGAGGGCGGGCTCGTCAGGCTGACAGTCGATCGCGAGGTCCTCGTGCCGCTGATCCTGAACACAGTGCTCGGCTTCGGCCTCTACTACGTGGTCACACGCGACGACGAGTCCTGCCTCCGCGCCCTCTCCGCCTTCAACCAGCTGGCCGCCACGCTGATCGAGCCGGTGCCGTGACCGCCCAGGCCCTGGTGATCGGCCGCGAGCTGGATCGGCTGGACGGCCTCTGGGAGGACGGCCTCTCGGACACCTATAGGTCCTACCTCGATGTTGTGGATTCCTATGACGACGCAGTCCAGCCTAAGCTGGCCCTCGCAGCGGCCCTCATCGAAGCCGGGATCAGGCTGCAAGGCCTCGGCGGCCGCGCGGCTCCCGCCGCGGCGCTCCTGATGGGCGACCTCTGCCTCGCGCGCGCCTCGCGCCTCCTCGCCGACCATGCCTCGCAAGACCTCCAGGTCGCTTTCGCCCGCGCCATCGAGGAGATGTCCGCGGCGGCGGCCTCCGGCACCGGCGGCCGGCCGGTGCGCGACCTGCTGGTCGGCGCGTTCGAGAGCGGGCGATGATCGCCAAAAGGCTGCGCTTCAAAACATCGGGCACGACGCAGTTCGTCGATATCACCGAGCAGCTGCGAGAAGAGGTCCGCCGATCGGGATTGCGCGTCGGGCGCATACACCTGCAGTCGCTGCACACGACTGTGGGCCTGGCGGTCAACGAGAACGAGCCGTTGCTGCTGCGCGACTTTGAATCCCTGCTCGAAAGACTGGCCCCAAGCGGCGCCGGCTACGAGCACGACGACTTCGCGCGCAGGTTTGACATCGCGGTCGACGAACCGGTCAACGGCCACGCCCACTGCCGCCAGCTGCTCCTGACAGGTTTCACGACCGTGCTGGTAGAGGAAGGAGACCTGGTCCTGGGCCGGTGGCAATCAGTCTTCGCCGTAGAGCTAGACGGCCCCCGCTCGCGCCAACTGGCCATCCAACTAGATGGCGAGTTTGTGCCGGCCATATCCTCCCTGCGCGGTACGCGCGGGGAGGTGGCGCGCAGCGCCGGAGGGGGGCATGTACTCCCAAGCGCCGTCCGAGATAAAGACCTGGTCGAGCTCGAGCTCACCCGCCAGCTGATGGTCGACCCCGACCCCGTCGCCGTCCCCATGCGCCGACTCGTCGAAGCAGGCGGCAAGCGCCTGCGCCCCCGCCTGGTCCAGCTCAGCGCGCAGATCGGCCCCAAGCACAATCCACTCCGCGCAGCGGCCCTGGCCGCCGCCATCGAGCTTCTCCACAACGCCACCCTCATCCACGACGACTATGTCGACGAGAGCACCCACCGCCGGGGCCGGCCCACCGTCGCCGCCATGGAAGGCGCGGAGCGCGCGATCGCCGTGGGCGACTTCTATTTCGCCAAGGCGACCAGGCTGATCGCGGAGATCGGCAACGGCGACGTGACCTCCACTGTGGCCGAGGCGCTGGAGGCGATATGCGCCTCGCAGATCGACGACGTGGCCCTGCGCGGAGCGTTCCCTGGCGACCACGACTCCTACCTCAAGGTCGTGCGCGGCAAGACAGCCGCCCTCTTCGCAGCCTCTTGCGCCTCAGGCGCCCTGCTGTCGGAGGCCGACCCCGTAGCCGTCGAGGCCCTCAGGCGCTACGGCGACCTCCTGGGAGTCGCCTTCCAGATGGCCGACGACATGGTCGACTTCAGCCCTAGCTCAGGCAAGCCGGTGGGCCTCGACATCCGCCAGCGCGTCCTCTCCCTCCCCCTCATCTATGCAGCAGAGGACAGGGAGGTAGGGCCCGAGGTGCGACGCCTCCTTGCCGGAACGCTAGGCGACGCCGAGGTCGAGCGCGTGACCGAGCTTGTCAGGTCGAGCGACGCGCTTCAGAGAGTCGGCGACGAGGCACGTGGTCTCGCCGAAGCCGCCCTACGCGAGCTTGAGGCGGTCGAGCTTGACGGCCTGCGCCCGACCCTGGTCGGATTGGCGCGCTCGGCTGTGGACCGGAACTCTTAACTGCTGATCGCTTTCACGTAGCGCTGGGCCGACCGCGCCACCACATCCTTGGCGCCGGTTGGAATGACCCGATCCCACCAGGCCCCGTAGATCCTGTCGTACTCGAGCCGGCCCGTTGAATCCGCAATCCTCTCGACGCTGGAGGCCGGGAGAGGGATCAAGTTGGGATAGCTGTACATGAACGAGACATAGTTCCGATCGGGAATGACCTGGATCGTGTCGCCGGTCAACAACGCCCCGCGTCCGCCCGCCAGGAACGGGACGTGAAGCACGGCGCTTCCTTCGAAATGGCCGCCGGTGTTGACCAGCCGCATCCCGTCATGAAGCTCGAGCTCGTCACCCTCCCAATGGACTATCGAATTCGAGCTCCTCATCACCGACTGCCGATCGCCTGCATGCAAGTAAACAGGGGCGTCGAAGGCTGACGACCAATCAGCCAGCGCGGAGTAGTAGTGAGGATGGGAGATCGCGATGGCCTTGATCCCACCGAGGCCATTGATTGTCGTTTCGGTGAATTCGTCGAGCAGCGTGATGCAGTCCCAAAGCACGTTGCCGGCAGGCGATTGCACGAGCAGCGCCCGCTGGGCGATCGCGAAGTCGGGCGCGCTCCCCACTCCAATCAACCGGTCCTCATGGCGGCGGAACTCGTTGTGGTGGTTTTTCCGGAGCTTGTCCATCGTGGTCCAGCGCTGGCCGCCCGACCCGACGTATTGGCGCGGGTCCTCGCAGATCGGACAGTGTTCCGGCGGCGCATCGCCGCTGTCCTCGAACTGCGTTCCGCAAGTAGCGCAGATGAAGTTCATTCCTTCGCTCCAGAGACGATCCCCACAGTTCCCATCGCGAGCCCTTTATAGCTGACGTTCGTCCACCCCGCCGCGGTCGCCATCGCCTGCAGCTCGCCAGGCGTGCGATATGAGTCGACCGTGTCGCTGAGGTACCGATACGCCGAAGGCTGCCCAGAGATCGCTCCGCCGATGGCCGGCAGCAGAGCCTTGAGATAGAGACGGTAGGCGGTGCCCACAGGACCTTTCGGCGGACGTACAAACTCCAACACCACCGCCCTGCGCGTCACGACACGCAGCATCTCGCGCAACCCGCGAATCGGATCCGCCAGGTTGCGCAGACCGAAGGCGATCGTGCTTGCGTCGAAGCTCGCGTCATCAAAAGGAAGGTTGAGGGCATCTCCCTCGACGAACTTGATTCCTGGATGCTCGCGGCGCGCCACCTCCAGCATCTCAACGCTGAAGTCGAGGCCGACGACCCTGCCGGCCGGGCCGGCGAGCCGCGCCAGCTCACCTGTCAACTTTCCCGAACCGCACGCGACGTCGAGGGCCGACCCACCCGCCTTCAAACCTGTCTCGCGTGCCGCCTTCCGGCGCCAGCTCGCGTCAGTCCCGCCCGAGAGAACTGTGTTGACCAGGTCATAACGTCGAGCGATGCGATCGAACATCGCGCGTACTGCCTGAGGGTCACGTTCGGCCAGCGCTATGCCCTCTTCCAGATTGAGGCGATGCCCTGGCCGACGCCGATGCACATGGTGGCGAGGCCGTACTCAACGTCCCGCTTCGCCATCTCCCTCACGAGGGTGCCGACCAGGCGCGCACCACTCGAGCCGAGCGGATGCCCCAGAGCGATCGCGCCGCCGTTCACGTTCACCTTCTCCTCGTCGAGCCCGAGCAGGCGCACGCACGCGAGTGACTGCGACGCGAAAGCCTCGTTGAGCTCGACAAGGCCCATGTCCGAAGCGTGAAGACCTGCCTTTTCGAGCGCCTTCATCGAGGCGGGCACCGGGCCGATGCCCATGTAGTCGGGATGCACGCCGGCAGACGCCGCGGCGACGAGGCTCGCCAGCGGCTTCAATCCGCGCCGCTTCGCCTCAGCGTCGGACATCAGCACTAGCGCCGTCGCGCCGTCGTTCAGGGGAGATGAGTTGCCCGCGGTCACCGAACCGTTCTCGGCGAAGGCGGGCCTCAGCTTGGCGAGCGCATCAAGTGTTGAGTCCGGTCGTGGCCCCTCGTCGTCGGTAATACGCAGTGCCTCGCCCTTCCGCTGCGCCACCTCAACGGGGACTATCTCCTCGGCAAGCCTGCCTGACTTCTGCGCGGCTACCGCGCGCTGATGGCTGCGTAACGCGAATGCGTCCTGGTCTTCGCGCGATACCTCGTACTTCTGCGCCACACGCTCGGCGGTCTCCCCCATCTGGAGAGTGCCGTACATCTGGGCCATCTTCGGGTTGACGAGCCGCCATCCGATGGCCGTGTCGTACATCGTCTGCTGGCCGCGGGGGAACGCGCCGTCAGGCTTGGGCATCACCCACGGCGCGCGGGTCATGCTCTCCACGCCTCCGGCGACCATGACATCGG
>DATLPO010000041.1:0-5609 GCA_035535675.1 Candidatus Limnocylindria bacterium
GTGAGCTTCGGGATCAAGGTGCTCCAGGAAGCCGTGCGCGAGGACCCCAAGCGATTCGCGCCTCTGATTCAGCGAACGCTCGTCGAATGTCTGCCCCTGGTCGCGGGCACGCTCGAGCCACCCGATCCGAAGTACATCACCGAGTTCGGCCACACCGAGAGCGAGATCCTGCAGTTCGCGCTTGACTCTCTCAACAAACGACTGCGAGCGATTGGGATAAACCTGGCTGCCTGACGCTACCCGCGCGTCCTCATCGCCCGAGCGATATCGCGCTTTGCGTCCCGCTCCGCGATCGCCTCCCTTTTGTCGTACTGCCTCTTGCCTCGCGCCAACCCCACTTCCACCTTCGCCCGGTTCCGCGCGAAGTAGACCCGCAGCGGGATCAGCGTGTACCCCTTCTGCCTCACCTTCCCGATGAGCGAAGCGATCTCCTTGCGATGCAGCAGCAGCTTGCGTGGCCGCATCGGCTCATGGTTCATGAGATTCGCCTCGGCATAGGGCGAGATGTGCACATTCTCCAGCCACGCCTCGTTGCCATCGATGCGCACAAAGCCGTCACGCAGGTTGGTCCGCCCGTTGCGCACCGACTTGACCTCGGTGCCGGTCAGCATGATCCCGGCCTCGAGCTTGTCGTCGATGAAGTAGTCGTGATAAGCGCGACGGTTGACCGCAACATCACGCGCCTTGTCATCTTTTTTGTCAGGCATCACTCAACACCTGTTTCGCGGGAGCGGGTCGCTTCCCAGGCAGCTGGACCATATCGGGCACGTAACGATCGCCTTCGACGTGCCCGCTCAACACCTTCACCCGACCCTTCTTCGTCGGCAATGTGACTCCCGGCCAAGGCTGCAAGCCCCTGACCCTGCGATCGATCTCCTCTGCTCCAACGTCCCAATCGAGCTCGCCATCTTCCCGACGAAGCCTTGGCGCAACAGTCGATTCCCCATCGTCCTGCTCGACGGGCTTGATCTCGTCCAATCGCGCAAGGGTTTCGACCAGCAGCTGCGCGCCCATCTCCGCGAGTCGCAACGTGAGCGAGGCTGCGTCCTCCCGTTCGCCAATCACAGTCCTCCTTGCAGTCAGCACCGGACCATGGTCGAGCTTCTCGTCCATCTTCATGATCGTGACGCCAGTCTCGGCATCGCCCGTGAGGATGGCATGCGCAACAGGGGCTGCGCCGCGATGACGTGGCAGCAACGAGGCGTGGACATTGACCGCTCCCCGCACCGGTATCAACAGGATCGATTTGGGAATGATCTGCCCATAAGCCACGACCACCAGAAGTTCCGGCGCGAGGCGGCGCAGCCTCTCGACAGCTTCCGGATCGCGAACCCGTTCCGGCTGATACACCTCGATCCCCAACTCAAGTGCGGCCACTTTGACCGGCGAAGCCATGACCTTCAGTCCCCGGCTGGCGGGTCGATCAGGCTGCGTGATCACCAGCTGGATCTCATGGCCTGCCGCATGTAACGCTTGCAGACACGGGACGGCAAACTCCGCCGTGCCTGCGAAAACGAGCTTCAGGAAGGCTTAACCTGCAGCCGCCGCGACAGCGGCCTCCTGCTCGTCGGCCTCCAGCTCCTCGACCCGCCGAAGCGTGTCGAGAGTGGTCAGCCTGTCGGTGAAAAGCACTCCGTCAAGGTGGTCGAGCTCGTGCTGGAAGGCGCGCGCGGTAAACCCGGTGGACTTGATGCGCACTTCTTTACCGTGCCTGTTGCGTCCTTTGACGACGACTGTTTCGTGGCGCGCGACCTCTCCCACCCACCCCGGGTAGCTCAAGCATCCCTCGTAGCCGACCTGTACCCCGTCGTGCTTGACGATCTCGGGGTTGACCAGGCTCCAGATCTGGTTCTCGTCGCCTTTGACGACGCAAACGCGCAGCGAAACCCCGATCTGTGGCGCCGCCAACCCCGCGCCTGGCGCGTCGAGCATCGTCTCGACAAGGTCGTCGATGAGACGCTGGATCGACGAGTCGACGCGCGGCACCTTCTTCGCCTTCTGGCGAAGCACGGCGTGCTCAAAGTTGAGAATCGGTCGAACCACGAGATCGATTTTACCCGCGGACCCCTAAAACCGATCCTGCTTAGGTCACCGGGTCGACGTCGTAGCTCCACCCGCGCCCGCGCGGCGCAAGGTGCCGCGCCCGCTCGAGACCATCCCCCTTCAACGTCACCTGCCACCTGTACTCGCCGCGCAAGCGATGAATGAATGCCGGCGCCGGTCCCATCACACGAATCCCATCGATGCCCTCGCGCAGCAACCCGCTCGCGATCTCCTCGGCCGCCTCTCGCGCCACCGCCGCCGCGCGAGCGTCGTCAGCATCGGCGCGCGTGAGCACTGCCAGCTCTGCGAACGGCGGAAACGTGAAGGCCTTCCGTGACGGCAGCTCGGCGGCATAGAAACCTTCGTAATCTCCGGTTGCGGCGCACCTCAGGCTGTAGTGCTCCGGGTTGCTGGTCTGCACCACGACCCGCGACGAGCGCCCGTCGCGCCCTGCCCGCCCCGCCACCTGCACCACCAGGGCGAAGGTGTTCTCCGCCGACCGATAGTCAGGGAAGTGAAGTGGAAGATCCGCGTCGACCACGCCCACGCAGGTGACAGCCGGCAGGTCGAGTCCGCGCGTCACCATTTGCGTCCCGACCAGGATGTCTGCGCGCCGCTCGCTGAAAGCCTCCCAGATGTCGAAGTAGGAGTCGGGCCCGCGCGCCGCATCGCTGTCCAACCGCAGCACTCGCGCGCCCGGCCACAGCTTCTTGACCATGCTCTCGAGACGCTGCGTCCCCATGCCCATGCCGCGGATGTTCCGGCTCCCGCAGTGGTCGCACACCGAAGGCATTGCTCGTGAGTATCCGCAGTAATGGCAAACCAAGCCGTCGATTTCGGCGTGCTGAACGAGTGCGACCGAGCAACCGAGGCACTGCACAGACTTCCCGCAGTCGCGGCACAACACGAACGTGCTCATCCCGCGCCGGTTGAGATAGAGGATCACCTGCTCCTCGTTGTCGAGCGTCCTGCCGACCACCTCCACAAGGCGCCGAGAAAGCGGCTGCCGGTTCCCTGCCGCTGCCTCATCGCGCATGTCCACGAGCTCAACCTCGGCGTCGTGACCACGAACGCGCTTGGTCAGCCTGGCCAGCGCAAGCACGCCCTGCTTAGCGTCGTGGTACGTCACAACACTCGGCGTCGCCGAGCCGGCGACCAGCCGCGCGCCCGTGAGCGCCGCAAGCCTGCGCGCCACCCAACCCGTCTCATATCGCGGCGTTCTGTCCTGCTTGTAGGAGGCAGTCCCCTCCTCGTCGAGACAGATCAGTCCCAGCCGCGGAATGGGAGCGAATACCGCCGACCTGCTCCCGAGGACCACCTGCGCCTCACCTCGGCGCGTCCGCCACCACTGCTGGGCGCGCTCGAGCTCGGTGAGCTGGCTCTGCAAGATCGCGATCGGCGCCTCCAGCCTTGCCCTCACACGCTCCACGAGCTGGGGCGTCAGAGAGATGTCGGGCACCAGCAGGAGCACGCGAAGTCCCTGCGCGAGAGCCTGCTCCGCCGCCGCCAGGTAAACCTCCGTCTTGCCGCTGGCGATCACCCCGTGCAGAAGCGTCGCCGGGTTGCCTCCGATCACCTCGAGCGCGGCCGCCTGCTCGCCGGTCAGCTGCGCAGCGGTGGCTGGGGTTCCGGAGACGTTGGCGAGCTCGAGCAGGCGGCTGTGCCGCCGCTGCCGGCTCGACGGACCCGAACCGGCGGACCCCGACTTACGGACCCGTGGCGGCAGCATCGCGCGAAGGCACTCGATCAGAGGCACCCAGTAGTGGTCGGCGACCAGGCGCGCCAGCGCCACCTGGTGAGGCAGCAGCAGCGGGTCCCCGCCTGCAGTCGCGATGGGCTTCGTCTCGACCCCCGGCTCCTCCGTGCCGAGCGAGACGACGAATCCGTAGCTCGATCGCCTGCCGAAAGGCACCGTGACGCGATGGCCTGGCACCACGTCGATGCCGTCGGGCACCTGGTACGTGTAAGTCTCCCGGTCGAGTGAGCGCCCCGCCTCGACGGCGACCTCTGCGTACAGCAACGGCTTAGTTCTTCAAAGGGGGGGTGTGCCGGGAGCTGGCTTCGCCAGGCCCGGCACCTTGAGGGGGGACGTCCCCCCTCAAAGCGAGACGTGGGCCGACCAAGTCCAGGATACGATCCGCCATCTCGCGCTTGGTCATCCGCATGATTTCCTGCTTCGCCCCGTCGGCGAACAGGATGACGCCGGCGTTGTAATCGCTGCCGAACCCTGCGTCCTTGCGCGAGATGTCGTTGGCGACTATCGCCTGCAGGCCCTTCCTCTTCATCTTGTCGAGGGCCTTGGCGTCGAGGTCCGACCCTTCCGCCGCGAAGCCGACCCGATACACGCCGGCAGATCCCTTTTCACCGCCCAGCGTCGCCACGAGGTCCTGGATCGGCTCGAGGTCAAGCGTCAGACGTTTTGTCTCTTCGCGCCGGATCTTGTGGTCGGCGAGCTTAGCCGGTCGGAAGTCGGCAACGGCCGCTGCCATCACCAGCAGGTCGGCGCCGGAGAGCTGCGTCCTGAGCTCCCCCAGCATCTCCTCGGCAGTCTCGACCGGCCGGACATCCACACCGTGATGGGTGGGATGAGACGCGGTCGACACGAGGACTACCTGCGCTCCGCGATCCGCCGCGGCTGCGGCCAACGCGAACCCCATCTTTCCGCTGGAGTAGTTGCTGATGAAGCGCACAGGGTCGATCGGCTCGCGAGTGCCACCGGCGGTGACGACAACGCGCCGCCCTGCCAGGTCGTAGCGCGATCGTGCCGCATCCGCCATCGCCTTCAACAGCTGACCCGAGCCCGCAAGCCGGCCCGTGCCGACGTGGCCGCTGGCGAGATGCCCGGCTTCGGGGTCGACGACCGTCATGGCTCGTTGGCGAAGCGTCGCGATGTTGTCCTGGACCGCTTTCTTCGACCACATCGCATCGTTCATCGCCGGCGCCACGATTACCGGGCAGCGCGCGGCGAGCACCGTCGCAGTGACGACGTCGTCGGACTGGCCGTGGGCGATTCGGGCAATGACGTTGGCTGTCGCCGGCGCGACCAGCACGAGCTGCGCCCAGTCGCCGAGGAAAACGTGGGGCTCGGGCGCGCCGTCCGCCGCCCACAGCCCGGTGAGCACCGGGTTGCCTGTGACGCCGCGAAACGAAGGGGCACCGACGAACCGCGAGGCCGACGCTGTCATCGCGACGCGAACCTCGCCCCCCGCCTGGGTCAGCGCCGAAGCCAGGTCGACGAGCTTGTAAGCCGCAATCCCGCCCGCGACCAGCAGCGCTACACGCAGGCCGCGCAGCTCTTCCGGGACTGGAGTTGGATCTAGAGGCATGCCCGGGGGCCCCACCGATAGATTTGGTGGCCAGGTGGTCCAGCTGCTAGGCGCAGCCGAGCACCGGAGCGCGCGCATCCGTTGATGCGTAAGCGAGGAGCGGAGGTTGCAACGACGCAGATGGACCGCATGGGCGCCAAAGATACGGTGGGGATCCCCGGGCAGGCCTCTAGGGGCATTGGATTAAGTCTGGCCTTCGCGTGCGCGGCGGATGATCTCCAGCACCTCCGCCACTGCGCG
>DATLPO010000042.1:0-4599 GCA_035535675.1 Candidatus Limnocylindria bacterium
AGCTTTCCTATGCGGCGCAAGCGCGAGGTCGAGTTCCGTCCTTACACCAAGGAGAGCTTGCTGGCTCGCGAAGTCGAGATCTTTGCGGGTGAGGACGAAGAGGAGCCTCTCAGCGATGCCGTGGTCGAGGGCTCGGAGATCGAGGAAGGGATGCACGCGGTGGATGACGAAGCCGAACCGCTTGACTTTGCAGAGTCGGCTGACACCGAGGAAGAAGACGACGATGACGACGACGACGATGACAGCTGAACCAAGGTCAGTGGCCCGAGCCCGGAGGTCTCTTCACCGACCGTAGTCCAAAATCCAGGGTGATACCTCAACTCGGGGGAGTGCCCGGGTTTCGCGACCTCCTGCCCGAGGAAGCCGAGGTTCTGCGCGAAGCCCAGGAATCGTTGCTCGCAGAGATGCGTCGCTGGGGCTACCGCCATGTCATCACCCCGATGGTGGAGAGCCTTGACGTGCTCGCGCTCGGTCTCGGCGCGGAGCAGAGACGCCGCCTCTTCAAATTCACAGATGCGCGTGGAGAGGTGGTCGCACTGGTCGGAGAGCGGACGGTGCCTGTCGCACGTGTCGTCGCCGGCAAGCTGCGCACCGCGCCTCTGCCGATGCGGCTCTGCTACGCGGGTCCTGTGCTGTCCACCGACGAGGGTCGCTTCCAGCAGAGGCGCGAGACGTATCAGGTCGGGGCCGAGCTCGTCGGCGCGCCAGGGGTGGTGGCCGACGCCGAGGTCATCGCGCTTGCGGCGCGGTGCCTGGAGGCGACAGGCGTGCGCCGGTACCAGGTCGATGTCGGTCACGCGGAGTTTTTCCAGGGGATCATGGACGCGGTCAAGCTTCCCGACGAGGTCAAGGCCGGCGTTCGCAGCGCGCTCGCGGCGCGCGACTTCGTCGCTCTCGAGGAGATCCTTGAGCGGACCACTCTTCGGTCCGCCGAGCATGAGCTGCTGCTTCGCTTTCCAGCCTTGCGTGGTGGATCTGAGATCCTCGACGCCGCCGGAGGCTTGGTTCGCAACCGGCGCTCGGAGCTTGCGCTTTCCGAGCTCGCCCGAGTGCTCGAGCTGCTGGCTGCCCACGGCCTGGGCAATGTCGTCAGCCTCGATCTTGGCGCGATCCGCGACTTCGACTACTACACAGGGATCATCTTCGAGGGCTACGGTCCGGACCTCGGCCGGCCAGTTGCGCAGGGCGGCCGTTACGACGGGCTCCTCGGCCGCTTTGGGCGGCCCGCACCAGCAACGGGTTTCGTGGTCCAGCTCGATCTCGTGTGGGAGATGCTCACGCGCGCCACCCGTCCGCCCGCGCTGCCGCGCCTCGATGCAGCTGTCGCCTGGGAAGCTCCTGGCCTGGCGACGGCGCTGCGCCTTGGATCCACCCTGCGCCTGTTTGGAATGCGGGCCGTGGTCGACACCGAACCGAGAGGCCACTTAGAGGCGACTGCATGGTGGCATGCAGTTGGCGCTGCCAACTTGATCCACTGCCGCACTGCGAAGACCACTTCGTGGACTGCACCCGGCCGGCGAGCCCGGCGGCTGCCACCCGAGCAGGTGGCGGCGCGCCTTGCGGGTTCGCTCGCATGACGAAGCAAAAGGTCGCGATAGCACTTCCTACCGGGGTCCTTCTGCCAGGCGCATTGAGGATTCTCGCCCGGTCGGGTGTCGTGCGCCTGAGCGCCGCCGAGCTCGGCCGCAAGCTGCTGGTTGAGCGACCAGCGGTCAGGGTCATCCTTGTGCGCCCCGCTGACGTGGCGGCCTATGTCGACCACGGAGCTGCAGACCTCGGGATTGTCGGCAAGGACGTGCTGTGGGAATCGCATGGCGCGCACTACGAGCTCGCGGACCTGCACTTCGGCGGCTGCCGCCTGGTGCTCGCCGTTCCCGCAACTTCGAAGCTGGCGGGCCGCGAGACCTGGCCGCCCTTGCTTCGCGTCGCCACCAAATATCCGCGCACTGCTGCGTCGTGGTTCGAGGCCCAGGGTCAATCGGTCGAGGTGGTCCGCCTCCACGGATCGGTCGAGCTGGCGCCTCAGGTGGGTCTTGTCGACGGCATCGTCGATCTCACCGCCTCTGGCCGCACGCTGCGCGAGAACAAGCTTCGTGTTGCTGCAGTGCTCGGCGCCTCAACCGCGCGACTCATCGCAAACCAGGCGAGCCTCAAGACCCGCACCGCCGCGGTCCAGTCGATGGTCGCGCGCCTTCGCGAAGCCGCCGACCAACCGTCCGCGCGCGCGGCGGTCTCTTAGGAGCGGCCATGCCTGTCAAGCGCTTTGATTCCGATTCCTGGCGTGAGTCGCATTTATCGCAAAGGCGCATTGATCTTTCGTTGTTCGCGAGAGAGCGCGCCGCTGTCGCGGAGATCTGCGCCAGGGTGGCCGCCGACGGGGACGACGCGCTGCGCGACTATGGCGCTCGATTCGACGGTTGGGCTCCCGATCGCGGCGAGAGATTCGAGGTCGACCCGAGCGAGCTGGCCGCCGCAGCCGGCCGGATTGCCGCTCCTGACCGCGCGGCATTGGAGTTTGCGGCCGGGCGCATTCGTGACTTCCACTCGCAACAGACGCAGGCGACGACCACCGGATCGCCGGGTCTCAAGCTGATCACCCGACCAGTGCGGCGGGCTGGACTGTACACGCCGGGTGGCAGGGCGGCATACCCTTCCACGGTTCTCATGACCGCGATTCCCGCTCGCGTTGCGGGGGTGCCGGAGGTCGTCATCGCCACGCCGCCACGGGCTGACGGCTCGGTGCCGACTGCAATTCTCGCCGCGGCGCACATCGCCGGCGTCGACGCCGTGTATCGGGTTGGAGGTGCGCAGGCGATCGCCGCGCTCGCGTACGGAACGGCGTCCATTCCGCGCGTTGACGTGGTCGCCGGTCCCGGCAACATCTATGTGACGCTGGCCAAACGCGAGGTGTTCGGCGCGGTCGGTGTCGATGGCATTGCAGGGCCGACCGAGGTGATGGTTATCGCCGACGCGGCCGCGCGCGCGGATTTTGTCGCTGCAGACCTCGCGGCCCAGCTGGAGCATGACCCGCTGGCGTGTGCGGTTCTAGTGACCGATTCGTCAGCTCTTGCTGATCGGGTGGAGGAGGAGCTCGAGAACCTTGTCAAAGGACTGGAGCGCGCTGAGATCATCCGCGCGGCGACCTGCTGCATTGTCGTGGTGGCCGACATCGAAAAGGCAATGCAGCTGGTCAACGACTTCGCCCCCGAGCATCTCCTCATCGTCACCGAGGACGCTGCCCGGCTCGCCACCAAGGTCGAGAACGCCGGCGCGGTTTTCGTGGGAGCCTATGCCACCGTGCCGCTTGGTGATTACGCTGCCGGTCCCAATCACACGCTGCCGACCTGGGGCGCGGCTCGCTTCGGGTCGCCGCTTGGCGTGCACACGTTCATGAAGAGGACGAGCGTCATGAGCCTCGACCGCGACGACCTCGAGATGCTGCGAGAGGCATCGGTGCGGCTGGCGGCGATGGAAGGATTGAGTGCGCACGCGCACGCGGTGGAGGTGCGACTTGAGTAGAGAAGGCGACGTCACCCGGAACAGCAAAGAAACGCGCCTGCGCGCGAAGGTCGACCTCGATGGGCATGGGAAGGTAAAGGTTGCGACAGGGCTCGCTTTCCTCGATCACATGCTCGAGCAGGTCGCCCGCTACGGGGGCTTCGACCTCACGTTTCGCGGATCAGGTGACGTGAAGATCGACACGCACCACCTCGTAGAGGATGCGGGCATCATCCTCGGTCAGGCGCTGTCACAGGCTCTGGGTGATCGAGGCGGGATCACTCGGTTCGCCTCGGCTTATGCGCCGCTCGACGAGTCGCTCGCGCGGGTGGTGGTCGACCTCGGCAAGCGACCGTATCTCTCTTACAACGTTTCCCTGCGCGGGCGCATTGGGACGATGGAGTCGGAAGTCCTCGAGGAGTTCTGGCGGGCTCTTTCTATTCACCTTGGCGCGACGATCCACGTTGACGTGATCAGGGGACGCAACCGTCACCACATCGCTGAGGCCACGTTCAAGGCCCTCGGCCTCGCGCTGCGGCAGGCAATGACTGCAGATGGCGGGCCGGGTGTGCCTTCGTCCAAGGGCCTGCTCGGATGATCGCCATCGTCGACTACGGGGTGGGCAACTTGCGCTCCGTCGAGCGCGCGCTCCTCCACGTCGGTGCGGACCCCAAGCTCACATCCAACCCTGACGAGCTCGAGAGCGCCGACGGCATCGTCCTCCCGGGGGTTGGAGCTTTTGCGCCAGCCCTCGAAAAGCTGTCGCAGGGTGGGTTGGGCAGGCGCGTGGTCGAGCTGGCGGGCGGTGGCACTCCCGTCCTCGGCGTGTGCCTCGGCTACCAGCTGCTTTTCGAGGAGTCGATGGAGCACGGGCGGCACCAGGGGCTCGGGCTGCTGCCGGGACGCGTGCGGGAAGTCAACACGAGCGGGCGATTGCCGGTGATCGGCTGGTGCCGCGTGACGCAGACCGACTACTCAAAGCTGTGGGAGGGCATCGACGACGGGTCGTACATGTACTTCGTGCACTCGTACACACCCGACTCGAATCGGTACGGCATCGGTTCGACAGAGGATTCACCGGCCGCTGCCTCCGCGCGGCGC